>CAYTAG010000275.1:0-4154 GCA_964435625.1 uncultured Halobacteriales archaeon | reverse complement strand
TCGCCAACGAGGGCATCCAGATCCACGGCGGCTACGGCTACACGAAGGACTTCCCCGCCGAGCGGTTCTACCGCGACGCCAAACTCAACGAGATCTACGAGGGCACCAGCGAGGTCCTCCGGAACACCATCGCCGACCAGTTGCTGGACTGAGCGTCGGCCCTACAGCCCCGTCTCCTCCTGCATCCACTCGACGTGCGCCTCCAGCGCCTCCTCGCCTGCCTCCGTCAGCAAGTAGACGTCGTGGATGCCCTCGGTCCGGCGCTGCACGTGGCCGGCGTCGACCAGTTTCTCGACCCGCCGGCGGAACCGCTCCGGTTCGAGTCGCTCGTCGTAATGCTGCTGGAGCCGGGTCTTGAGTTCCTCGAGTCGCAACTCCTCGGCACCGTACAGGACGACGCAGACGTCCCGGCGGACGCCGCTCTGGAGCCATCTGGCCATGATCGCTCCCTCGGCGCCCGGGATCAACACCGTTTCGGGAGCGCGCGCCGCGTCCCCCGGTGTCGCCGCCGACTCGACCGGCGCGTTCGAACCGGGCGGGAACCGATAGATACGAGCGGGTTCGCGCCACAGATCCGCCCATGACCGACGCGCGGGCGGAGGCCGACGGCGTCGTCGCCCGGTATTCGGAAACCGAGGCCGAACGGCGATTGGCGTTCGAACGCGACGGCCGTACTGCCGTCGTCGCCCAGAACCGCGAGGGGTACGCGATGCTCAAGGTCCGGCCGGCGGTGGGGGGCGACGAACTGGAGCGGTACTACGGCTTCGAGATGGCGCTGGACCACGCCGCGGAGTTGCTCGGCGTCTCGCCGCGAGAACTGCCGGTGCCCGACGAAGCGGCGGACATGGGAATGTAGATACCCCTACTGCTGTACTTCTCGACCGTTTACGACGGGAGTCGGCGGCCCCGTTAGCTCCGCGCGGCGCGGGCCTCGCGGACCGCCGGGATGAAGATCCAGAAGGTCAGTACGCCCAGGACGAGAAACACCAGCAGTGCGTCCCGGAGGACCATCGCCATCTGGCCGTAGATGTCCAGGTTCTCCGGCGGGGGGTGGAGCATCTGCCGGTTGCTGTTGAACGTCGGCGTGTTGTACCACGCCGAGAGGATCATCCAACCCAGGCCGGCGGTGACCGCGATGCCCAGTCCCTTGACGAACTCGTCAGCCATCGCCCGAACCTTCGTCGGCCTCGTCTTTAGGCTTTGCCATTCCCTCGGTCCGGAACCGCGAGCCCATGGCGAACACCCAGCCGCCGCCGGCCACCAGCACCAGCCCGACCAGCCCGAGGACCAGCGCGAGCACCGACAGGTACGGTTCCATCGCGGAGAAGGGAACGCCGACGGCCCGGAGCAGGCCCACGAACAGCGAACCGGTGGGGTTCCGGACGACGGTTCCCGCGGCGCTCAGAAACCAGAAGCCGAGGACGACGCTGACGATTGCGACCAGCGTCGAGAAGACCGCGACCGTCTTGTACAGGCGGTCCGGGACGACGACCTCGCGGCCCGACCCGTCGTCGGGATCGCCCTGGCCCACCCCGTCGGCCACTTCGTCGGACGCCGAATCGGTGTGCCGGTCGCCGCCGTCGACCATCCTACCGGGGCGGCCGCAGGCGGTAGTACCGGCGGTTCAACTCGAACATGTACCCCTCCCGCATCGCCTTCAGCGCGGCGTAGGCGATGATCCCGCAGACGACCGGCAACAGGAACGTCAGGTCCAGCAGGAGGTTCCGGCCCATCGGGATGAGGTTGTTGACGGAGTACGCCGAGATGGTGAACGCGAACACGGCGCCGAACACGCCCACGGACGCCCAGAACGGCTCCTCGACCGGCCGGCGGGCGCTGCCCTTGTTGAGGAACGGGACGATGGCGATGGCGCCGACGATGACCAGGTTCGCCAGGACGCCGTAGGTCCGGTGTTTCATCAGCCGTTCGCCGCCCAGGATCGCCAGTTCGGGGTTCAGCGCCTCCAGCTTCAACAGCCCGAACGACCAGTAGAGATACCAGTCCGGCAGGATGATCGCCGGCGTCGTGCTAGAGTCGGCGGCCGGTTCGATGTGCCGGGGCATCGTCGCCGCCAGGATGATGAGCATGCCGACGAGGAAACTCGTCAGCGCGAGGTTCCTGATGGTCTCGTGGGGCCACGCGGGGAACCCGAGCACGTCCCGTTCGACGTAACTGGATTCCTCGCGCAGCGTCTGGTCCTCGTAGCGGGCGCGCTCGAAGTACTCGTAGGTGAGTCGTGCGAGTCCCTGCCGGCGCTCCTTGCGCTCGCGCCACGACGGCGTCTCGTCGTCCGGCGGGACGATTCCTGTGCCGCTGCCGTCGGTCCGTGGTTCGTTGTCCTCTGTCATTGTTAGTGGGGTTCAGCGATGCCCTGCACCCACACGATGGCGATGTGGATGGCGATGAGCGCCGTTACGATGAACGGGAGCAGGAACACGTGCAGGATGTACATCCGCTGCAGCGTCGACTGGGTCAGCCGGAACCCGCCGAACACCAGCTGGGCGACCCACTCGCCGGCCAGCGGGATCGACAGCGCCATCTCCAGGCCGATCTGGCCGGCCCAGAACGACAGCTGGTCCCAGGGGAGCAGGTAACCGGTGTACCCGAAGCCCATCGTCAGGCTGATCAGGACGACGCCGATCAGCCAGTTCAGCTCCCGCGGTTCCTTGTAGGCGCCGGTGAAGTACACCCGCAGCATGTGCAGGAACACCGCCGCGGTCATCACCTGGGCCGACCAGAAGTGGATCGACCGCAGCATGAACCCGAAGTTCACGTCGGTCATGATGCCCGCGATGGTACAGTACGCGACTGACGCGTTCGAGACGTTACATGCGCCCGCGGCGGTCGACGGGGAGTAGTAGAACCCGAGCAAGGCTCCCGACAGCGCCGCTACGAGGTACGCGATGGCCGAGAACGACCCGAGCGCGTACAGCGGGTACCAGTACCAGAACTTGTTGTCGAGGTTGTACTGCTCGGTGTGGCTCTTGGGCATCTGGAGGTTGATGCGGTAGTACATCGTCTCCAGCTGTTCGAGGTAGTCGACGATGCGGAACCGCTTGTCCAGCCAGACGAGCACGAACAGGTAGCCCTTCTCGACCGGCGTGAGCTCTTTCTCCTCCATCCAGCCGACGTGGTCGAACTCGTCGGACGGCTCAATTGCCACCGCCACCACCTCCGTTGCCGCCGCCACCGTCGCCACCGCCGCCACCTTCCGGCCGCGGCAGGGCGACGAACGACTGCCGCAGAACCGAGAACGGGTCGTAGATCGACTGGTGGCACGGGCAGAAGACGTTGTTGCCCGCGTCGTACTGCTCGCTCTGGCCCGTGTGCTTGAACCCCGGCACGCAACAGAAGTGCGTACATTTGTCGAGGTACGCGACGAAGCCCTGTGCGGTGCTGGCGGACAGCCAGTCGCTCTCGGAGGCCATCTCCTCGATGCGCTCGCTGCGGATCACCTCGATGGGCATCGTCTCCTGGGGCGACAGCCCCTGGGACCGCCAGCTACCGCGCCCCGGCTTGCCGATGCCCTCGTCGCCGATCTCGTTGCCCCAGGTCTCGTAGTCCGAGAAGTCGTCGACGTGCATCCGGTCGCCCGGTTCGACCGACTCGTTCTGCCAGTCGTAGGGCACGTTCTGGGCGTACCGGAAGTAGTTGTCGAAGTCCCCACCGGGTTGGACGCCCGGGTACGTCTGGACGCCGCAGTACTGGAACCACTCCGGCTGGTAGGTGACGCCGGCGATGTCCATCTCCTCTTCTTCGGGGTACACCCCCCGGAGGTAGCCCTCGTCGTCTATTTCGACCGGAATCTGGGGCATCCCCCGCGGCGCGGGGCCCGACAGCAGTTCGATGCCGTAGAACTCCGTGACGCCGCCCCCGACGCCCGTCGGGTTTGTCAGGCTGTTGACCGTCGAGACGCCGGCCGCACCGGCGCCGGCCAGCGCCGAGCCACCGACGACGCCTTTCACGAAGCGGCGGCGGTCCGTCTCCTCGGGGTACTTGTCCGATGACATTGTTTATCGCTTGTAGTACGGGTACACGGATTGCTTGAGTTTGTCCCAGGCGCCTCCCTCCATCGAGACGCCGTCGACCTGTTCCTCGCGGACGTAGAGGTCCTCCCACTTGCGCCGGCGCTTCTTGACGATCATCACGTCCGG
>CAYTAG010000274.1:0-4169 GCA_964435625.1 uncultured Halobacteriales archaeon | reverse complement strand
CGACGCCGACGCCGACCCCGTCGCCGACGCCGACGCCGACCCCCGAACCGTCGGTCGATCCCTCCGAGAAGGTGACCGTCGAGGAAGGGGACGACGAACTGTCGGTGGACGTGGCCCAGATCTACCTGCGGGTCGTCCGGATGCACGGGCTGACCCTGGAGGAGGCGCCGTCGACGACCGTCCACGTCGAGGACAGCTACGGCGAGGGCGGCCTCGCCGAACCCGGGCCGTTCGACGCGGTGATGGGCATGGAACCGGTCGCCCCCGACACGGGCGTGGCGGGGCTGGCCCGCGGGACCGACGTGTGGCTGTACACCGACCCCATCCGCAACGCGTCCCAGCGCGAGCAGGTGCTGGCCCACGAGTTCACCCACGTGCTCCAGGCGCACACGGGCGCCCAGAACCGGATCGCGGACAACCTCGAACTGGTCGGAAACCCGAACTTCGTCTACACCGCCGTGGTGGAGGGGAGCGCCACCTACGCCGAGAGCCGGTACGCCGTCGAACACATGGACGCCAACCAGCGGGTGACCAACTGGACGGTCGTGCGGGCGAACCGCACCCAGTACGGCGCCTACCTCATCGCGCCGTACGTCTTCGGCCAGCGGTACGTCACCCAGCGGGCCGACTCCGTGGAGGGCCTCTCGGAGATCTACGACGATCCGCCCCAGACGACCGAGCAGCTCATCCACAACACCGACGATATGCCGCGGGACCTGGACGTCGCGGTCGAGACGGGCGAGTCGGGCTGGTACGAGGTCTCCAGCGCCACCAAAGGCGAACTGTACACCCGGATCATCCTGGAGGGCGAACTCGACCTGGACCGCGCCGCCGACGCGGCCGCGGGCTGGGGCAACGACGAGGTCGTGACCGTCCAGAACGGCGTCGACAGGGGGTACGCCTGGACGCTCCGGTGGGACACCGCCGAGGACGTCGACGCGTTCGAGGCCGCCATGCGGGACTTCCTCGACGGCCACGCCACGGCCGAGGGCGACCTCTGGACGAACGACGGGGACGCCTACCGGCTGGTGCGGGTCAGCGACGAGAGCGTCGTGCTGTTCGCCGGCGACCGTGGCTTCGTCGAGAACGCGACCGCCGAGGGCGGCGACGGCGAGATCACGGTGACCGTCGAGGACTGACGACCCGTCCGGCAGCCGCCTGGCTACCCCGATCCGGGGGACGCCGGATCGAGCAGTCGAACCGTCGCGGCCCCGAATACTAATGTCACTTCGGCCACGAGACTGGCACATGCGCGACCGGGACTGGGCGGCGGTGGTGCTCGCGATGCTGCTTGTGATCGGCGGCGTCGGGGTACTCGACGAGCCGTCGACCGCGTCGACGGCCGTCCTGTCGGAGGGCGGGACGGTCTCCGTCACGGGCGACGAACTGTCGTTCAACGCGACGACGGTGTACGGCAGGGTGGGCGAGATGCACGGCAAGGAGGGTTCGGAACTCCCGAGGGCGACCGTCGACCTGCGCGAGCGGCCGGCGTCGGCCGAGAGTTACTCGCCGACGCCCTTCGAGGAACACATGGGCATCGAACCGCAGGCGGGCGACACCGGCCCGGCGGCGTACGCGCAGGGCCAGCAGATCGTCCTCTACACGGACGTGGTCGAGACGTCCGCCATGCGCGAGCAGGTGCTTGCCCACGAGATGGCCCACGTCATCCAGTTCGACGAGAACGTGCCCACGCGGGTCGACCGGGGCGTCAGCGGGTTCGGCGCCGACGAGGACCTGCTGGAACTGGCCATCATCGAGGGCGCCGCCACGTACGCCGAGAACCGCTACGCGGCCGAGTACATCGAGGAGTCGACCGAGCCGCCGACGTGGGCCGAGCGGCGCCGCAACGTCACCGAACTCGGTGCGTTCGTCCTGGCACACTATCACTTCGGCTACCGCTACGCCGACCAGCGGGTCGACTCCGTCGAGCAACTGGACGAGGTTTACGACGATCCGCCGCAGACGACCGAGCAACTCATCCACGGCTACGGCCCCGACGAGGAACTGCCGCCGGAACTGCCGGTGACCGTCGAGGGCCTCGGCGACGACTACCGGGTCGACGACCGCCGGACGAAGGGCGAACTGTTCGTGCGGATCGTCCTGGAGGGCCAGCTCGACCTCGACCGGGCGGCCGACGCGGCCGCGGGCTGGGGCAACGACGAACTGGTCGTCTTCGAGGACGGCGACGGCGAACCGAACTACGCCTGGGTGCTGTCCTGGGACACCCCGGAAGACGCCGAGGAGTTCCTGGCCGCGAAGCGGGACTTCCTCGACCGGGCCACCGGCGACCGGCGGAACGGCCGCTGGCGCGAGGACGGCGTCGCCTACGACGTCCGACGCACCGGCGAGGAGACGGTCGTCGTGTTCGTCGGCGACTCGGACTTCGTCGCCGGCACCTCGGCGACGGCCGATCACCGCGGCGTGACCGTGACGGTCGACGGGGACGGTGCCCGGACCGGTGCGGTCGCGGCCCCGGCAGCGTCCCCGACGCCCGCCGCTCCATCGACGGTCGACGGAGCTAGGACCGGACCGACCGTGGACGGGGCAGCGTTCGGACCGGCGGCCGGCCGCGCGTGGGCCGCCGACGTTGCCACCCGGTCGGCAGTCCGACCGGCAGGCTGATGGGGCCGTAGTCGACGCTACTCGTGCCGGTCGGCGTCCTCGCGAGGTGGCGGCGTCGGTCCACAGCGCGACGGCGAGGTGACGGTGACCGCGAACGCGAGTGATCCGCGCGTCGCGCAGGCGGATCCCTCAGACGGTGACGACGGTGACCGGGCCGTCGAAGTCGAGGATGATCTGCTGGGTATGGTCGCCGAAGACGGCCTTGCCCGTCGGCGAGCGCTTGCGGCCGGCGACGAAGACGTGGTCGCAGTCGTGCTCGGCGGCGACCGTCAGGATCTCCTCGCGGGCGTCGCCCACGCGGCCGACGGCCTGGTACTCGACGTCGAGGTCCGCCAGCACCTCGCGGCCGACGTCGCGGGCGAACTGCCGGGCGCCGTCGAGCGCCTGGCCGATGCTGTACTGGGTCTCCCGACGGGGGATCGACTCCAGTTCCTCGCGGCGGTCGTCGTACTCCTCCTCCGTGGTGACGTGGACCAGCACCAGTTCCGCACCGACGGCGGCGGCCAGTTCGCCGGCGTCCCACACCAGGTCCTTCGCGGCGTCGGTGCCCTCCACGACAGCGAGTGCTCGGTTCACGTCTCTTCGCAACTGTTTCCGTCGTGGTAAACGTCCCGATACCGACCGACTGGTTGCGGGATACGCACGCCTGCCGAACCATCAATTCGGATACAAAAACGAGCTACGGGATACAGTGAAGGGCCGGGGCGTCGTCGATACCAACGATGCCACGGGAATCGTCCGGCCGGGCCGCTTGCGCCGGTGACGCCGCTCCCGGGTCGGACCGGGATTCACGCGGCCGACTCGACGCCGGGGCGTACGGCCAACTCGACGCTGACGCGTACCTGGAGCGCATCGGCGTCGATCCGGGGACCGTCGGGACCCCCGACCTGGAGACGCTGGCGCGCATCCAGCGCGCCCACGTCACTGCCGTGCCGTTCGAGAACCTGGCCATCGTCGGCGACCCCGACGGTGATGCGGAGGGCGAGGGCGTCGTCCTCTCGGTGGGCCGCCTCTACGAGAAGGTCGTCGAGCGCGAGCGGGGCGGTTACTGCTTCGAACTCAACGGCCTGTTCCACTGGCTGTTGGCCGAACTGGGGTACGACGTCGACCGCGTCGCCGCGCGGATAGTCGGTGACGATGGGGCGCGTCCGCCGGCGAACCATCACACCAACGTCGTCGGACTGGACCGGCGGTACGTGGTCGACGTCGGGATGGGCGCGCCGACGATGCGCCGGCCCCTGCCACTGGACGGGTCGGTCCGCGCCGACGGGGTCGGCGTCGCGTGGCGCGTGGCCGACAGCGACCGCCCGGACGAGACCTACCGGACGGAGTACCGCGCTCCGGGGGACGACGAGTGGTCGACGCGGTACGTGTTCAGCGACGTCCCCCGCGCGTTGCACTACTTCGCGGCCACCAACGACTACCTCCAGAGCGCCCCCGAATCGACGTTCACCGGGGACCCCATCGTCGTTATCGCCACGGAAGAGGGCCACCGGAAGCTCTCGGGGAACACGCTGACCGAGACCGTCGGGACCGAGGAGCGCGAG
>CAYTAG010000273.1:0-4171 GCA_964435625.1 uncultured Halobacteriales archaeon | reverse complement strand
TGTCCGGCGGCCAGCGCCAGCGGGTCGGCATCGCGCGGGCGCTGGCGGTCGACCCGGACTTCATCGTCGCCGACGAACCGGTGAGCGCGCTGGACGTCTCCGTCCAGGCCCAGATCCTCAACCTGATGAGCGACCTCCAGGAGGAGTTCGGCCTGACGTACCTGTTCATCGCCCACGACCTCTCGGTCGTGAGGCACGTCAGCGACCGCGTCGCGGTGATGTACCTGGGGGAGATCGTCGAGGTCGCCGAGACCGACGAACTGTTCGCCGACCCGAGACACCCCTACACGCGGGCGCTGCTGTCGGCGATCCCGGAGCCGGATCCCACCGCCAGCGACGACGACCGCGTCATCCTCGAGGGCGACGTCCCCAGCCCCATCGACCCGCCCTCCGGCTGCCGGTTCCGGACGCGGTGCCCGAAGGTGATCCCGCCGGAGGACCTCGACGTCGACCAGCGGACCTTCCGCGAGGCGATGAACCTCCGCCAGCGGGTCGAGAGCCGGTCCATCGACGTCGACGCCGTGCGGGCGCGAGCCGCCGACGAGTCCACGGCCGAGGCGGTGGCCGACGGCGGCGCGCAGGCGGACCAGGAGGTCGCCCTCGGCGCCGGGGGAACGGACCGCTTCGTCGACGAACTGATCGCGGAGTTCTTCACCACGCCGCCGTCCGGCGAGGTCGCGGAGACCGTGGAGACCGCCGGCGAGTACCTGGCCGACGACGACTGGGAGGGGGCCGAGCGCGTGCTCGTCGAGCGCTTCGAGAGCGTCTGCGAGCGCGAGCACCCCGAACTGGGCGAGAGCGACCACCCCGCGGCCTGTCACCTCGTCGACGACGGCTGACAGCCGGCTGTCACGAGCGGGGCCGCCGCGACCGCTTTACTGCGGAAACGGGCCGTAGCGGAACCGTATTGGTTCTTCGTTATACTTATACCCCACCCTGGTAACAGTCCAACCATGGCGCACGATCAGCAAGTGCAGCGGCGGAGTTTCATGAAAGCGGCGGGAGCCGCGACGGCGGCGACGATGACCATGGCGGGTTGCCTCACTGGCGACGGTGAGGAGGAGGGCGGCGGTACCCTCACCTACGCCCGCGGCAACGACTCGGGGACGCTGGACCCGCAGGCGACCTCCTCGGGCGAGGACGCCAAGGTCATCCAGCAGATGTACGACCAGACCATCCACTTCAGTGCGGGCGAGACGACGCTGACGGAGGGGCTGGCCAGCGAGTACGAACTCAGCGGGACCCAGGCGACCCTGACGTTCCGCGAGGGCGCGGAGTTCCACAACGGCGAGGAGTTCACCGCCGAGGACTTCGAGGCGACCTACCGGCGGTTCATCGACGAGGGCTACGAGAACTTCGTCGGGACCGACAACCAGTCGTACTACGGGCCGTACCTGCTGTCGTCGGTCGAGAACGTCTCGGTGGACGGCGACTACCAGGTCACCCTCGAACTGTCGAAACAGCACGCGCCGATGCTGCGGAACCTGGCGGTGTTCGCGTTCGCGATGCTCTCGAAGTCGGCCATCGAGAGCGAGGACCCGCTCCGGAACAACCCCGTCGGCACCGGCCCGTTCCAGTTCGAGGAGTGGAACGAGTCCGACGCCCAGATCCGGCTGACCGCCTACGACGACTACTGGGGCGACACGCCGAACGTCGACGAGGTCGTCTTCTCGGAGATCCAGGAGAACTCCTCCCGTGCCAGCGCGCTCAACGCCGGCGAGGTCGACATCATCGACGGCCTGGACGCCCAGACGACCGACACCGTCGACAACGCCGGTGACGCCGAGCTGGTGACGACGCCGGGCATCAACGTCGGGTACATGGCGCTGAACATGGCGCGCAAGGAGCCGTTCCGTGAGAAGGCCGTCCGGCAGGCGATGAACTACGCCATCGACACCCAGACCATCGTCGAGAACATCTACAGCGGCCTCGCGGTGCAGGCGAGCCAGCCCGTGCCGGAGAACATGGCCGGCTACAACGGCGACCTCGACCCGTACCCCTACGACTCCGACGAGGCCCAGTCGCTGCTGGAGGACGCCGGCTACGGCGACGGCTTCGAGATGGAACTGGCGACGTTCCAGAACCCGCGGACGTACAACCCGTCGCCGGTCTCGGCCGCGGAGTCAGTCAAGTCCAACCTCGAGGACATCGGCATCAGCGTCACCATCCAGCAGATGGAGTTCAACGCGTTCATCGAGTACACGGAGCAGGGCCAGCACGACGCCTGCTTCCTGGGCTGGATGACCGACAACGCCGACCCGGACAACTTCTTCTACGCCCTGCTGACGCCGGGCGCGGAGATTCCCGACGGGCAGGACTGGGTCAACTTCGACGCCGACGGGTTCAACACGCTGAACGTCGCCGGATGGGCCAACGAGGAGTACACCAACCTCGTCACCGAGGCCCAGACGACCTACGACGAGGACGCCCGCATCAGCAACTACGAACAGGCCTCCCGGATCGCCCACGAGGAAGCGCCGTGGGTGTTCGTCGACCACGCCCGCGAGATTCGCGGCGTCCACAGCCGCGTGAGCGGGTTCACCATCGCGCCGATCAGCGGCCCGTTCCTCAACCAGGTCTCCCTGGAGTAGTCACGCCCGAGAACGGTTCCTTTTTCACGGAGCGGCCGACAGAGGAGAACGAATGGTTTCGCGTCGGTTCGTCATCAAGCGAATCCTTCTGCTGATCCCCGTACTGATCGGGGTCGCCACCTTCGTGTTCGGCATGTTGCACCTGGCGCCGGGGGACCCGGCCAGGCTCATCGCCGGGCGGCGCGCCTCCCAGGCGTTCGTCGAGCAGGTCCGGACGAGCCTGGGGCTGGACCAGCCCATCTACGTGCAGTACGTCCACTTCCTCGCGGACGTCTCGCCCGTGTGGGTGTGGCCTACCCCGGAGTTCCCCTTCCTGGACCTGGAACTCGGCGTCGACCTCGGGAGGTCCTACACCGTCCGGCGGGACGCGCCGGTGATGTCGATCCTGAAGAACCGCTTCCCGGTCACGCTCGAACTCGCCCTCTACGGTCAGCTGGCGGGCATCCTGTTCGGCATCCCGGTGGGCGTGCTCAGCGCGGTCAAGCAGGACTCGCTGACCGACCACCTCTCGCGGGTCGGCGCGCTGACCGGCATCAGCGTCCCGATCTTCTGGAGCGGTCCGGTGCTCATCCTGGTCTTCGGCGTCTGGCTCGGCGTGTTGCCGACCTTCGGCCGGATCGACACCGCCCACACCTACCCCCAGGTGACCCACATGGTCACCGTGGACACGCTGCTCGCCGGCGACTGGGCGGCGTTCACGTCAGCAGTAAGACACATGATCATGCCGGTCGCGGTGATCGGCATCTACTCGATGGCGCTGATCTCCCGGATGATGCGGTCGTCGATGCTGGAGGTGATCAGGCAGGACTACATGCGGACCGCCCGGGCGAAGGGTCAGGGGGCGAAGATCACGATCATGAAACACGGGTTCCGGAACGCCCTCATCCCCGTGGTGACGGTCATCGGCATCCAGTTCGGGACGCTGCTGGGCGGCGCCATCCTCACCGAGACCGTCTTCTCGATCAACGGCATCGGGACCCTGCTGGTGGAGGCGATCAACAACAGCGACTACCCGGTCGTCCAGGGGACCGTGTTGCTGTTCGCGTTCCTGTTCACGCTGGTGAACCTGGGCGTCGACGTCACCTACTCGTACCTGGACCCACGCATCGAACAATGATCCGTCACGATCACGCGGCCGACCGTCGCCGGCCCACCGACCGGGGAGGGAGACGATGAGCGGGGCAGTGACCGACGAACGCAGTCGGCTGGACCGCCTCCGGGCGTCGCCGTTCCTCTCGGAGCTGTTGTCGAACCGGCTGGCGGTCATCGGGCTCGGGATCATCTTCCTCATGGTGGTGATCGCCGTCTACGCCCGCCTGTTCGTCGATCTGAACGCCGTCATGGGGTCCCGGCTCAGCAGCCACGGCGACGCCCAGTACCTGTCGCCGCGGCTGGCGTACCTGTTCGGCACGGACATCCAGGCGCGGGACGTCTTCACGCGGGTGCTGTACGGCGCCTGGTACGCCATGAAGTTCGGGACGATCATCGTCGGCGCCTCGACGCTCATGGGCGTGAGCCTCGGCGCCATCGCCGCGTACTACGGCGACGTCACCGACAACGTCATCATGCGGACGATGGAC
>CAYTAG010000272.1:0-4192 GCA_964435625.1 uncultured Halobacteriales archaeon | reverse complement strand
TGGACGACGACGGCACCTTCCGGGGGCTGGACGTCTGGTTCGTCGACGACTTCGGCGCGTTCCCGCACTACCCCGTCAACCAGGTGCTCAAGCCCCTCTCGGTCCTCACCAACGCCTACGACGTGGGCGACGTCGCTTACGAGTACGACCTCGTGCTGACGAACAAGACCGCCCAGACCGCCTACCGCGGGTTCGGGGTCGACCCCCACCACTACGCCCTGGAGATGATCGTCGACGAGGCGGCCCGCGAACTGGGGATCGATCCCACGGAACTGCGGCGGCGCAACCTCATCACTTCGGACCAGATGCCCTACAGGCTGCCGTCGCACAACATCTACGACTCCGGGGACTACCCCGCCGCCCTCCAGCGGATCGAGGAGATGATCGACGAGAACGAGCGCTGCGAAGGTGGCCTGCTCGACCCCGAGGTCGTCGAGCAAAAGCGCGAGGAGGGCACGTACCGCGGCACCCAGCCCGCCGTCATAATCGAACCCGGGGTCTCGGGGTCGGACTGGACGAACCGCCAGCGTAGCGACCGCGAGGCGCTGGACGAGCGCCCGCGCGAGGACGTGGACGAACTGCCGGAGCACTTCCGGGTCGCGCTGGAGGACGATGGCACGGTCCGGACCTGGCTCGCCACCGACAGTTCGGGGCAGGGCCACCAGACGCTCGTCTCCCAACTGGTCGCGGACGAACTCGGCGTCCTCCCGAGCGACGTCGAGGTGGACTACCTCGACAGCGTCGAGGCGCCCACGGAGTACGGCAGCGCCGCCTCGCGGATGGCGGTGATGCTCTCGGGGGCGACCGTCGGCGCCTGCGAGGAGTTGAAGGCAGGTCTCGAAGAACTCGCGGCCGACCACTGGGGCGTCGAGGAGGGCGCGGTCGCCTACCGCGACGGGGCCGTCGAGCGCGCGGACGCCGGCGAAACGCTGTCGCTCGCCGATCTGGCCGAACTGGACGACGGCACCGGCGAGGACGCCCTTGCCCGCGCCTCCTACGACTACCCGCACCCGGCGACGATGGAGGACGATTTCGACGAGGCCCTGCGGAGCAAGTACCCCGTCTACCCGACCGCGGCGTTCGGCGCCAACGCGCCCATCGTGGAGGTCGACGCGAACACCGGCGAGGTGGAGATTCTGAAGTTCTACACCGTCCGGGACTGCGGGACGATGCTGAACCCGATGATCGTCGAGGGCCAGGCCCACGGCGGCATCGCCCAGGGGATCGGCGCCGCCTTGCTGGAGGAGTTCGGCTACGACCAGGAGTCGGGCCAGCCCCAGGCGATCACGATGTTCGACTACCTGCTGCCGTCCATCGAGAACGTGCCGCCCATCGAGATGGAGCACACCGAGACGCCCTCGCCGTTCACCGAGACCGGTGCGAAGGGCGTCGGGGAGGGCGGGATGATCGACGCGCCCGCCAGCGTGGCCACCTCGATCAACCGGGCGCTGGAGCCGCTGGGCGTGACGGCGGATCGGTTGCCGTTCGCGCCTGATCGTGTGCGCGAGCGGATTCGGGAAGTCGAGGACGAGTAGGTCGTCACGCCCGAATTTCCGTCTACGGAAGGAGATCAATTCTGGTGCTGTGGCGCGCGCGAGGAACGCGCGCGAGGGATGAGTAGCGCAGGTGGCGCGAACGGACGTGAGCGCCCCGAGCAACGCAGTCGGCTGGGGAGGGCGTGGAGATCCCTAGTCGTTGCGTGCCGCTAGCATTCGCTGGGTCAGACATGATTTGACGGCACACAACGCCTAGGGGAAACCCCACGCCTCCCCAGCCGCCTCGTTCGGCTTGGGTTCGCGGCCTCGCTGCTCACCCGGACGCTCACGTCGTCCATCGTCAGCGGCAAGCGCTGACGAGCCCCCGTTCGCAGGCTCACGGGAACCCCGCGCGCGTTGCTCGCGCGCGCCGGAGAAATCAAGTTGGGCAGGCCAAACGGAGTCCTACGGAAAACGCCAGAACGGGATCACGTAGCCACGAATCCGCAACGACGGCTCAACTCTCCTCGCCTTCGACCAGGTCCTCGTCCAGGTCGACCTCCTCCTCGGGGGCACCTTCCAGTTTCGACTCGGCCGGGACGCCGTCCTCGGCCATCTCCTCGACGTCCTCGAAGAAGTTGTTCACCAGGCGCTCGGTGACCCCGCCGAGGGCGCGCTGGCCGAGACTCGCCAGCAGGCCCGACACCTCCGCGCGGGCGGTCCAGCTGGCCATGGTCCCGCCGTCGCCGTCGTCCTGGAGGTCCATGGTCGCCCCTGCCTCGAAGGCGTTGCGGCTGGCGTTGCCCGTCGCCACCATCTCCAGTTGCTCGGGGAACTCCGCGCGGGTCACCGTCACGTCGCAGTCGAAGGTGGGGTTGACGCTGCCGACCTTGACCGACAGCACCGTCTCGATCTCGTGGGGCTGGACGACGGTCATCTCCTCGACGCCGGGCGCGCACTCCGCCAGGACGTCCGGGTCGGTGAAGTAATCCCACAGTTCCTCGGGCGGACGATCCAGTTCGAACTCGCCGTCGAACTCGATCACGCGTCGGCCCTCCCGACGTCGCCCTCGCCGCCCGGCGTTTCGGCCCCGCGAACGCGGTCGTAGGCCGTCCGGAGCGCCCGCCGGGCGTACTCGCCGGCCACCTCCTCCTTGAACTCTCGGTCGGCGTGCATCTCGCCGGAGGGGTCGGCGGCGTCGGTCGCCGCGGCGGCGGCGTCGGCAAGTGTGGCCTCCGAGAGGGGAGCGCCCTCCACCGCGTCCTCGGCGGCCTCGACGCGCAGTGGGACGTCGGCGACGTTAGCAAGCGCCAGGCGGGCGTGTTCGACCACCGGGTCGTCGGCGTCGGGGTCGTCCACCCGGACCGCCGCGGCGGCCGACAGCGTCGGCCAGGTCTGGGCCGCCCGCTTGAGTTCGAGAAACGCCATGCCCGTCCGTTCGGGCGGATAGGGGTCCCGGGGGATCGACAGCGACTCGATGAGTTCGTTCTCCCGGAGGTCGGTGAACATGTACGCGACGAAGTAGTCCTCGGCGGGGACCTCGCGCTCGCCGTCGACCGAGCGGAGGTGGAGGGTGCCGTCCAGCGCGACCGCGACCGCGGGGTAGTTGCCGGCGGGGTCGGCCTCGCCGATGGACCCTCCGAGGGTACCGCGGTTGCGGACGCTCGGGCCGGCGATCTGTTCGGCGGCTTCGGGCAGCATGGGGAGGTGCTCGGCCAGCACGTCCGAGCGCTCGATGGCCCGGTGGCGGACCATCGCGCCGATCCGGACGGCGTCGTCGCCGACGTCGACGTAGTCGAGGTCGTCGATCCGGTTGACGTCGACGACGTGGTCCGGGGTCGCCAGGCGGTTGGCCATCACGATGCCCAGCGACTGGTTGCCGGCCATCAGTTCGGCGTCGTCGTGGTCGTCGATCAGTTCGACTGCCTCCTCGACCGTCGTCGGACGGTGGTATTCGAAGGCGGTGGGTTTCATGATGGAATACTGTGACGCTGCGAGCCACGACCGGTCGGGCGATTCCGGGGACCGAAGCGGCCCGGCAGTGGATACCCCGTAGTAACGGTGGATGTCCATAAATACCTTGGTGTATCGTGGCACGGCAGGGCCACCGTCCCCGTCGTCCCCACCGTCCGCCTTATTGGCGACCGGCGGCTAGCGCCGACGGCATGGACGCGGACGACGACCGCAGAACGGACCGCGGCGTGTGCAACCACTGTGGTACCCAGAACGATCCCGAGTACACCTACTGCCGGAACTGCGTGTCGCGGTTGGCCTGAGCCCCCGACTTCCGGCGTCGCGCCGTTTAAGTGGTTTCCCGTCCACGTCCGGGGCATGCTCGACGGCTACGAGATGCACGACCTGACCCAGCCGTGGTCCGCCGAAACCCCGGCCTGGCCGACCTACGACAACCCGAAGGTGTGGTACGAGAAGTCCCTGGACACCGAGAAGGTCAACGGCCAGAAGATCGAGTTCATGAACCACACCGGCACCCACCTCGACGGCGAGAAGCACTTCATCGCCAGCGGCCGGGACATCGCAGACATGCCGCTTTCCGAACTCGTCGGCGACGCCGTGATCGCGGACATTTCCGAGAAGGTCGGCGACTACGACGTCTACACCAGCGACATGATCGAGGAGGTCGCGGACGTCCGCGAGGGGGACGTCCTGTTCGTCCACACGGGCTACCAGCAGTACGCCTGGCACCGCGAGGACGCCGA
>CAYTAG010000271.1:0-4218 GCA_964435625.1 uncultured Halobacteriales archaeon | reverse complement strand
AGGAGATCATCGAGCGGACGCCCGACTCGATGGAGGTGTCGATGACGACCAACGGGACGTACCTCCCCGGCCGGGCGGCGGCGCTGGTGGACGCCGGCCTGGATCGGGTCAACGTCTCCCAGGACGCGCTCGACCCGGAGGACTTCGCGGCGATCACGAAGTCCGGCGCCTACGACGAGGTGCTGAAGGGCGTCGAGGCCGCCCTCGACGCCGGTCTCGACCCCGTGAAGCTCAACATGGTCGTCTTCGAACACACCAAGGGCTACGTCGCGGAGATGGTCGACCACGTCGCCGAGAACGACGGCCTCCAGTTGCAGCTCATCGAGTACATGCCCGAACTGGCGGGCCGGCCGGAGTGGAACGTCGACATCGACCGCGTCCACGACTGGCTGGCCGACGTCGCCGACCGGGTCGAGCACCGCGAGATGCACGACCGCCGGCGGTACTGGGTCGGCGGGGGTGCCGCGAGTGAAACGGGTGGCACCTCGTCGGACTCGTCCGACGGCGGGATGGTCGAGATCGTCGACCCGGTCGAGAACCCCTCCTTCTGTGCGAACTGCGGCCGGGTCCGGGTCACCCACGAGGGCTACCTGAAGGGGTGTCTCAACCGCAACGACGACCTCGCGTCGATGGGCGAGTTGACGAAACCCGAGATCCGCGAGGCGTTCCGGGAAGTCGTGGCCAACCGCGTCCCCTACTACGGGGAGTACCTCGTCGAAAACGACGACGGCGAGTGGGAACTCAACGAGGAGTACCTGGCCTGACCGTCCCCGGTGGGACCGTCGACCGGCCGGAACGGGCAGTAGCATCGAGGGCAGCGACCCGGCGGCTCCGGGGGAGACGACGGGTCGACGAATCGGATTCGGGGGGCCGTGGCTCGCGACGTTACCCCGGAACGTGCACCCGATTGCACCGATCCTGCGAACGGGTCGCACCTGCCGTCCTTCCCGTGTTCGCCGGTTCGACCGCCCGGTCGGAGGTTGTGACCGCACCCCGATAAAGTTCGGACAACTCCGGAGTTAGTCGATTACCAGCGCGTAATCGGGTCACGTCGCGGTCGTCGGGCCGATCAGTCCTCGGAGACGTCCTGGACGCGTTCGAGCCACCGCTCGAGCCGGTCGTTCCGGCGGTAACGGACCTGTCTGCTCCGTTCGTCGTACTCGACGATGCCGGCTTCCGCCAGCTTCGGCAGGTGGACGTGCAGCAGTTTGATCTCGATGCTGTCCCGCGCCGGCCGTTCGTTTCTCGCCTCGGTCTCCCGTTCGGCCAGGTGTTCGATCAGTTGGTCTATCGTCGTCTGCGTCGGACTCCGGATGAGCCGGGCCAGGAGTTCGCGGCGCCGCCAGTCCGCCAGCAGTTCGAGAACGGCGTCTATCGACAGCTGTACCTCCGTCGTCTCGGTCCCCTTCCCCTTGCAACCGGACCCCTCGCAACGGTCGCCCGGATCTTCGTCAGTCATACACACCCACTCCCCTTGGAATACGTACGCACATGGGAATCAAAATAGTACCGGCGGTGCGCGCGCTCGGCGGCCCTGCCGCTGGTCGGTCGCCTTCGACGATCGATCGCGTCGACCGGCATCCGTTGTGTTTTTATATTGGGGCTCGTGTAGTTGCAGACGCGACTACGCTGCAGGGGCGGCGGGCCCCGAGTCCGGGAGGGCGACAGTACAGTGACGGCGCGTCGCGGTAGCCAAGTCTGGCCCAAGGCGCAGGGTTGCTAACTCTGTGGCGTCAAGCCTCCGGGGTTCGAATCCCCGCCGCGACGTCATCACACCCGACAACCGCGAGTGCAAGAACACATGAGCGAACAAGAACCACAGGAGGACGACGAAGACCTCCGATACTTCGTCCGCATCGGGCAGACCGACCTCGACGGCACCAAGTCCGTCGAGCGGTCGCTGTCCGGGATGGCCGGCGTCGGCCGCCGCGCCGCCCGGGTGATCGCCCAGGAGGCGGACGTCGACCGGACGGCGACGCTCGGTCGACTCGAGGACGACGAGATCGACCGCATCGTCGACCTCGTCGAGGACTTCGAGGAGGAAGTACCGGACTGGTTGATGAACCGCCGCCGCGAGTTCTACTCCGGCGAGACCACCCACGAGACCGGCAACGACCTCGAGATGAGCCGCCGGCACGACGTCAACCGCATGAAGATGGTCCGGTCGTACCGGGGCGTGCGCCACCAGCGCGGCCAGAAGGTCCGCGGCCAGCGCACCCAGTCGACCGGCCGCAGCGAGGGGACCGTCGGCGTGAAAGTCGAGGAGATCCGCGAGGAGATGGAAGAGGAAGAAGGGGAGGGCGAGTAGATGCCGCTGGGAACCAGCACCAAACGGTACGAGACGCCGAACCACCCCTACCAGGGTGGACGCATCGCCGAGGAGCAGGACCTCATCGGCCGGTACGGCCTGAAGAACAAGGAGGAACTGTGGCGCGCGCAGTCCGAACTCCGGTCGTACCGGCGCGAGGCCCGGGAACTGCTAGGCCGCGCGGCCGGCGACGCCGAAGCCGCCGGACGCGAGGGCTCGGAATTCCTGGCGCACCTCAAGCGCATCGGCGTCCTCGAAGAGGCCGACGGCCTGGACGCCGTCCTGTCGCTGGACGTGACCGACCTGCTCGAGCGGCGCCTCCAGACGGTCGTCTACCGACAGGGGATGGCGAACTCGACCGACCAGGCCCGGCAGTTCATCGTCCACGGGCACGTGACCGTCGAGGATAGCCGCGTCACCCGGCCGGCCTACAAGGTCGAGGTCGACGAGGAGTCCGTCATCGCCTTCGACGAGACCAGCCCGCTGGCGGACGAACTCCACCCCGAACGAGCGGAGGGTCAGCAATGAGCGAACAGGACAGCAAGTGGGGCATCGCCCACGTGCACGCGTCGTTCAACAACACGATCATCACGATCACCGACCAGACCGGCGCCGAGACCATCGCGAAGTCCTCCGGCGGGGCCGTCGTCAAGCAGAACCGCGACGAGGCCTCGCCGTACGCCGCCATGCAGATGGCCGAGACGGTTGCCGAGGAGGTCCAGGAGGCCGGCATCGAGGGCGTCCACGTCCGCGTCCGCGGCCCCGGCGGCAACCGCCAGGGCAACCCCGGGCCGGGCGCGCAGGCGACCATCCGGGCGCTGGCCCGCGCCGGCCTGGAGATCGGCCGCATCGAGGACGTCACGCCCATCCCGCACGACGGCACCCGAGCGCCCAAGAACGCAGGACGATGAGCGGGGAGTTCGACGTCGAGTTCATCGAACGCGACGACCGCCAGGCCCGCTTTCTGGTTCGCGGGCTGACCCCGGCGTTCGCCAACGGCATCCGCCGGGCGATCATCGCGGACGTCCTGACGATGGCCATCGACGAGGTCCGCGTGGTCGAGAACTCGTCGGTGATGTTCGACGAAGTGATCGGCCTCCGGCTCGGGCTGGTCCCGCTGACGACCCCACCCGCGGAGTTCGAGGCGGGCGAGGCGGTGACCCTGTCGCTCGACGTCGAGGGGCCGGCGACGGCGTACTCCGGCGACCTGGAGACGTCCGATCCGCAGGTCCGGCCGGCCGACGAGAACGTCCCCATCATCGAGTTGAAGGAGGGCCAGCGGATCGAACTGGAGGCCGACGCCGTGGTCGACCGCGGCCGCGAACACGCCAAACACCAGGGCGGCGTCGCGGTCGGCTACCGGCACCTCCAGACCGTCGAGGTCGTCGGCGACCGCGGCGAGTTCGCCGACGAGGAGTCACACGTCCTCCGCGGGGTCATCGAGGAGCGGGCGGCCGAGCACGCGGCCGACCCCGACGCGACGGACGGCGACCTCGTGCCCCCGGAGGCGTTCGACCACGACCTGACGAACCGCTACCCCGGCAAGGAGCTGGAAGTCCGGGACGTGGACGACGCGTTCGTCTTCCACGTCGAGTCCGACGGCTCCATGCCGGTGGAACAGTTAGTCACGCGCGCCGTGGACACCCTCCACGACCGCGCGACTGAGCTGGAGGAGGCAGTCCAGCTATGAGCTGGCCGCCCCTCGCCAGTTCGGTCGGCGTCGGAGTCGCCGGCGCCGGTCCGGTCGGCGCCCGCGCCGACCCCGGCCCGTCCGCGGAACCCGCCAGCCGGCGGCCCGTCCGGACGTGGCACATCGAAACTGGTTTGAAGGGGCAGCCAGTAGACGGAACTGCGAGCAGGGATAGCCAAGTCAGGCCAACGGCGCAGCGTTCAGGGCGCTGTCCCGTAGG
>CAYTAG010000270.1:0-4227 GCA_964435625.1 uncultured Halobacteriales archaeon | reverse complement strand
CTGCCGTAGTCGCCGCCGTCGTTGACCAGCGCCTGGCTACCCTCGTAGGCCCCCGACGTGGTGCCGAAGAGGTGCGTCGCCCCGCCGTAGTCGGCCAGGGGGTCCGAGCGCTCGAAGTCCTCGACGACCGGCGGCTCGGGGGGGTCGCCGCCGTCGTCGCCGCCGCCCCCGCCGCTGGAGCCGCCGCTCGCGGCCTCCTCGCCGCTTGTGGGGACGCCGTCGGGAACGAACGCCTGCGGGCTCGTCCCCGACGCGGCGTCGAGGTCGACGGTCCCGCTTCCCCCGATGCCGGCGTCGGCGTCGTACTGGAGATCGTAGCAGTCCACCGTCGTCCCGTCCCTGGCGACGAGCGCGTACCCCTCGCCGTTGGCCGGGACGTGGGTGTCGCGGATCTCGACCGTCCCGGGATCCCAGATCCAGATGCCCCGGTTGGCCGTCCTGTGGCCGGACTTCTCGGCGACGGAGTTGCGGATCTCGTCGCCGTCGGCGGCGAGCCGGTAGGCGGTGTGGTGGTTGTCGATGGCGTAACAGCTATCGATGTGGATGGTCCCGCCGGCGCCGTTGTAGCCGGGCGCGGACCCGTAGATCCCGTTGTTGCCGGGGACGTGGAAGTTGACGTCGACCACGTCGAGGTGGCCGTCGTGATCCGGATCGACCCAGATCGCGATTCCACGCTCGCCTGGGTCCTGGCTTACGTCCCCCTCGCCGACGTAGACGTTCTCGATCCGCGAGGTGCCGTTGCCGGTGTCCGCGACGCCGAAGATCGTCTCCGGGGGCATCGTCCCCTCGAAGCCGACGTCCCGGATCGTCCAGTCGGCCTCCTTGGCGATGATGGTGATGTCGTTCCTGTTACCGAAGTCGATGAGCTTGTTCGACCAGGTCTCGCCCGCGTCGACGAAGATCGTCTGGCCGTCCGCGACGATGGTTTCGTAGTCGGCGCCGCTCACGATCCCGGCGAACCCGCCGACGGCGACCGTGCCCGCGGCGGTCTTCAGGTAGTCGCGCCGTCCGACGGCGTCCGATCCGTTCGCATCGCGTCCGCCATTTCGCTCTGACATTTACTCTTCCTCAGGTAAAAATATGCTATGCACGTACTAAAATATTCTCGCCAGTAATTGTTCGAATTCAATCAGGACGGGAACGGTCCGGGGCGGTCGGCCCATCTCAACGGTCGGCGTCGTCGCCGTTCCCGGCCGCGCTCGACCCGTTCCGGGGCCGGTCGTCACCGCGGGAGACGGCACTGACGCCGCGGGCGGCCGTGGCCTTGAACGACGCGACGACCTCCTCGCCCGCGTCCAGGTCCATGCGCGCCAGGCTCGTGGCCGTGATCAGCGCGGCGAGTTCCGCCCCGTCGTCCAGTTCGACGGTCACGCGGGCGACGGCGTCGCCGGCCTCGACCCCCCGGACGGTTCCGGGGAACTGGTTCCGGAGGCTCGTCCGCTCGCCGTCCGGCGCGTCCGCGGGGAGGGTCAACACGACCGCGTCCGAGCGGACGCCGATCCGGACCTCCGGACGCTCGTCAGGGACGACCGCTAGCACCCGCCCGAAGTCGGTCTCGACGGTCGCGACCTCGCCCGTTCGCTCGACGACCGTCCCGGCGAACACCGACTCCGTGACGGCAGCGACGCCCTCGAACTCCCCGCGGAGGCGCTCGAACTGCTCCAGCAGTTCGAGCGCACGTTCGGTGAGGGCCGTCCCACCGCCGTCGGCACCGCCGCGGGTGCGCTCGGTGATCGGCCCGGCGGCGCCCTCGATCTCCTCGACCCGCCGCTGGAGGTGGGCGTACGAGCGCCCCAGGTCCTCGGCGGCCCGGTGCATCGACCCACAGCGGTCGATGGCCCGGAGCATCTCCACGTCGCGCTCGCCGATCCGGACCTCCTCGACCGCGAGGTACGTCTCGAAGTCCTTCCGGACCATCAGTACACCAGTTCCCCCTCGACGAACTTCCGGGTTCGCTCGTCGGCCGGGTCCTCGAAGATCGCGTCGGTCGGCCCGGACTCCAGGACGGTCCCGTCAAGCAGGACGGCGACGCGGTCCGCGATGCGGCGCGCCTGGTGCATGTCGTGGGTAGCGACGACGACCCCGATGTCTCGGTCCCGGGCCTCTGTGATCGCGTCCTCGATGACCGCGGTGTTGCGGGGATCCAGGTCCGACGTCGGTTCGTCCAGCAGCAGGACGTCCGGGTCGTAGGCGAGCGCACGCGCGAACGATACCCGTTGAGCCTCCCCGCCGGACAGTTCCGTCGCGTGGACGTCCAGGTCGTCGGCCAGGCCGACGACCGACAGCGCCTCGTCGACCCGTCCCGGGACGGGGCGGGCGACCGCAGCGGCGGCCCGCTCCCGGACGTGCGCGGGGACGAGGCGGCGACCGACGTCGACGGCGGGGCGGCGGACGCGCAGCAGACGCCCCAGCTGACCGGCGGTAGCGGCCGTTCGAGCGGCCAGAGCCGCGAGTTCGTCCCGGACGCGGTCGGACCAGGGTCGGCGAACGCGCAGGCCGTACGCGACGTTGCGCCTGACCGGGGCGTCGAACAGGTTCGCCTCCTGGAACACCACGCCGATCCGCCTGCGTAGTGCCAGCCGTTCGGCGTCGTCGACCGCCCAGGCGTCGACGCCGTCGAACGTCACGGTGCCGTCGTCCGGTCGCTCGAACAGCACGAGCAGCCGCAGCAACGTCGTCTTGCCGACCCCGGACGGCCCGATCACCGCGACGACCTCGCCGGCGTCGACGGTCAGCGAGACGTCAGAGAGGACGGTCTCGTCGTAGGCGTACGAGACGTCGGCGGCCGCCAGCAGCGTCGCGGCGTCGTCCGTCAGCGGCGAGGGTGCCGCCGTCGCACGTTGCTCGGCCGTCACCGCGTCACCCCCTGGGTGCCCAGACGGACGACCAGCGCGTTCACCACGAGAACGAGTAGCACGAGGAGGCCGCCGAGCACCATCGCCGTCTCGTAGCGACCCTGGCGGGCCTCGTACTGGATCGCGGTGGTCAGGGTCCGGGTCTTCGAGACGCCCCCGGAGCTGACGATGTTTCCGCCGACGATGAGCACCGAACCGACCTCGCTGATCGCCCGGCCGAAGCCGGCCAGCACCGCCGTCACGATGCCGTACCTGGCCTCCTTGATGGTGACGAGCGCGACGTCGAGCCGGGTGCCCCCGAGGCCGCGTGCGGCGTCCCGGACGTTCGAGTCCACGCCCGTGACGGCGGCGAGGCTGATCGCCGTGACCGCCGGGGTCGCCAGCACGAACTGGGACATGATCATGGCTTCCTTCGTGAACACCAGGTCGAGTTCGCCCAGCGGCCCCTGGTTCGAGACGGCGAAGAGGACGACCAGCCCCACGACGACGCTCGGGAACCCCATCCCGGTGTTGATCAGCGAGGTCACCAGCCGCTTGCCCGGGAACTCCGAGAAGCCCAGGACGAGCGCGACCGGGAGGCTCACCGCCGTGCTGAACAGCACGGCCAGCACGCTCACGTACAGCGAGACGTAGACGATGCTCCGCACGTACACCGGTTCGAAGGGGAACTCGACCAGCGCCGGCAGCAGCCAGCCGTCGAGGACGAGCGGCGCGGCGGCGGAGCACGGTAGCATGGTCAACTATCGTCGTCCTGCCAGCCCTCGGGGACGTACTGCTGGAAGTTAGGGTCTTCGGACAGCGCGCGCGGGAAGAACAGTTGTTCCCCGCTGTCCTCGTAGTTCTCGATGAGCCGCTGGCCCTCGGGGCCGGTGACGAAGCCGACGTACGCCATCGCCAGGTCGTAGTTGACGTCGTCGTGGACGGCCGGATTGACCGCGATGATCCCGTAGGGGTTGGCCAGTCGCTCTGGCCCGTCCTCGATGGGACCCTGGACGAGGATCACGAGGTCCAGTTCCGAACGCTGCGAGAGGAACGTCCCCCGGTCCGAGAGGGTGTAGGCGCCCTGCTCGTTTGCGACGTTGAGCACTTCGCCCATGCCCTGGCCAGTTTCGCGGTACCAGTCGCCACCCGGATCGGCGCCGGCGGCGTCCCAGACGGCGAGTTCCTTGGTGTGGGTCCCGGAGTTGTCCCCGCGGGAGACGAACGGCGCTCCGGACTCGGCGATTGCCGCGAACGCGTCGGTCGCCGCGTCCGAGCCCTGGATGCCCGCCGGGTCGCCCTCGGGGCCGACGATCACGAAGTCGTTGAACATCAGGTCCCGGCGGTTGACGCCGTACCCCTCCCGCATGAACTCGTCCTCCAGCGAGCGGGC
>CAYTAG010000269.1:0-4248 GCA_964435625.1 uncultured Halobacteriales archaeon | reverse complement strand
CCCCACAGTTATCCCGCGTGGCTCCGAAGAGCCGAATCATGACGAACGGCCTCGGGACGGGGCTCTTCGCAGTTACGCTCCTGGGACTCCTCGCCGGACTCGCCTTGCTGACCGTTCTGGCCGCCATCGCCGTCGCGCTGTTCGCCCGGCGGACCGGCCGCGTGCCGCCGTCGCTCCGGTACCTGCTGGCGGCGATCTGCGTCGGCGTCCTCGGGGTGGCAGGGTTCGGCATCCTCGTGCTCTTCGACGAGGCGCCGGCCGCCGCCGCGCTGTTCGCGTCCCTCGCCGCGGTCCCGGTTATCCTCGCGGCCGTCTACTTCGAGCGGACGACCGGGGGCACGCGCCTGGACGCCGTCGGCACGACGGCGATGGCGTGGGGCGGTTCGTTCTTCCTCGGCGTGGTCGTCGCGCTCGGGGCGAACACCTGGATCAACGCCGCGTTCGACCTCGCGCCCGCGGAGTCCCGGCAGCTGGGTGTCGTCTGGATCGCGACCGCTGTTGCGGGGATCACGGTCGTCCTCGGGACGGTTCTCGTCGGCACCCGGATCGGCGGGTGGTTGCGCTCCGGGACGGGCCCTGCGGCAGCGGCGCGACGCCCGGAGTGACTGAATGTCGGGGCTGCGGTCGAGGTGGACGTCAAGCGCCTGAAGGCCGACCTCTCGCGGGTGCTGCTGACGATCCGTGACCTCTAGCCTGTCGGCGACCACGCCGTCAACATCTCCGCGCGGACGGGGTACGTGGTCGAGAACGACGACGAACTGATCTACTGACGACGTTCTGATCGGATCTCACGCACAGACGGCCTCGGGAATGGGAGAAAGCTGTCCGGGCTACCCGTGTTCGAGGTCGATGGTCCACTGGCCGTCAGCGTCGGCCGTGAGCCAACCGAGTCCGTTCTGCGTGAACGTCGACTCCCCCTCGAAGCTCCCGGTCTCGTTGAAGACGAGGCCGCCGCCCCAGTCGCCGTTCTCGTCCAGCGCCTCAACGATGAAGTTCGATTCCCCGTCGTGGCTGGCGGTCGCCCGGACCAGTCCGTCGAACAGGAGGGGACCGGCGTAGTCGCTGCCTTCGCCCTCGACCGTCGCCGGTAGCTCCCGGGCGTCGGCTTCGGAGGGCCGCGGTTGCGTGAGTTCGATCCGCCAGGCCCCGTCCGCCTGCACGTCGATCACGTACTCACCCCCGTCGATCCCTTCGGCGGTCCGACCCGAGACGGAGCCGATTCCGTTCGCGAGCAGGTATTCGGGGTCCTCGCCCGCGGTGTCGACCAGGGTGACTGCGAAGTTCTCGCTGCCCTGGTGTTCGTACGAGACGGCGAGAAAGCCCTCCTCAAGTTGGAACGACTCGGTCGCCTGGGTTCCCTCCCCTTCGAACGTTTGCCCGCCGCCGCCCGTCTGGTCCCCGTCATCGCTGTCGCCGCCGTCGTCGCCATCGCCGCCGTCACCGCCGTCGTCCCCGTTGCCAGATCCCTGGTCGCCGCCGTCCTGGGACGATCCCCGCCACGACTCCCGCTGGGTGCGCGCCAGGCCCTCGACCCGGGCAACGTCCGAGGTACAGAGTCCCGACAGGGCCACACAGTCCGTGAAGCTCACCGCCGCGACGCAGTTCACGTCGCGGAACAGCGCCGACGCGAAGCCGTCGTAGCCGGCGATCACGGCGTCGCTCGCCAGATCGAGGTCCATCGTCCGGGCCTCGCCGACGGTGTCGGTGAAGCCGGTGACGAGTTCCTCGTAGCGGTTCCTGGCCGCCGCTTCGTCGTCGTGGCCGGCTACGGCGGAGACGACGAGCCAGTTGTTCCCCTCCTCGCCGTCGACTTGCTCGCCCTCCTCGAACTCTCGGAGGAACGTCACCTCGACGTCGAGGACGTCGGCGTCACCGCGCTCCTGTTCTTCCCACCCGTCGCCGGGGAGCAACTCGGGGGTGAGGAGCAACTCCCCCGGGTTATCGAACTCGATTAGTTCACCTCCCTGTCGGCGGTTTCCCCCACCCGTCGTCAGACACCCGGCACCTGCCGCCGTGACGAACGATGCTCCCGCCAGTTGCAGGACGTTGCGCCGCTGCATAATCGGGAACGTCGTCGGCGCTCGATAGCAAACGTTCTGCCCACCTGCCTGCCGGGTGGCCAGCCTCCGTAGCCGGATACGAGTCGAATACTGTATGGCTGGAACCCCGACGTGAGCGATTCGGGACCGACCGCCACCTCGATTCCCGCACCGACCCGCCCGCGAAACTCGTCAGGATCGATTGGTCTGGTGAGAAAACTGCCCCTATCGACGTCATCGGTTCGAGATCGATGTCTTCCGCTCGTGCGCTGGTGACGATAGGCGTCCGCTCGTGAGGTCCGGACCGAAGGCCGTCGGCGCAGCCTTCGTTACAGTAAGAACGACAGGACCGCGAGCACGATGAAGATGATTACCAGCCACTTTGCGATGTCCGTGCTGAGCCCGGCAACCCCGGTGGCTCCAGCGAGCCCTGCGACCACCGCGAGGAGCAGGAAGATGATCGCGAGTCCGATGAGGCCCCCGCCGAACTGCAGGGGCAGGAGTGTGGCTCCGCTAACTACCGCCTGGATGAGCGCCATACCCGAGACTACACTTCCGCCGGTTTTGTTATATGGTTATTATAATGTCATGACACGCAGAACTCATGTTCTAACGTACTCGTCCGAAGGCGAAGTCGGTCCGTCTGTGTTCTGCCCCTGTACCGACGTCGGCCGAGAGACCTCGATTGGTGTTCATCTGACAGCATCAGATAACCTCTCGACGTCGAGTCCCGGACGTACCCGATCAGATGGTCGATGGGTCTATCGTCATGGACTAACCCTCCGGCCGTGCTGTGGTCGGCCGTCGCTCTGGACGACTTCGGTCACGGCGACCGTCACCTTGATGCTGCCAGTCGCCCGGTCACACGATAGAGGCGCCGACCCACCATGCCCGACACGGGAAAAGTCGACCGGGACTTCTTCGCGGAGTACGTCGCCACCCGCCTGGGCGCACCCCGCGAGGACGTCCGCAAGGGGCCGAAACACGGCGTCGACTTCGGGGTCGTCGACGTCGACGACGCCGCCCTCGCCGTCGCCACGGACCCAATCTCGATCCTGCCCGAACTGGGATTCGACCGCGCAGGCAAGTTCGCCGTGCGGTTCGTCCTCGCCGACGTGGCCGTCTCGGGCCTGGCCCCGACCCACCTCGCCGTCTCGTTCACGCTCCCGCCGGAGATGGCCGACGAGGAGTTCGCCGCGGTCTGGGGGGCCATCCACGAGGAGTGCGCGGACCTCGGCGTCGCCGTCGTCACGGGCCACACCGCCCGCTACGAGGGCTGTTCGTTCCCGTGGGTCGGCAGCGGCACGGCGTTCGCCGTGGGTGACCCCCAAGAAATCGTCTCCCCGGACGGCGCCCGCCCGGGGGACGCAATCGTCGTCTCCAGCGGTCCCGCCGTGGAGGCGACGGGCCTGCTGACGACACTTTTCGCCGACCAGATGCCACTGGACGACGCGACGCTGGCGACCGCACAGGCGCGGTTGGACGACGTGGGCGTCGTCCGGGACGCGCTGGCGGCCGCCGACGCCGGGGACGTCTCCGCGATGCACGACGCCACCGAGGGCGGCTTGCTGGGCGCGCTCCACGAGGTGGCCGCCAGCGCGGGCGTCAAGGTGAGCGTCAACTCTGACGCCGTCCCCGTACGGGCGGGCGTCCGCGAAGCGTGCGATGCGCTGGAGATGGATCCCTGGCGCGCGACGACCGGCGGGACGCTGGTGATCGCGGTGGACCCAGAGGACGCTGGGGCGGTCGTGACGGCGCTGGACGAGCGTGGCACGCCGGCCGCAGTCGCCGGACGGGTCGAGGCCGGCGAGGGCGTCGTCCTCGACGGCGAGCGGACGGCGCCCCCCGAGGGCGACGCCTCGTGGCCGGTCTACGAGCGGTTGCTGGCGGAGCGGTGAGTGAAACGGTGGGCGCTCTCGCGGTGAGCGAGAGGGCGGCGAACGGCTAGCTCAGCAGGTCCTGGACCATCGACTTCATCTTCGACCCCTTCGAGAGGCCCTCCAGTTGCCGGAGCGTCGACTTCTCCTCGGAGAGGTTGTCCTCCAGCGGGTCGGTCACCGCCGTCGGGTAGTCCAGGCGGTCGGCCAGCGTCAGCAGGCCCTCGTAGCCGGTGATCTCGATTCGTTCGGTCTTCATCGCACCCTGCATCTCGTAGAGGTCCCGCAGCGCCGAGTCGGTGGTCCCCGCTTCGAACCGCTCGCGCTCCTCG
>CAYTAG010000268.1:0-4249 GCA_964435625.1 uncultured Halobacteriales archaeon | reverse complement strand
CGGTCGATGCCGCGGTTCATCCCGACGCCGAGTTCGCCCAGGCGGCGGGCGCCCTCGTCGGTCTCGACGACCTCCTCGATGACGTCCTCGCCCTGGCCGGCCGCGTAGTCGACGACCTCGCCGTCCTCGAATCGCAACCACGCGTCCCGGACGCGCCGGCCGCGGATGGTCATCGGCACGTCGAAGGTCATCTCGCCCTCGGTTGCGTGGGGCGCGGTGAACACCTCGCCGCTGGGGAGGTTGCTGGAGTCGTAGACCACCGAGGCGGCGCTGTTGACCGCGGTGCGCCCGTCGATGGACATGGTGAGGTCGGTCCCCTCGCCCGCGAGGTGGACCTCGCTGCCCGCGTCGAAGCGGTCCTTCAACTGGCTCATCTCCGCGGCCAGCGCTTCCCAGTCCCGGAGGATGGCGTCGTAGGCGAAGTCCCGGTAGGTCTCGTAGCTCATGCCGGCCTGCTGGGCGAGCGACCGGGTCGGGTGGACCGTCGAGACGTAGTCGGTCTCGTAGAGGGCTTCGCGCACGTCGTCGGTCGCGTGGCGGTATTCCCGTGTCGCCCCACCTGGGACGTCGGCCTTCGCTGCGGTGTTGTGGCCGCCGCCGAGGTGCAGGACCACGTCGGCTTGCTCGTACAGCACGAGTTCGTGGCCGGGCGTCTCGAAGTCGCCGTCGTGGGCCCGGAGGTACGCGCGGGTCACCTCGTCGGACTCGTAGGTCGCCAGCAGGGTCGCCCCGCGCTCGCCGAGTTGCTCGGCGACGGCGACCGCCAGGTCGTGGGCGCCCTCGTCGACGCGTAGTACGACTTCGTCGCCCGCCTCGACCCGGGCGCTCCAGTCGACCAGTACCTCCGCGTGCTCGCGGACGCGTTCGTCCATGTCGGTGGGTCGTGGTGCTGTCTCAAAGTCGTCGTGGTTCCGGCTCGGGACGGTCACCTCCCCGCAGCAGGCCTCCGACAGGTCGGGCTGACCCCGTCGGCGATTCCACGTTCGAACCCGGAATAATTACATTGAAATAACATTATTCCTCCCTTTGGCAACGTTTATGTTCGATGCATTTGAGTGTCGGACGTATGGCTGATGACAGCCCTTCAATCGTGATTCGGGCGATCTGGTTCGTGGTCATCGGCTGGTGGTTGACCGGGGTATTGCTTAGCATCGCGTGGACGCTCAACCTCACGATAGTCGGCCTCCCGTTGGGGATAAAGCTCATCAACTACGTCCCGAAGGCGCTCACCCTCAAGGAGACGGGCGGGGACACCGACGAGTTCAGCGTCGGAGGTAGCGGCGGCGATTCGCCGAGCGTACTGATCAGGGCCGTCTATTTCGTCCTGGTCGGTTGGTGGGCGAGTTTCCTCTGGACCAGCGTCGCCTACTTCGTTTCAGTGTCCGTCATCGGGCTTCCCATCGGGATCAAGATGTTCAACAAATTACCGTACGTCGTTTCGTTGTACAAGGGATAGGGACGCGGAAATCGGTCGTCGGCAGTCGAGCACTCGACGGACCGGCCACTTCCCGGTGCGACATAGTTATCCGTCTTTGTGAAATATTCGTCGACAATGGGCGACCGAGAGACCGGCGACGAAACGACGGTTCATCGGGATCCACGAGCGGAGCATCGGGACGGCTTCGAGCGGGAACTCGTGGCTGACCTCCGGTCGTTCGAGCGGAACACGATCACCGAAACGGGGACGGTGATCGACGCGCTCGTCGTCGACTACGACGCGGATCCAGGCCCCGAGGACGTCCGGGAAGCGGTGTGCTCGACCATCGCGGGATCGACCCAGGCGGACGATCCCTGGTCGCGCGTCGTGAATTCGAGCAAGGAAGTCCTCGCGGCAACGTCCTCGGGACGGCGAATCCTCGTCGTCGTCGAGTTACCGGACGACGACGTGTTCGTGGATCCGATCCCGGTCGTCGAGGGGACGGAACTGGAAACGCCGGCCGCCAGACGGTACGACGCGTTCGCCGACGAGTACGGGGGCGTCGAGATGCTGGCGGAACTCTCCGGCAGACGCGTCCCGATCAACTACTCGTCGACCGACTCGCGGTGGGTACTCGATCTGGATCACGACCCCGGATCGAACTTCGACCTCCTGGCGTCGCCGGGCGCGTGGGTCGGGTTCTACGGTCTCCTGATCGGATTGGTCGGATACGGCCTGATCGGGCTATCGGCCGTCCCGACGGACCCGACCCTCGGTGCGGTCAGTCCGCGGTCGGCCGTCCTCGCGTCGCTGCTGTTGTTGCTAGTGGCGATTGGCGTCGACGTCGTCCGCACCGCCGTCCGATTGGCCGAAGGGTCCATCACCCGTTCCAACGACGTATGAGCGACGAACGAACGCGGACGAACGAGACGAGCGACGAGCGGTCGGCAGCCGACGGTTCGGACGGAATTTACACCGGCGAACAGGTGTCGGCCGGAGCCTCGTCCGGTCCGGAGCAGGTGCAAGCGGCGGTCCCCCGGACCGAACACGCGCGGCTCGTCGGCGTCGAGGCCCGCGACGACGGGATCGTGGTCACGGTGGAACTGTTCGACGGACGGACGGAACCCCTCCTGTTTCAGTCGCCGAGGGACGCACGGCTCGACGGTGACCTCCGCGAGTTGTTTCACTACCTCGGACTGAACAGCCAGGGGATCGACGAACTCGAAGGTGAACTGATCCCGGTGACCGTGACCGAGGACGGCGTCGTACTCGACGACCTCGACATCGACCCCCCACCGTCGAACGAGCGGTCTCCGCCCGAATCAGCGACGAGTCTCCCGGGGGTCCTCGGCGTGGTTCAGCGGTACAGTTCGACCCTCCGGACGCTGGAGGGCGTCGCGTTGATCGGCGTCGTACTGTTCCTGTTGCTCCCTCTCGTCCTGGCGGGACTGGCGCAGGTACTCGGCGTCGGCAGCGACGGGTTCCTCGGCGTCGTCGTGGCGCAACTGCTCGTCGCTGTCCTCCTGCTGGCGAAGGGTGCGGTCGTTGACTGACGGTTCAGTTACTTGGGCCGGCCGTCGAGTCGTACTCCCGTCGACGTTTCCGGATCTGTCGCCCCACGTTCTCGTAGTCCTCCACGCCGTGCCAGACCATCTGGTCGTTGGCAGACGTCCGGAACCGGATGTGGCCGTGGCCCAGCACCCGCTCCATGATCGACTGTTCGGTGGTGATGCTTTCGAGATCCGAGATCCGATACTCCCGCGAACTCTTCGAGAGGATCCCGACTTTCCCCTTGACGCGTTCGCTCGTAACGATGTACTGCGACTGGATCCGCGACAGGTAGGTGTAGCCGATGATGACGCCGCCGACCACGAGCCCGGTTATGATTCCGCTGGCCTCGGCAGTCGACAGTCCGAGGAGGATCACGACTGCGGCGGCCCCCAGTTGTTTCCACCACAGACTCCACCCGGGGTGGGCGTTCACGAGCGCCCGTTCGTCAGGGAGGAGGTCGATCCCCTCCGTCGACGCGCGGTGGGTCGTCTGCTGCATACCCGATTCGTTGCTTCCACTAGTCGTGGCACTTTCCGACATTGATGGAGGTATTCCGGTAATGGTATAATAAAACACACGGATCGAAAAACGAACCGATCCGGGGACAAATCCACGCCATTATTGTTAAATAATTTTAATTTCTGGAGTGAATACCGCCTGCGGTCGCACTGCCGTCGGATCGGAACTCCGCGTTGCCATCGCGCGATTACGAACCGCTCAGGGGATAGTGACTTGCAGCGGCGACGGTGGGTCCACGCTGTGTGCGTGCGGTGGCTATAGTCGTCTCCAGATGTTTCTGCTCGGTCTCGAAACGCACTGTAGAATCCGACCGACAGCAACGGATTCGACGTCGACGGCGAGCAACTCCGTCCAGACGCTCCTATCGCGCTCCCGGGGAGGGTCCCCGGCGCGCGCGAGGGGGTAGTGTTCAGATAAGCCGGGTTCTGTTTGGACCATATCGAAAGCCCCCGGGCGCTCGACTTCCGTCAGAGGCGAGCTCTGACGACTTCCCGCTCGTTTCACTCGCGGGAACGGCCGGAGCGGGCGAGAGCACGCTCTCGCTGGGTCGCTCGTTGCACTCGCGGGACCCTCGCTGCGCTCCTCGTCACTCCTTCGCGTCGCTCAGTCGCTCCTGCGGTGCTTATCGCGCGAGACGGTCCTGCTCGCTTCGCTGCGCGGGCTGCGCCTGGCGAGGGCACGCTCTCGCTGGCCTTCGCTCGTTGCACTCGCGAAGATCTCGCGGACTCCCGCTCGCGGTGCTCGCGGGAGCGTCGTCCGGGC
>CAYTAG010000267.1:0-4279 GCA_964435625.1 uncultured Halobacteriales archaeon | reverse complement strand
CGGAGCGCCACCACTACTGGTCGGCGAAGATCGACTTCGCGGCCATCGACGGCCTGGGTCGGCCCATCGAGAACCCGACCGTCCAGATCGACGTCGAGAGCGCCGAACGGTTCGACATCGAGTTCCACGACGGCGAGGGCGCCCACCACCCGCCGATCCTGCACTACTCGCCGTCCGGCGGCATCGAGCGCGTGCTGGCGGCCATCCTGGAGAAGACCGCGACCATGGACACGCCGCAACTCCCGACGTGGCTGTCGCCCACCCAGGTCCGGTTCATCCCCGTCTCGCCCGATCACGTCGAGTACTGCGACGAACTGGCCGACCGCGTCGAGGCGGCGGACCTCCGGGCGGACGTGGACGACCGCGACGAGTCCGTCGGCAAGCGCATCGCGCGCGCCGAAACCGACTGGGTGCCCTACTACGTGGTCGTCGGCGACCGCGAGGTCGAGGGCGACGAGGTCGGCGTGAACGTCCGCGAGACCGGAGAGGAACTGGACATGAGCGTCGAGGAACTGGTCGAGACGGTCGACGAGGACGTCGGCGAGTTGCCGCGCAAGCGGCGGTACCTGCCGAAGCACCTCAGCAAGCACCCGAACTTCACCGGGAACTGAAGGGGCTGTTTTAGAGGATTCCTGGGGCAATGACACGTCGAACTGCACAGATCGAGATGCACGGAATGAATGCCCTGATTTGGGGTGCTGAACCTAATGTGCTGATTTTAATCCGGCCCGCAAGAATTATGTGAATATGTACGTAAGTGATAACAAAAGATGCGTCCGAATCGTCAACCCTATGGACCGGGACGCAATACTTATTTAATGGGAATAGGAGGTAATCGCCCATGAGTCCGGACATCGTGTTCGAAGAAAGCAGGATGGACTACCTGCTGGATCTTTTTGATAAAGAAGAGGACGATGAGGGCTACATCTTTGACCCTGAGACCGATCAGCGGGTTACACCACCCGGAAGTGACGAGCCAATAAAAACAGAAGATCTCGGGGTTGTCGGCCGCGGTTCAGAGATATTCGTGAAAGACGAAGTGGACTCGATCGTCGAGTTCGTTAACAGTCAACACGAGAAGGACAGTTGATGTCTTGGTTCGATTTCTTGCCAGACATATCGCTACCCGATCATGTAGATGTCGATGTAATCAACATCGGGCCCGAAGTTGACGGTGATTATGTTCAGGGCGACGCTATTGATGGTGATCAGGTGAACGCCGACTATGCTATCAAGTCGGAAGGAGACATCGTACCGATCAACGAAATTGATCGGGTGGTTTCCGGAAAACTGTCTGGAGACGCCCCACTCGAACTCAGGGAGAACAACCACGAGCTGGTAATCGATCCCGAAAATTTGGAGGGGGAAGCCGAATGGGAAGAGGTAGTAAAACCCGGTCTCAAAGCAGGATGGGAAGAAGAAAAGGCGGTTTCTACGAGGAGTGCGTATCCTATCCTGTTACAGGCAGAACGAAACATTACCGATGAGAAAATATCCGATATAAAGGATTTCTTTTTTGATAGAATATTCACCAGTGACTACCGTCTCCTTGAGAGTTCGTTAACGATTGACCGGGCGATGAATGCCGAGGACGGGGTAGAGATGACAGATGCCGAACTCAAACGACGAAAACGGGAGTTGGCTGATAAATATCACGACGCCGCCTATTCACTTCCTAGCATATGTTCGAGTGGATATTTCGACGGAGGTGAACTATTCCGTCAGGTGTACGAGAAAATGGAGGAAAACTCCGAATATGACGTCGATAATTATGATTCAGTATTCAGAACGATGATATCCGACAAGCCATTTGTCGCATATGCAATGGATTCCCAATCCGCAACGGAACTGGAGGACATCGTACTTGGAAAGATTAAACGTCTACCCGACTACGACATTCCACTACCTTATCTTGACATTCGTGGAATCGGAAGGGCAAATCATCAGAAGATCCGAACTGTAATGGAGACAATTGAGGACGAATTTGCCGAAATCAAATATGATGAACGGGTGGGCGATGGAGAACTTATCGTCCGAATCGATGCTAACATCGTTTCCTGAATCGTAGTGAGCGGCGCTACTCCGAGTCGGAGCCTAGGTCCAACACGTCAGTACGATCCAACTGGTTCGATGTGTAATCTCAGACATCCCCCGGGCCGACCATCTCGCCCTCGTGTCGCTGGATCGTCTCACGCCGCTGGCGCTCGACGTCGGCCATCTTCCCGGGGTTGTCGTGGAAATAGGCGAGTACCCGGTAGACGTCCGCGACGTCGAGGTCGTGACGGTCGGCAACGATCCCCGGATCAAGGCCGTATTCTTCGACCCGGTTGTGTATGAACCGGGCGGTGATCCGTTTCCCCTCGACGTGGGGTTCGTCGTGAATCTCCGAATCGTCCCCGGAGACGATCCGGTGTGCCGTCGTCGCCATCGACAACTGGTAGATGTTTCATCCCCTTTAAACCTCAGCACGGCCGTCGCGGTCCGGTTCCGTCGCTCTCCCGTCCCGTGATTATCCGTCCCTTTCGGCATTCCCGTCGGAGTAACCCCTGTCTATTGTCACCAATCATTATCGGGGTTTTATCCCTCGGGGCGGCGGACCATCCCGTGATGTCCGAAACGGGCCTCGACCGCACCGACCTGGTGCGGCGGCTTCCGGCCCCGGAGTCGGCCGGGATCGTATACGACCCGAGCGCTGAACGGTTGCGCGAATTCTCCTCGCACCTAGAGACCACCACCGAGTACGACAGCCCCTCGTACGTCAGCGACTACCGGTCGCGCTGTGCCGACCGGACGAAAAACGCCATCGACGACGAGTTCACCGACGAGGACTTGGCTGCCGTCGACGCGGCCGTCGAGGAGGTCGGCGAGCGCGAGATGGTCTGTCTCGACCGCATGGTCGGCCGTCACCCCGAGGTCGCGCAGTGCTGTCGGCTCTACGTCCCGAAGGAGTACGGCCGCATCGCGCTGGCGTGGGGCAAACTCCTCGAACCGGCCCCCGAGGACCGGGAGCCGGACCTCTACACGGTCCAGTTGCCCGACCGCGAGGAGGTCGCCATCCGCGTGCTCCCCGAGGAGGGGCTGACGGTCGTGCTCGGCAGCGACTACACCGGCGAGGCCAAGAAGTCGTTCCTCAGGCTCTACATGCGCCGGGCGAAAGAGCGCGGCGGCCTCGGCCTGCACGCCGGGAGCAAGCGGGTCGTCCTAGGCGGCGACGAGATGGAGGACGACGAGCTGGAGAGCGTCGGCCAACTGTTTCTGGGCCTGTCGGGCACCGGCAAGTCGACGCTGACCGGCCACGGCTTCTGGCTAGACGACCCGGAGTACGCCGAGATGCTGCAGGACGACGTCTGCGCCCTGTTGCCGGACGGCACCGTCGCCGGCAGCGAGGGCGGCGGCCTCTACATCAAGACGATGGGCCTGGACGCCGAGGAGCAACCGGCCCTGCACCACGCGGCCACCCAGCCCTCCGCGGTGCTGGAGAACGTCGCGGTCGACGAGGACGGGACGGTCGACTTCGACGACGGCGACCTCACGACCAACGGCCGGGCCGTGGTCCGGCGCGAGGACCTCCCGAGCGCGGCCGACGAGATCGACCTCCCCGACGTGGACCAGGTGTTCTTCATCACCCGCAACCCGCTGATGGCGCCGGTCGCGCGACTCACCGACGCCCAGGCGGCCGCCGCGTTCATGCTCGGCGAGTCGGTCCAGACCAGCGCCGGCGACCCCGAGAAGGCCGGCGAGCGCATCCGCGTCGTCGGTACGAACCCCTTCATCGTCGGCCCGGAGGGCGAGGAGGGCAACCGCTTCCGCGAGTTGATCCGCGAGAACGACGTCGAGTGTTACCTCCTGAACACGGGCACCGTCGGGGACCGCGACGTCGGCGTCGAGGAGACCGTCGCCGTCCTGGAGGCCCTCGCCCGCGGCGAGGTCGACTTCGAGCACCACGACGCGGTCGGCCTGGACCTGCCGACGGACGTGCCGGGCGTCGAGATCGGCGCGTTCGACCCCGCCGAGAACGTCGAGGACTACGAGCGGAAGGTCCACGAACTGCGCGTCGAGCGGCGGGCGTACCTCTCGCGCTTCGAGACCCTGGACGAGGAGATCCGCGACGCCGCGTACTGAACGCCGTTCGATTTCCGGAGTACCGTCTACGGAACCGTTCGTCCTCCGTCAAGTATCGCCACGTCGAATTAGCGGCACGGCGCGCGCGAGCACCGCGCGCGAGGGCCGACGTGAGCGTCCGGGTGAGGGGCGGCGCCGCGAACCCAGGCCGAACGAG
>CAYTAG010000266.1:0-4330 GCA_964435625.1 uncultured Halobacteriales archaeon | reverse complement strand
CCATGTCGCGGTGGATCAGCTTGTACCACGCCTTCGCGAAGGCCTCCTGGAACTCCCCGGGATTCTCGCGGAAGCGTTTCGCGATCTCCCGGTAGTCGGGGTCCTCCTTGAGCGCGAGGTCCGTCGTGAGCATCATGGGGGCGTGCTGCTCCGACGGATCGTGAGCGTCCGGCACGGTGTCCGTTGCAGCCTCGTCCTTCGGGGCCCATTGCCACGCACCGCCGGGACCCTCCTCCAGCTCCCATTCGTAGTCGAACAGGTTGTCGAGAAAGCCGCTGTCCCACTTGATCGGCGCGTCGGTCCACGCGCCCTCTATGCCACTGGTGATCGTGTCGCTCCCTTTGCCGGAGCCGTGGCCGTTCTTCCAGCCGAGGCCCTGCTCCTCGATGGAGGCCCCCTCGGGCTCCGGGCCGAGGTTGTCGTCGGGGGCAGCGCCGTGGGTTTTCCCGAACGTGTGTCCGCCGGCGATGAGCGCGACCGTTTCCTCGTCGTTCATCGCCATGCGGTCGAACGTCTGTCGGATGTAGTCCGCGGCCTTCTCGGGATCCGGCTCGCCGCCTGGCCCCTCCGGGTTCACGTAGATCAGCCCCATGTGGTCGGCGCCGTAGGGCTCCTCGAGGTCACCGTCGTCGCTGTGGCGCTCGTCTCCAAGCCACTCGCTTTCGGGTCCCCAGTCGGCAGAATCGTCGGGTGCCCAGGCATCCTCGCGGCCGCCGGCGAAGCCGTACGTCTCGAATCCCATCGACTCCAGGGCGACGTTCCCGGCCAGGATTATCAGGTCGGCCCACGAGAGTTTGCGGCCGTACTTCCGCTTGATCGGCCAGAGCAACCGGCGTGCCTTGTCGAGGTTCGCGTTGTCGGGCCAGCTGTTGAGGGGCGCGAAGCGTTGTCTCCCGCCGGACGCGCCGCCGCGGCCGTCGACGGTGCGGTACGTGCCGGCGCTGTGCCACGCCATCCGAATGAAAAGCGGCCCGTAGTGGCCGTAGTCGGCCGGCCACCAGTCCTGGGACGTCGTCATCACCTCTTCGACGTCCGCCTTCACCGCTTCGAGGTCGAGTCTCCCGAACTCCTCGGCGTAGTCGAAGTCCTCGCCCATCGGACCGACGTCGCGGGCGTTCTGGTCGAGGACCTTCACGTTCAACTTCTTCGGCCACCAGCCGTGATCGGACCCGTTCATCTCGTCGGTTAGTTTGCCGTACTACCAAAAAGACTTGCGGAAACACGATACTCTCTCCGCTTTACTTGCAAATCATCTTCCAGTCACGTTCATCGGGGCGTTCTCCGTCGGAGCACCGCCGAACTGACGGATCGGCGGGGGGTCGACCTCACGGACGGGACCACGGGGGACGAACGATGAACTTCGGCGTCCTCGGGACGGCGAACGTCACCGGGGTCGTCGTCCCGGCGATCCAGGCGACCGACCACGAGGTGCTGGCCGTCGCGTCCCGCGAGAGGGAACGTGCGCGCGAGGCGGCCGACGACCTCGGGGTTCCGCGTACGTACGGGACCCACGACGCGTTGCTCGACGACGACCATCGACGCGCTGTACGAGAGCGCCGAGCGGAGTGAACCGGTCGCCGTCGAGGTGCCCGACGGGTGACGCCGCGGGAACGCCGAGGACAAACGCTTTACCGGTCGCCTCGGAACATCTAGAGTTGCAATGACGGGAATCGAGTACGACGACTTTCTGGACCTGGACTACGAGCCGGCGGCGACGGACCTCCGCTGTGAGTTCTACGTCGAACCGGCCGGGGGGATGCCCATCGAGGACGCCGCCTCGCGGGTCGCCTCCGAGAGTTCCAACGGGACCTGGGCGGCCCTGGACGTCGACGCCGACGTGAGCCGCCTGAGCGCGATGGCCTACGGGTACGAGGAGACCGACCCGCGGCGGGCCGGGGCCGAGGACGCCTACCTGGTTGACGTCGCCTACCCCGAGGACCTCTTCGAGTCCGGGAGTCTCCCGCAGGTGCTGTCCTGCATCGCGGGCAACATCCTGGGGATGAAGGCCGTCGACCGCATCCGGCTGGACGACTGCGAGTGGCCGGAGTCCCTGGCGACCAGCTTCCCCGGCCCGCAGTACGGCACCGGCGTCAGGTCGGAACTGCTCGACGCCGGCGACCGGCCCGCGCTGGCGACGGTCCCGAAACCGAAGGTCGGGCTGCCGACCGACGTCCACGCCGAGGTGGGTTACGAGGCCTGGGTCGGGGGGCTGGACCTGCTGAAGGACGACGAGAACCTGACCGACCAGTCGTTCAACGACTTCGAGGACCGCGTGATCGAGAGCCTCGACGCCCGCGACCGCGCCGAAGGGGAAACCGGCGAGACGAAAGGTTATCTCATCAACGTCACCGCCACCGCCGACGAGATGCTCCGGCGCGCCGAGTTCGTCCACGAGCAGGGCGGTTCCTTCGTGATGGTCGACGTCATCACGGCGGGGTGGGCCGGCCTGCAGTCGGTGCGGAACTTCTGCGAGCAGAAGGGCCTGGCCATCCACGCCCACCGCGCGATGCACGCCGCGATGGACCGGGTGCCCGCCCACGGCGTGTCGATGCGCTGTCTCGCGCAGTTCGCGCGACTGGCCGGCGTCGACCACATCCACACCGGCACGGCCGGCCTGGGCAAACTGGAGAACGAGGACACCCCCGGCATCAACGAGTGGCTCCGGGCGGACCTGTACGGCCTGAACGACGTCCTGCCGACGGCCTCGGGTGGCCTGCACCCCGGCCTCGTTCCCAGGCTGATCGAGGCGGCCGGCGAGAACATCGCCATCCAGGCCGGCGGCGGCGTCCACGGCCACCCCGACGGGACCCGCGCCGGGGCGAAGGCCCTCCGGGCCGCCACCGAGGCGGCCGTCGAGGGCGTCCCGCTTGCGGAGCGGGCCGACGAGGTCCCCGAACTGGAGCAGGCCCTGGAGATGTGGGGGACCGAGACGCCGCGGTGACTCAGACGGTCCCGGCGAGGAAGCCGGCGCCGCTGGCGATCACGCCGACCAGCAGCAGCGCGTAGTTCACGAACGGGCTCTTCGAGGGGACGACCGACAGCGACACGCGCCGGTCGATCAGCGGCCACAGCGGGGCCACCCCCATCGGCGTCAGGGCGTCCACGACGACGTGGACCAGCACGGAGAGGGTCCCGATCAGGAAGCCCAGTCGACCGACCGCCAGCGGCGGCCCGAGCAGGGGTGCCACGGTCGCCAGGTGGTACCCCACCGCCCCGACGACGCCGCCGACCAGCATGGCGAACCCGGCCGTGTGGGTGAACCCGCGGTGGGTCACGAGCGGGAGCCGGTGGTCCACGTCCGGCAACGACGCCAGCGCGACCATGACGCCGGCCCCCAGAAGCGCGACCACGACGTCGCCGGCCCGGACCAGTTCGGCCCCGAACGGGGCGTACGCCAGCAGCGCCGCTCCCACGTGCCCCTTCCAGTACATGCCGGAATCTGCGGCGGCATGTGGCTTCAACCTTCGGTCCGCGATCCGGGACCGTCGGGCGAATCGCCGGTCGCACGTCCCGCCCGACGCTCGAACGCGACGGTGTGGCAAGCCACCACAAACCGTTTTGCCGGCTGCGTCCCTACGTCCGCCGGGGGAAGTGCACGTGAGCGAGAACAAACCACACCAGAACCTGGCCATCATCGGCCACGTCGACCACGGCAAGAGCACGCTCGTCGGTCGGTTGCTGTTCGAGACCGAGAGCGTCCCCGAGCACGTGATCGAACAACACAGGGAAGAGGCCGAGGAGAAGGGCAAGGGCGGCTTCGAGTTCGCCTACGTCATGGACAACCTCGCGGAGGAGCGCGAACGGGGCCTGACCATCGACATCGCCCACCAGGAGTTCGACACCGACGACTACTACTTCACCATCGTGGACACGCCGGGCCACCGCGACTTCGTGAAGAACATGATCACGGGCGCGAGCCAGGCCGACCACGCCGTGCTCGTTGTGGCCGCCGACGACGGGGTCCAGCCCCAGACCCAGGAGCACGTGTTCCTGGCGCGCACCCTGGGCATCGACGAGTTGATCGTCGGCGTCAACAAGATGGACCTCGTCGAGTACGAGGAGGACCGCTACCGCGAGGTCGTCGAGGAGGTGACGCAACTGCTCCAGCAGGTCCAGTTCCGGACCGAGGACGCCAGTTTCATCCCGATTTCGGCGTTCGAGGGCGACAACGTCTCCGAACCGTCGGAGAACACGCCCTGGTACGACGGCCCCGTCATCCTCGACGCGCTGAACGATCTGCCCGAACCCGAACCGCCGACGGACGCGCCGCTGCGGCTGCCGATCCAGGACGTCTACACCATCTCCGGCATCGGGACCGTCCCGGTCGGCC
>CAYTAG010000265.1:0-4483 GCA_964435625.1 uncultured Halobacteriales archaeon | reverse complement strand
CCTCGATCTCGCCGCGCTCGGCGCCGTGGGGGCCGCCGAAGAAGTGCGCCAGGTCCCCGAGGAAGACGACGCGGTCGACGTCGGCCGTCGCCACGAGGTCGAGCGTCCGCTCGCGGCGCTTCTCGGCGGCGCTGTCGACGTGGGCGCCCTCCTCGTAGCGTAGCCAGGCCTCGATTCCGGCGTGGTAGTCCGCGACGACCAGCGCCCGCTCGCCGTCGTACTCGGCCACGGCGGCCGGCCGGTCGGGGATCGGCTCGACGGCCGCCATTCAGATCGGCTTGAGTTTTCCGTCGGCCGGTTCGTAGCACTTGCCGCCCATCAGCGCGTCCCCGATGGCGTCCTCCACGTCGCCCTCGTCGACGCCGAACTCCCCGGCGAGTGACTCGACCAGTTCCCCGCGGTCGGCGCCGTCGCCGTCGTCCAGTTCGGCCATCCGGTCCATCAGCGCCTCCTCCAGGTCGACGTCGGCCGGTTCGTCGCTCTCTTGGGCCGCCTCCTCCGCAGTCGCGTCCGCCTCAGTCGCGTCCGGTTCGGTCGCGTCCGTCTCCGTGGGCGTCGTTTCACCGTCGTCGGCGGATTCGGCGCCGCTGGACCCGGCCGACGCTTCGGCACTCTCCGCGTCGGCGCCGTCACCGACGTCGCTCGCTCCCCCGGCGTCCGCCCCGTCCGTTGCCGGTCCCGCCTCGTCCGCCACCGGTTCCGCGTCGCCTGGCGGCTCGACGTCGCCAGCCTCCGGTTCGATGCCGGCCTCGCCGGGTTCACCGACTTCGGTGCCGGTCGAGAAATCCGTCCCGTACTCGGCTTCGATCCGCTCGCGCTCGTCCTCGTCGAGCACGTCCTCGGGGACCTCGGGGTCGGCGGCGGCCTCGTCGTCGGACGAACCGACGCCGGACGAGTCCGCCGACGACCCTTCGTCCAGACCGCCGCCGGGTTCGAAGTCGCCGACGTCACCGTCGGACTCGAAGTCCTCGACGTCACCGTCGGACTCGAAGTCCCCGACCTCCTCGGACTGGAAGTCCCCGACGTCGTCGGTTCCGGCGGCCGCGCCGTCGCCGGCGGCCTCGTCCGGGTCGGCCCCGCCGGCGTCGGCCGAGACGTCCGTCGACTCCGCCTCGTCGGCCTCGCTCTCGGCGTCCGCGTCGCTCCCGGTCGCGGCCCCCTGGGACTCCTCGCCGGAGTCGGCTGTCGTCGAGGTGCCGCCGGTCCCGGGCGCCGTGGTATCCCTGGAGTCCGTTTCCGCGTCGGTGGGGGTCGTGCCCGCCTGCGCGTCGAAGTCGACGACGGCTTCCGGGACGCTCCCGGCGATGCGGCGGTAGTCGACGACGCCGTCGCCGGGGTCGCCGGGGTCGACGGCCGGGACCTCGACCTCGTCGACCTCGCCGGCGACCAGCCGGAGGGCGTCCCTGGCGAGGTCGACCGTCCCGGCCAGGTAGTGCCCGGTGGTCCCGTAGTGGTCCAGCGCGACCGGGATGCCGGCCGCGAGGCTGGGGGCGACACCGGCGGTCGTGAGGGTCGACCGGAGGTCGTCGCCGTCGGCGTCCAGATCCAGCGCCGCGGCGAAGGTGGCTGCGCGGGCGAGCGTCCGCCCGGCAGTGCCGACGACCCAGCGGTCCCGCGTCTCGGCGTCGACGACGTTGACGCTCTCCGGGCGGACGGAGGTGAACACGCGGTCGGAGTCTTCGGGGCTGAACGTCCGGGCCTTGCCGGTGACGGCGACGAACGCCGGCGGGTCGGTTGACTCGAAGAACGTCACCGCCTCGGGCTGGTACTGGCCGGCGTAGACGACGAACGCGCCGGTCGGGTCCGCGATCCGAGCCCGGAGCACGTCGTCGCTGACGGCCTCGACCTCCGTCAGCACGCCGACGAGGAACAGCCGGTTCGCCCGCGCGCCCGTGGGCGTGAGGACGTAGTTGGGGGCGCGCTCCTCGTCGCTCTCGCTGTACTCCAGGTCCGCGTCGTCGTACTCGGCGGCGAACACCCGGTGGGCGACCTCGCGGTTGCCCGGCGAATCACTCATGGCTCGACCTCCGCGAGCAGGGCGCTGGCGCGGTCGGCCGGCGCGTCCGCGACCGCCTCGAAGTCGTTCGCCTCCAGGTTGGCGCCGAAGTCGTCGACCGAGAGGTGCCCCCGGGCGCGGAAGGCCCGCCCGACGATCCGCTCGCGGATCTCGTCCGCGACGACCTCCCGATCCATGGCGTCGCGGGCCTGCTCGCGGGCGTCGTCGAGGTCGCCGCCGTACACCTCGCCCGTCAGCTCCCGCTGGAGGACGACCGTCACGGTGCCGGTGCCGTCGTCGAGGATCGCCTTCGTCCGGAGGTCGTCCTCGCCGTCGACCTGGCCGTGGCTGCGGCACTCGCCGTTCTGGATGACGCGGCCACACTCCGGGCACCGCTGGACGAGCCCCGAGCCGTCGCGGACGGCGACGACCGTACCCTCCAGTTCGACGTCGTAGACGCCGCCGGTCCCGACCGCCTCGCGGACGCCCATCCGGGTGCCGGACTCTGCAACCTGGACCTCCCGATCCAGCGTCTCGACCGTCGAGAACTCCGAGACGTTCACCGAGGGTACCCCGCGGAACTCCCGGACGTAGACGTTCTCGATCCGGACGCTCTCGCCCTCCCGCAGTTGCTCGCGCGGCTCCCAGTCGGTGAACGGCAGCCGCGCGGTCTCGTCGGCCAGCACGCCGTCGAGGATGTCCGTCTCGCCGTCCCGGCCGTCGATGGTGCGCTGCTCGACCTCGACGACCCGTACCTCGACGTTCCTGCCGCGGTCGCCGACGCGCAGGTCGGCCAGCGAGCGGTCGCCGCCGACCTCGTAATCGACGTCCAGTCGTTCGTCCGCCGGCGAGACCGACGTGCTCTCGCCGAGGTTCAGTTCGGGGTCGCCCTCCCACTCCCGGACGCCCGCGTTGCCGACGGTCACGGCGTCGCCGGCCGAGAGGTCGAAGTCGACCCACGCGGTGTAGCTGATCCGCCCGGACTCGTCGGCCAGTTCGCCCTCGTAGATCACCTGTTCGTCGCCCTGGTAGCGGATCGAGCGCTTGCCGACCGTGAGCACGACCGCGGTGACGGTCACGTTCGAGTCCCCGGTCGTGACGTCCGCGACGTCCGTCGGGGTCGGTTCGTCGCTCCCGCCGCCGCTGCCGTACTTCCGACGGAGGCTCCCTTTGGCCTCGTCGACGGGGACGCTGTACTGGATCAGGTTCTCCAGGTCGCGTCTGACCTCCGCTTTGTCGACGTCGAGGTCGGAGGCGAGCTCCTCGACGTGCTCGTCGAGCTCCATGTCCCCGGGTTCGGCGGTCGCGGCTAAAAACCTTCGTCGCGGACCTGCCAGTTCCGGGCGCCCAGGGCGGCGTCGGCCAGCGCGCGGAGCGTCCCGACCGAGGTAGCCTGCTCGTGGGTGAGGTTGCTCGGCGAGTCGTAGGCCCGGAGGGTCGCCATCCTGGCGGTTCGATCCAGGTCGTAGACGAACGCGTGCGTCACGGAATCGCCGCCGCCCCGGTCGTCGGCCACCTCGACCGCGAGGGAAGGCGTAACGGCCGCCCGTGATGGGCCAGCGAGGTCCTCGCGCAGGGCTGCCAGGTGGACGCCGTCGGGGGCGGGCAGGCCGTCGGGACCGGCCAGGCCTTCCGAACCGGCCAGGTCGGCGGGACCGGCAAGGCCGTCCGGGCCGGGCGAGTCGCCGGCGGCCGCCGGCGACTCGCCCGCTACGGCCCGCGACTTCCCCTCCGGGGCCGACGACCCGTCGGTTTCGGGCGGGCCACGACCGCGAACGGCCTCCGGCGACGCCAGCAACAGTCGGAGGGCCGTGCGGACGAGGTGGCTCCGGGAGTGGTAGGGGCCGTCCTCGACGGCCGACGAGACGCGGTCCAGCAGTCGCGGGGAGAGCCGCGCCGACAGCTTCGCCGAGTTGCTGTCCCGGGCGGCGCCGTGCGAGCGATCAGTCGACATCGACGGCCACCCCCGGAGCGCGTCCGGCCGGAGTCGCCCGTCGAGCGTCGACCGCCACGGGGCGTCCGGAAGCCAGTTGCGGTCGGCCGTCACAGTCGGTGGTGGACGGGGGCAGTTCGGTACCGCAATCGCGGGGAACGTCGAGTGCGTCGATCATGGTCGGGGTACTGGTTGGTCGGGGCGTACCCACCTCGACGTGGGGGTCGAACCCTTGTAAGGCGGCGCCAAGGGGAGAGTGAAAGTGAAAGAGGTCGCCGCTGAGGCAGTGTTCAGATAAGCCGGATCCACGGTCAGGCACACCGCGAAAGCTCCCGGGCGCTCTCTTTGGACAGCACTTCCGTCAGCAACACGCAGAAAGCCCCCGGACGCTCGACCCGCCGGGGCGGGCGAGAGGCAAGCTCTCGCTGCTTCCCGCTCGTTTCACTCGCGGGAACCTCGCTGCGCTCCTCGCTCAGTCGCTCGCTTCGCTCGCTTCCTCCCTGCGGTGCTTGTCGTGCGAGACGGTCCTGCTCGCTTCGCTGCGCGGGCTGCGC
>CAYTAG010000264.1:0-4496 GCA_964435625.1 uncultured Halobacteriales archaeon | reverse complement strand
CGACGTGGCCGACAACATCGTGTAGGCGACCGGGGCCGCGGGTCCGCTCACCGCCGTCAGTGGGACCGGTCCGCGGGGACCGCACACCGACTCCCGCCAGCCAGCCGACCAGCCGCCGGCTGGCGGGCCGCCGCAAGCCCGTGGGACCGGCCGCAAGCCCGCGGGGTCCGACGCCGCGACCGGCTTCCAGACCGCGACCGGCTTCCAAAACCGGTTTGCGCGTCCGGGGCAAACGCGACGCCATGGACCCGCGCATCCGAGAGCACGCCGAGATTCTCGTCGACCACTCCGTCTCCCTCCAGGAAGGCGACGACGTCGTCATCTCCGCGCCGCCGACCGCCGAGGACCTCGCCGTGGCGCTCCACGAGCTCTGTGGCGACGTCGGGGCCAATCCCCACTTCTCGTTCGCCAGCAGCCGGGCCGACCGCGCGTACAAGCGCGCCCGCGGGGAGGACTTCGAGACGCCCGACCACGAGCTGGCGCTGATAGAGACAGCGGACGCGTCCATCCGCATCATCGGCGGCCGGAACGCGACCGAGCAGAGCGACGTCGCCCCCGAGACGGCGTCCGCCCACGCGCAGGCCTACGAGCCCGTCAAGGAGGCGATGCTCGAGAAACGGTGGTGTCTCACCCAGTGGCCCGCGCCGAGCAACGCCCAGCTAGCGGAGATGAGCACCGAGGCCTACGAGAACTTCGTCTGGGACGCCGTCAACAAGGACTGGGACGCCCAGCGGGAGTTCCAGGCACAGCTCGTCGACATCCTGAACGAGGGCAGCGAGGTCCACATCCGGAGCGGCGAGGAGACGGACCTGACGATGAGCGTCGCCGACCGCGTGGCCATCAACGACTACGGCGAGCACAACCTCCCCGGCGGCGAGGTGTTCACCGCGCCCGTCGCCGACAGCGTCGAGGGGACCGTCCTGTTCGACATGCCGCTGTACCGCAACGGCCGGGAGATAGAGGACGTCCGCCTCGAGTTCGAGGGCGGCGAGGTGGTCGCCCACTCCGCCGCGAAGAACGAGGCCCTCCTGACCGAGATACTGAACACCGACGACGGGGCCCGCCGGCTGGGCGAGCTCGGCATCGGGATGAACCGCGACATCGACCGCTTCACCTACAACATGCTGTTCGACGAGAAGATGGGCGACACGGTCCACATGGCGGTCGGCCGGGCCTACGACATGTGCCTCCCCGAGGGCGAGACCGGCAACGAGAGCGCGATGCACGTGGACATGATAGTGGACATGAGCGAGGACTCGGTCATCGAGGTGGACGGCGAGGTGGTGCAGCGCAACGGGACGTTCGTCTTCGAGGAGGGGTTCGAGGGGTAGCGGAGAACCTCGCCGTCGTTGTCAGCGTCGACACGGGGCCACGGCCGGATGGGACCGCGAGGGCAACTGGGCCTCCACTGAAAACACTTGTACCTCTACCACCAACAGTCAGGCCGCATGAACCGTCGCGCCCTCCTGGCCGCCCTCGCCCTCCCGCTCGCCAGCGGCTGTCTGCTCGCGGACTTCGGCAGCGATGCCCCAGGCAACGACGACGCCCAGCCCGTGTCCGAGTCCCGCGGCCCCGTGCGCGGCGAGGACGACCCCATCGAGACCCGTGCCGTCGAGGACGAGGAAGTGGAGTACCGCCCCGACGAGGACGCCGTCCGGTACGTCGCCCGCCGCCGACACACGAACCACGAGGAGGTGGAGGACGGCGAGCCCCCCGAGCGCGAGCCGGTCTACGAAACCGTACCGTGGGAGGAGTGGGCGGCGACGCAGTGTCGGTCGGCCGCCGGCAGCGCCGCCGCCGAGCACGCGAACGCGGCGCTCGACACCGACGACGTCGGCGGGGGCATCACCGCCGGCATCGAGGGCCGCGACGTCGCGGCGTTCGTGTCGATTCAGACAGTCCTCGACCGGGACGGCGACGTCGTCCACGAGCCCGACGTCGGCTTCGAGGCGCTCGTCGGGGCGACGCCCCGAACGGTCCACGCGACGTACGTCCTTGATGGCCAGGAGTACGTGCTGGACGCGCCGGTGTACGCGGAGTACAGCGTGATGCAGTACGATTGAAGAGTGAGTCTGCGTCGGTCGCGGGCTGTTTCACTCCGGTCCTATCGAACGATGTCGTTCTGCAACGACCCAGGGGCATCGCCAGTAAGCCGTTTGTGCAACTCCACCACCTGCGGTTCCGTCATGGAAGCGATCAGGTCAGCGACCACCCTTGCTCGCCGTTCTTGCTCCGACCCGTACGTCTCCATCCGAATCTCGTCCTTCTCTTCGTCCAACCAGTTCTTGTACGGCATCGGGATCGCCGATTTGCGCAGTTTCGACTTTCCGGATTCCTCGAACAGAGCCTCGAACAACTCCCGGACGACCTGTTGCTGGCCACGCTGCTGGCCCATCAGCGTAGGTTGTTGAATCACGTAGTACTTCGTTATCTGTTGCAGTACGTCTACGTGTTGTCGGAGGGCTTCGGAAACCACCAGCTCTACCGACTCCCCGCTATCGTCGAGCACTAGGTATCTATCGATCTCTTCGTTGTCCTCCAGCTCTTCGCGGCGTTTCCGCTCGTGATACACCCGGTTGAGATATTCTTCGATGAGGAAGGAGGTGAACTCCTCTATCTCGTCGCGCTGTTCGGGTGTCCCTTCGTACGGTTCCAACAGCAGCAATTCCTCGGTCGTACTGTACATCGTAGTAGCGAGGGAGTTGATGACGTCCGTGGGCGTGACGACGTCGGGGTCGTAGTCCAGCGCCGAGTCGAGTTTCTCCAATTCACGGCGCTCGGCGCTGTCGTGTGCACCCTCGGTGTCGTCAGTATCGAACGCTTCTCTGAGCAACCGATCCATCGGAAGGCGACCGTCCTTGTAGAAATCGGTGAGGTCGTGAATCGCGTACGTTATGTCGTCCGCGTAATCCATGATTTCGGCTGCTACTGTCCGGCCGCCGTCGGTAGACGAGGCGTCGTAGATCTCCTCGAAGACGTCCGCTTCGGACTCGTAGTACCCGAATTTGCCCCTCGTCCGGCTCGATGCACTGTCGAGTTCGTCACTCCACTCGTCGCTGTCATCCGCGAGCCACTCTCCCCGACCGTACGGATACTTCTGAACGGCGTTCAGGACACCCAAGGTGAGAGCGAGCCCCGTTTCCGCGTCACGATACGGAGCGAGTCGCGTCAGAATACGAAACGTTTGGGCATTGCCTTCGAATCGGAGCCCCGGCTGGGGATCGCCGTTTATCACGGCGTGCTCGTCGTAGTCGTTTGCGTCCGTGATCGCTTCGGGAGGAGTCTCCGAAGCAGTGGGCTCCAGGTCATTGGTTTCGAGGTGCGGGTTCGTCTTCTCCTGGAGCAGTTCGTCCAGTGCTCTCTCCGCGAGGTGGCCGAACGGGGGATGTCCCAAGTCGTGCGCTAGACAAGCAGCTTCGATCATATCCGGGTCGAGCACTTCCTCGAATGAATCGGCTGCAGGATCTACTCGTCGAACGTATTCAGCAAACCGACGTCCGACCTGTGCCACCTTCAGTGAGTGGGACAATCGGTCGTGATAGAGATACGACTCGCCGGCTCGAGCGACTTGAGTGACGTCCTTGAGGCGGCGGAAATACTCCGTGTATTTCAGCCGGTCGATGTCTCGTTCGTACTGGGTCCGCTTTTCTGCACCCCGTTCTTCGTGCTCGGTTAGTAGAGGCCGGCCTTCTTCGGAGACACCGAGGAAGCGATCCAGGTAGTTCGGTGTGGAGCCCACAGTTGCTATACTTCGGATGGGTCCGTGGTCGACCGAATCTTGCCGGTGGCTGTCGGCGTAAGAGTTCCGCGGAGTGTGAGGGAGCGTAGAACGGACCGCACCTCTTCCTCGTCGACGTTCTCGGACGAGGACACCTCCCCAACGAGAACCCATGGCTTGTCCGGCTCCGATTCAGCCAGTTCGACGAGGGCATCCCTGATGTCGGAGTCCAACTGCTCTGCGGCTTCGTCGGCATACGGGGCCATTACACGCGGGAGTACTTCGTCAATAGATATAAATTGGAGCCATCGTTCAAACTCTGCCCCTTCCTCGCGGTCCGGAAGTATCCAGTAACGGAGCTCGCGGTTCCGTAGTGCTCCGTCGGACAGTTGTACGTCGTCAATCGATCCTCTCTGCCTCACTCCCCCGCCGCTCGAACAGCACCACCCCTGTGAACTCCATCACGGCCTCGTCCGTCCGGTTCAGCGTCGTCGTGGCGTTGCGGACCAGCCCGATGCCGGGCCGGACCGGCTCGGTCCACCGGAGGTCGTCGACGCCCATCGCGCCCGACTCGGACATCTGCTTGCTCGTCGACGAGCAACAGCATCGTCATGGCCGCGGTGTGCCACCGGCTGGCGACGAGGCCGCCGAACAGCGAGTCCGTCGCGGCTTCGAGGCCGACGTGGAACGGCTGGGGGTCGTACCGCTCGGCGAACTCGATCATCTCCTCGGCGGTGACCTCGTAGCTGCCGAACTCCCGAGTGTCGCCGACTTGGAT
>CAYTAG010000263.1:0-4550 GCA_964435625.1 uncultured Halobacteriales archaeon | reverse complement strand
AGCACTCGACGCCGTGGCTCCGGGCAACCTCGATGAGCCCCTTGTCGTTGGCGAGGAGGAGTTCCCCGTCGTCCGCTGCCAGCAGGATCACCGACGCGTCGGCCACCGCGATCCCTTCCATCGCCGCCACCTCGTCGGCCTGGGCCGGCGTGTCGTGAACGACCACGTCAGCCAGAAACTCGTCGAGCGCCGCAGTACCACGCTTGCCCTCGGTGAGGACTTCCTCTCGAACGTTCTCGGTCGTTCGAACGTCGTCGAAGGCCCTCGAGACGAGGCCGAGTCGGCCGACCCACGCGAGCGGAATCAGCGCGGAGGAATCGACGACGACCATTAGATGCGGTCGAGATCGCGTTCGAGGTCGTCGGTCGTGTATCCGACGCCGATTCCCTCCTCGGCGGCGAGCGTCAGCATCTCGACGTAGGAGACGTCTGCCAGCTCGGCTGCCTTCCGTAGTGTGATGCTATGGTTACGGAGCTGGTCGAGTGCTCGCTCCTTGCGCCAGTCGTCGAGCCCCTGTCGGATGAGACGACGGAGCACCTCCGACCGGTCGGCGCTCATCTCTCGCTCTAGCTCGGCGAGTACCGCCTCGTCGTCTTCCGGGATACGGGTGGTGACCGTCTTCATCGTTACGATCCACTACGTTACGATACGCAATAGATGTAACGGAATGCCAGACCCCCGCAGGTAACGAATCGTCACGGAACTCGGTCGGTTTTGACCGGTCGAGTCACACGGGGAGCAACGAAGCGCGTAAACGTTCGGCTAGTCTAATCACGGCTACTCAGATGTCACACAGGGACGAGTACTACAACAAGGCCAAACAGGAGGGCTATCGCGCCCGTTCGGCGTACAAGCTAAAGCAACTCGACGACGCCGAGAACCTGCTGTCCCGGGGCGACGCGGTCGTAGACCTCGGGGCGGCGCCGGGCGGCTGGCTCCAGGTCGCCGCCGAGGCCGTCGGGGAGGGCGGCACCGTCGTCGGCGTCGACCGCCAGCGGATCGACCCCCTGGAGGAGACCCACGGCGCGAACGTCGAGTTCGTCCGGGGGGACTTGACCGAGGAGTCGACCCGCGAGGAAGTCGTCGAGGTCGCCGGCCGGGCCGACATCGTCCTCTCGGACGTGGCGCCGAACGTGACCGGCGAATACAACGTCGACCACGCGCGGTCGGTCCACCTGGCCCGCCAGGCGTTCGAGACCGCCGAGGCGCTGCTGGGACCCGGCGGCGACCTCGCGGTCAAGGTGTTCGAGGGGCCGGACGTCGAGACCCTGGTCGCGGACGTGGAGGAGCGCTTCGAGTACGTCCGGCGGCTGAACCCGGACGCCTCCCGGGAGTCGTCCTCGGAACTGTACCTGGTGGGCAAGGGCTTCCTGACGGCGCCGATCCGGGTGGGCGAGGAACTGACGGTCGAGGTGACGGACCTGGGCGAGGAGGGCGACGGCGTCGCGGCGGTCGAGGGGTTCACGGTGTTCGTGCCGGGGGCCGACCCCGGCGACCGCGTCGACGTCCGGATCGATGCGGTGAAGCCGCGGTACGCGTTTGCCGAGCGACTGGATTGACCAGATGCCTTTATCGAGCGACTCGATTGATCAAGTATAAACGCGACCAGGCCCGAATACGGGGCCAATGAGCGACAGGCCGCAGGTCCTGGTCATCACCGGCATCGACGCCGGGGAGGTCGCCGAGCGGATCGCGGACGCTGGGGTCGACGTCGAGGCGGTCGACGACCTCGGGGGTGCCCGGGCGGCGCTGGCCGACGGCACGTTCGACTGCGTGGTCAGCGCTACCGCGGTCCGCGACGACGGGGAACCGGTCGACGGCGTCGACGTCCTCCGGTCGATCCGGGACGCGGCCGGCGGCCTCCCCACCGTCCTGTTCGGCGACGACGGCCGCGTCGCCCAGGACGCCGTCGCGGCCGGGATCGCGGACCACGTCCCGCTCGGGTCCGGCGAGGACGCCTACGACCACCTCGTCGGACGGGTCCGGAACGCGGTCGCGCGCCGGCAGGCCGTCCGGCGGGCCGAACAGCAGGCCCGCACCAACGAGGTCATCCGGGACGTCAACCAGGCCCTGGTCCGGGCGGACAGCCGGGAGGCCATCGAGGAGTCGGTCTGCGAGCGCCTCGTTCGCTCGGAGCAGTACACGTTCGCCTGGATCGCCTACGTCGGCGACGAGGACATCTCGTTGCGGGCGATGGGCGTCGACGGCAGCGCCGTCGAGGGGCGGGGCGCGATCAGCATCGACGAGGGGACGGCGTTCACCGACCCCGTCCGGCGGGCCGCGAGGGACCGCACCGTCGTCGTCGTCCGGGACGTCGACGACCAGGGCGGCGTCTGGGAGGCCGCGCTCAACCGGCCGTTCGACGCCGTGGCGGCCGTCCCCGCCGTCTACGAGGACCGGGTGTACGGCGTCCTCGTCGTCTACGCCGACCGCACCGGAGCGTTCGACGTCCAGGAACGCCGCGTGCTCGCGGAACTCGGCGAGAACATCGCCTACGCCATGAACGCCGTGGCGCTACGCCGGCAGATGCGCCTGCGCGAGCGGGAACTCCGGCGCCAGAACGAGCGCCTGGAGGAGTTCGCCTCCGTCGTCAGCCACGACTTGCGGAACCCGCTGAACGTCGCCCGCGGGTACCTCGAAACGGTCGAGGGCGAACCCGCCGTCCAGCAAGCCCTGGCGTCGCTGGACCGCATGGAGACCATCGTCGAGGACGTGCTCGAACTCGCCCGCCAGGGCGGGACCATCGAGGAGACCGATCCGGTCGACCTGGAGCGGGCCGCGACCGAGGCCTGGGGGAACGTCGACGTCGTCGACGCCGCCCTCGACGTCGTCGACGACGCGACCTTCGAGGCCGACCGGGGGCGACTCGGTCGGTTGCTGGAGAACCTCTTCCGGAACGCGAGGGACCACGCCGACGCCGACGTGGTGCGCGTGGGGCCGCTGCTTGACGACGGCGACCTCGTCGGGTTCTACGTCGAGGACGACGGTCCGGGCATCCCCGCCGACGAGCGCGACGAAGTCTTCGAGATGGGGTACACGAAGTCCCAGGACGGGACGGGCTTCGGGCTGTCCATCGTCGCGGAGGTCGCGCAGGCCCACGGGTGGCGCCACCGCGTCGCCGAGAGCGACGGTGGCGCGCGCTTCGAGTTCACCGGCGTCGACGAACCCGGGAGCGGGCCGCGGCGGGACGGCCCGGAAGCCGTCTGAGCAACGGGGCCGGCCCCCGGGACGTGGCCTCCGTCTCAGTCGCCCCGGGTCGGCCGCGGCGCGACGAATTCCGTCTCCCGGAGGTACCGGACCGCGACGTAGACGAGCGGCGTGTCGCCGACGGCGATCAGCACCTTCACCACGTACTGGCCGACGACCAGCGGCAGGAGGTCCCCGACGGCCGGGAGCGGGGCACCATCCAGCAGCGCCGGCGCCAGCGCGAACCCGACCGCGACGAAGATGACCGTGTCGATCAGTTGGCTGGAGGCGGTCGAGCCGAGGTTGCGCAGCCAGAGGTGTCGGCCGTCGGTCCACCGGCGGATGCGGTGGAAGACGTAGACGTCCCAGTTCTGGCTGACCAGGTACGCCAGCATGCTGCCGGCGACGATGCTGGTCGAACTCCCCAGCGCCGCGCGGAACTCCCCGGCGGGGACGTTCGTGACCGCCTCCGGCGCGACCGGCGCGGCGATGGCGAACCAGACCAGCCCCAGCATGACGAAGTTCATCACGAAGCCGACGTTGACCAGCAGTTGCGCCTCCCGGCGGCCGTACAGTTCCGCGTAACAGTCCGACGCGAAAAACGTCGCCGCGTACGCCAGCACCCCTCCGGGCACGAACAGCGCGGCCCCGACCAGCGGCAACTCGACCGGCAGTCCGATCGCCAGCACCTTCGAGGCGGTCAACTGGGCCGTGACCAGCGCGGTGACGAACAGCGCGACGAAGACCGTCCGGCCGACCGGCGTATTGGGGCTCATCGTCCCTCCTCCTGCCCGCTACGTTTCATCCTCCAGCCTCCCGTGGCGCTCGTCGATGTCGTCCAGCACGTCCAGGGTCTTGCGGATCGACGCCCGGATCGCCTCGCTGCGGTTGACGAACTTCCCGTCCTCGCCGACGTGGTCGTCCAGATCCGCGAGCAGTTCCTCCGGAACTTCGACGCTTATCTTCGGCACGACGGACTCACCTCCCCGGGAGCGTCGTTCCCGTCGCCCGATCGGCGTCCCTCTGCCGGCCGCTCGGTATTCTCATGGTATTCTCGTGTGCATATTCGGAGCATCGACAAAAAGCTAACTCAACCGTCGCGTGGGGTGTCGACCGTAGCGCGGCGTCGCTGATCGTCGGATGGTCGAGATTTCCGTGTCAGTGAGTCGTCGGTGGCGTTGATCGTCGGATCAGTCGTCGGTGGCGTTGATCGTCGGATCGGTCGTCAGTGGCGTTGATCGTCGGATCGGTCGTCAGTGGCGTTGATCGTCGGATCGGTCATCAGTGGCGTTGATCGTCGGATCGGTCATCAGTGGCGTTGATCGTCGGATCGGTCATCAGTGGCGTTGATCGTCGGATCGGTC
>CAYTAG010000262.1:0-4571 GCA_964435625.1 uncultured Halobacteriales archaeon | reverse complement strand
AGGAGCGCAACCTCAAGCAGGCGCTGGGCGAGATCGACCGCATGGCCTCCGCGCTCGGCCTGCCGGAGACCATCCGCGAGACGGCGTCGGTCATCTACCGGCGCGCGCTGGAGGAGGACCTCCTGCCCGGCCGCTCCATCGAGGGGGTCGCCACGGCGTCGCTGTACGCGGCGGCCCGGCAGGCGGGCACGCCCCGGAGCCTCGACGAGATCGTCGCCGTCTCGCGGGTCGACCGCATGGAACTGACTCGTACCTACCGGTACGTGGTGCGCGAACTCGGCCTGGAGATCCAGCCTGCGGACCCCGAGAGCTACGTCCCGCGGTTCGCCTCCGAACTCGACCTCAGCGAGGAGGTCGCCCGCCGGGCGCGCGAACTGTTGCGCGCCGCCAAGGAGGGCGGTCGCCACAGCGGCAAGAGCCCCGTCGGCCTCGCAGCCGCGTCCATCTACGCGGCCGCGTTGCTCGCCAACGAGAAGGTCACCCAGGCAGAAGTCAGCGAGGTGACCGACGTCTCGGAGGTCACCATCCGCAACCGCTACCACGAACTGCTGGAGATGGAACGGGGTCCGACGGCGTAGACTCACGCGGCGACCGTCAGTCGCGCGTCCGCACCGACACCTCCTCGGGGACGACGACCTCCGCCCGATCCGCCGTGAGGTCGATCTCGATCCGTCCGTTCGGGTGGTCGGTCCTGATCTGCCTGTCCCAGTCGTCGTCGCGGATGAATATCTCTCCCATCGTTGCCCCCGCACCGCCGTGTTCCCCCACGATCGGTCCGGTGGAGGCTCCTTCGCGTTCCGACCACAAGAAGTTGATTTAAATCGAAGTGACGTGTCCTCGCGGCGTGTCGTCGTCGCCGTCGCTGTCACGCGGACCTCACACGTCCCACCGTCGCCAACCTGGGGTCGGTTAGCCGCCCCGTAACAATACCGACCACGCTCGTCAACCCGTGTCGTAATGACAGCCGACGACGCGGAGACGGCGCTCTGTGACAACTGCACGCAACGTGACGAGGTCGCGTTCACCCTGACGACCAACGTCGACGGGGGCGGCACCGTCGAGGCGCAGTTCTGTTCCAGCGGGTGTCTCGCCGAGTGGACCGCTGCGACCACCGGATCCGACGGCCCGGTCCGGGAGCGCCCTCACCCCCGGGTGCTCTCGAGGCGCGCGCGGACGTACTGACTCACGTGGTCGTCCATCCGGCGCTTGAACCCGGCCTGGCGGGCGAGTCGGTCCAGTTCCCGCGAAACCTGGCTCCCGTACTGGACGGCCTTCTTCTCGCGGAAGGCCAGCCGTGCGGGGACGACCGCACGCGCCGCACGGCGGAGCGCGACCTTGCGCTCCCCACGGTCGTCGACCAGGAGGTTCCCGGGGAGGGCGAGGGCCGCCGCGATCACGCGGTCGTCGAGTAACGGCGCGACGGGGTCGGGGCCGGCCGCCCGGACCGCCTGCACGTCGCGTTCTAGCTGGCCGGGCAAGGTCAATAGAACCTCGCGGCGCGCGCCGCGGACCGTCCCGGCGTTGACGCGGGGGTCCGTCGGCGCCTTCGCCACCTTGGCGTAGCCGCCGAACAGTTCGTCCGCCCCCTGGCCGACGGCGAGTCGCTCGGCGCCGTCCTCGGCCGCCCGCTCGGCGACCAGGAAGAGCGGGAGGGCGATGCTCACGTCCATCGCGTTCGTCCGGCCGATTGCCCGTGCGACCCGCGGGACGGCCGCTTCGAGGGTCGAGGAGGTCAGTTCGACCGCGCGGAGGTCGCGGTCGAACGCCCGGGCAGCGTCTCTGGCCGCCTCGACGTCGTGGCTGCCGGGGAAGCCGACGACGTACAGCGGACCGTCGGTGCCCGCGGCGACGACCGACGAGTCGACGCCGCCGGAGAATGCGACGGCCGCGTCGGGGGCGTCCGACAGCGCCGCTGAAACCGCCTCCCGGACGGCCTCGACGGCCGCCCCCTCGTCCTCGACCGGTTCCGGGTCGGGCAGCGTCCAGACGCGTCGGCGGTCGCCGGCCCCGACGACGGTCCCGGCCGGGACGCTCGTCGGGTCGTCCAGGTCACGGTGATCGAAGCTCCAGTCGGGATCGTAGGTCGCGTCGAGGTCACCGTCGACGAACAGCGGCTGCCGGCCGAGGACGTCCCGGACGAGGCGGCCGTCGGGGAGTTCGCCGGCGAAGCCACGGGTTCCCGGGAGCGAGTCCGCATCTTCGACGGCGCGTTCGACGAGGTCCGGCGTCGCCCCCCGGATCATCGCAGCATCTCGGCCAGCCGGTTTTTGACCCGGCGCTTCGCACCGCCGGCGGCCTGCCGGAAGCTGATGATCCAGGGGGTGCGCTTGCCTTCGATGGAGGTGCGGCCCTCGCGGATCGCGTCGAGGACCGCCCCGAGGGTCCGCTCGCTCGCGTCGATGTGGGTGACGGCCTGGCCGACCATCTCGGCGATGTGGGCGTCGCTGCCCGCGGTCATGGGCACGTCGCGTTTGCGGGCGAAGCGCTCGGCCTGCCGGTTCGCCCGGCCGGTCAACAGCCGGGAGTTGTACACCTCGATGGCGTCCGCCAGGAGCAGTTGCTCGCGGTCGACGTTGGCGAGGACGCCGCTACGGGATTCCTGAAAGGGGTGCGGGATGACGGCGATGCCGCCACCATCGCGGATGCGGTCGAGCGTCTCCTCGAACGGTAGTCCGGGCGGAACCTTCTCGGTGACCCCCAGCGCCAGGACGTGGCCCGCCTGGCTCGTCACTTCCATGCCGGGGATGCCGACCATCCCCCGCTGCTCGCACAGGTCGGCGGCCTCCAGGCTAGCGTCGATCTCGTCGTGGTCGGTCACGGCGAGCCCGTCGAGCCCCACGGCCTCGGCCTGGTCGACGAGCGCGTCGACCGGGTCGCGGCCGTCGTACGAAAGCGCCGAGTGGGCGTGGAGCTCGACCGTTAGCACGGGCCGGCGTTCGCGGCGAGTGACAAAAAACGGCTCGGTCTCCGTTTGGCCGTCGGAGAGTGTAGCCGTACGCTGACGGGCGGAAGTTAGGTCGTCAGCCGTCCCGGTACATGATGGTCGGGCCGGCGGTCGTCTCGACGGCGTCCTCGGACCAGCCCCAGTCCTGCTCCATCCGGTCCTCGATGGGGTCGCTGAACGCGGAGATGCCCCTGATGACGGCGTTCTCCGGGAGGCCGTCGGGGTCCGGCTCGATCATGCCCGCGGCCGCGGCCTGGGAGTACGCCCACAGCCTGGTCGCCGTCTCCAGGGTGCCCAGGTCGACCGAGACGAGTTCGTCCGCCAGGTCAGTCCCCACGTCCCAGATGTTCGCGGACGTGTCGATGAGGTCGCTGGTCTGGTTGAGACGGCCGTAGTTCGGGATCGCGAGTTTCGCGGTCGTCGAGACGGTCTCGTGGTAGACGTCCGAATCCTTGAAGTCCAGTTCCAGAGTGATGTGGGTCGCCCGGAAGTAGTTGTCGGCGCTGACGTCGGTGTAGTCGTACTCGCCGTCCAGGGACCCGACGGCGTCCTTGCTGTCGACGGTCACCTCGCCGCTGCTGATGGTCCAGCCCCATCCCGCGGGATCGGCGTCGGACGCGGGCGTGTCGATCTGGATGCGGGCGTACACGTCGCCGATGTTCCACGAACTGGCGTCGGTCGTCCAGGTGATCGAGAAGGGAAGCCTCGCCCCCCACGATTCGCAGTCGGTCCCCCAGAAGTTACAGTTGATCGACCAGATGTCGTCGGGGACGATGATGGCGTTGGCCTCGGGCCAACCACGGACCAGTCCCACGTCGGTCCCGGGGTTCAGCGGCGTCTCGTCGTCCTGGAACAGCGCCGGGAAGTCCAGCGAACACATAAACGAGTTGTGAGACGTCGCGGACGCCAGCCCCGAGACCGTCAGCGCGGACACGCTCGTTCCCCCCGCAACCCTGAGGAATCTCCGTCGCGAACTATCAGTACTCGATTCGATCGAATTCGTTCTATCCTCCGACATCACAATTCCAAATCAGATTATGTATTTATAAATCTTATTGCTAGACCGAACATATTTACGTCTATATAGAAATCATTCTAAAATCACGTATTCCATGCCGCGTCCCGCGCACCGACTCCTCGATACGAACCAGCGCAGACGCGGACCGGCGTGGCGTGCCCACGAACGTGCGCATGGAAAGCCCTTTATCCGGCCTGAACCACCACGTAGATGTGACACTCGCCGACGCCGACCGCGAACTCGTGATCGAGGAACTGGGCCGCGAACCGACCCCCGAGGAGGCGGCCCTCTTCGAGAACCTCTGGAGCGAGCACTGCGCGTACCGCTCGTCGCGGCCGTTGCTCTCGGCGTTCGACAGCACCTTCGAGGAAACCTCGACGAGCGACCGGACGCAGTCCGATAACGAGGGCGAAGGGGTCGTCGTCGGGCCGGGCGACGACGCCGCCGTGGTCGCCCTCGATTCGGATACGTACCTCACGCTGGGCATCGAGAGCCACAACCACCCCTCCTACGTCGACCCGTACGACGGCGCCGCGACCGGCGTCGGCGGCATAGTCCGCGACACGCTGTCGATGGGCGCCTACCCGATCGCGCTCGCGGACTGCCTCT
>CAYTAG010000261.1:0-4587 GCA_964435625.1 uncultured Halobacteriales archaeon | reverse complement strand
TGAACCGCGGCATCGACCGGCCGACCGACAGCATCCTGTTCGACGAGAAGATGGCCGGCACCGTCCACCTGGCGCTCGGGCGGGCCTACGACGCCTGCCTCCCCGAGGGCGAGGCGGGCAACGACAGCGCCGTCCACGTCGACCTCATAACCACGATGGACGAGGGGAGCCACCTCACCGTCGACGGCGAGGTGGTGCAGAAAGACGGCGTCTTCCGGTGGGAAGACGGCTTCGAGGGGGAATAGTCGGGTCAGGTTTCACCGCCGGCGCGCGAGCCATCCACCCGCGAGGCCGGCCAGTGCGGCCACGACGCCGAAGCCGGGGGTCGTAGTGGACGCGGGCGTTTCGGTCGGCGAGGACGTAGCGGTATCAGGGTCAAGCGGTAACGGCGTGGGACTGGGCGTGGGAGTCGGCGTCGGCGGCGGAGACTCACCCTCCGAGAGGAGCATCGCCCACCCCTTCCGGGCCTCGCGCCGGGAACCCACGAGGAGGTACTCCCCTGGTGCGTGTTCGACGACGTCGGTCAGGTAGACAGCGCCGTCGTCGATGACGGGATACTCGTAACTCCACTGGAGATGTCCCTGTTCGTCCGTTCGCACGATCCCGACGCGGTCGAGTCCGGTCGGCACGGCGAGGACGTAGCCACCGTCAGCCGTCGGGGCGATCTTCCCGCCGTGTGCCTCTCGAAAGGCGTCGTAGGACCGCTGCCATCTGATTTCCCTGGCAGTCGTCAGCCGGACCATGCTCGACGGCCCCGCGAGCGTGACCCCACCATCTGCCGCCACCGTCGCGTCGCCCCCGATTCCGTCTGGCACGTCATTCAGGTTCATTTTCCACCGTTCGGTCTCGTCGGCCGCGATGGACGCCAGCCACGGCCCTCCACCGCCCGGTCCACCGACGACGAGGCCGCCGTCCGGGCCAGTCAGCAGGAACGTCAACGTCCTGTTGTTCCCCTCGTCGTACGTCCGAGACCACCGGAGGCCGCCGTCACTACCGAACCTGAATACCCTCGTGGCGATGCGGTTCGACCAGACGAGTTCCGACGCGACGGCAATTCCGTCGGGGAGTTCGGCCAGGAACGTCCTGCTGTTGGCCTCGGTGTCGGCCGCGAAGCCGGTCGTTCCGACCGAGAGGTCCGGATCCAGCGTGGCGAACCACGGACCGGTGGCGACGGCGTACCCGGGGTCGGTCCGGATCAGGTCGGTCCTGGCCCGTCGGGCGTCCTCGGGAACGTCGGGGTCGATCGTTCGTTTCTGGCGGACGGCACCCGATTCGTCGATGGATACCACTCGAACCGGGACATAGGAGTCGGCGGTTCGATGTCGGCTATTGCCTAGGACGTAGCCATCGTCGTGGGCCGGGACGATGGAACCCACGCCGAACTCGTCGTACGTCCGCTGCCAGACGACGCCCGGTGGCCCACGACCGTCGGTCGAGACGCCGACGATCCGCGACGGCATAGCCACCAGTCCGGCCGTCGCCGCGATCGACGATCCGAGAAACCGCCTGCGGTTCATAGGATCAATCCGGGGATGTCCCTGAAGAATTTTGTGCCAGTCCAGATGTAACACCGGATTATGGTCCAGCCTTTCAACAAAGCTGTTCCGAGGAGGTCCCGGTGAACGAACCGCGGCGCGACCGGACCCAAAACCCTTGCGTACCTGGAACACGTAGGTCGGCCGATGACAGAGCGCACGGCGGAACAACTCCGGGAGGCCGTCGAGAGCTGGCTCCAGCGGGAGTTACCGATCATCCGGATGCACGGCGGCACCAGCGCCGTCCGCGAAGCGGACCCGGAGACCGGCGAGGTCGTCGTCGAACTGGGCGGTGGCTGTGCCGGCTGCGCGGTCAGCGACGTCACCTCGGGCAACATCGAGGCCGGCCTGATCGAGGATTTCCCGGAGGTCGAGGACGTCTCCGTGCGCGTCCCGGACGAGGAGGCCTTCGGCGCGACCGGCGGCGGCGGGTCGATCATGGGCATCGACCGCACCGAGGGCGGCCGCGGGTAATCGCCAGGTGGAATCGCGCCGACGGGGGACCGTCGTTTTTACCGTTCATCCCGTTTACGACCGTTCAAATTCGGGGGAACGGTCCCCGGATTCCGGTCCACCTTCTCCCCGTCCGGAACGGTCGGCCGAAACCGTGCGAACGGGAGCGTCGAGCCGTAGACCGACCGTTCCGGGACCTAACGCCGACTAAATACGGAGTTCATTTTAGTTTAATGTATGTAAACTGTAGAACGATTAATGTTCGAAAGCGCCGACATTTCGGCCGGTCATGCCAGACCAGACCAGACGCGAGGTGCTGCAACACGTAACTGTGGGCGCAGGCCTCGCCACGTTCGGAGCGGCGACGGCGACAGCAAACGCACCCGACCGGAAGATCGTCGGCCTGGCGGCCGACGCGGACTTCGGTCCGGCGAAAGCCGAGGCCGACGACGTCCGTCGGACGCTCGATTTCGGGGACGTGGGCAAGGCCGTGGCCGGCAACTTCTCGGAGCGGGCCATCCAGCGGCTCCGGGCGAACCACGACGTCCGGTACGTCGAGGCCGACGGGACGATGCACGCGCTCGGTCCCGGGGGCGGTCCGCCGGGCGGAGGCGGCCCGGAGGGCGAGTGCCTCCCGTGGGGCGTCGACCGCACGGACGCGGACGTGGCACACGCCAACGGCGGCACCGGCAGCGGCGCCGACGTCGCCATCATCGACACCGGCATCGACGACGACCACCCCGACCTCCAGGCCAACGTCGGCGAGGGGCGAGCGTTCGTCTCCTGCCGGGGTGGGAACTGTAACTACGACTGGTCGGACGACGGCGACCACGGCACCCACTGCGCCGGCATCGCTGGTGCCCCCGCCGGCAACGGGGAGGGCGTCCAGGGCGTCTCGACGGAGGCGACCCTCCACGCGGTGAAGGTGCTGGACAAGAGCGGCTCGGGGTCCTTCTCGGACGTCGCCGCTGGCATCGAGTACACCGCCAACCAGGGCTGGGACGTCGCCTCGCTGAGCCTCGGGGCGTCCTCGGGGTCCCAGGCCGTCGCGGACGCCGTCCAGTACGCCGACAGCAACGGCGTGCTCGTGGTGGCCGCGGCGGGCAACAGCGGTCCGTGTACCGACTGCGTCGGTTACCCGGCCGCCTACGATGGGGCGGTCGCCGTCTCCTCGACCGACAGCGACGACAGCCTGTCGAGTTTCTCCTCGACCGGGCCGGAGGTCGAACTCGCCGCGCCGGGCGGCAGCGTCTTCTCCTCGATCATCGACGGCTACGACACCTACAGCGGGACGTCGATGGCGACGCCGCACGTCTCCGGCGCCGCGGCGCAGTTGATGGCCAACGGCGCCAGCAACGACGACGCTCGCTCGACGCTGAAGCAAAACGCCGAGGGACTCGGTCTCAGTAGCAACGAGCAGGGCACCGGCCTGCTGGACGTCGCGGCCGCGCTCGGCCACGACTCCAGCGACGACGGCACCGGCGACTGCTGAACTGGCCCGGACGCTCCATTTTTCGGCCGACCGGAACGCGACCTTCCAGCCATCGCCGGCGAGCGTATCACATAATTATCCAACTATTCACGGAAGATTGAATAATGGTTAAAATGTACCTAGTTGCGTATGAAATCTAATCAGGGAGTGGCAGTGACGCGCCGGAGGGTCCTGGCCAGTGCCGCGGTCGGCGCGTTCGGTGCCACCGGTTTCGGCAGCGCTGGGGCGCGGGCGGGCAACTGGATCGTCGGACTCGAACCGGGGGCCGCCGTCGACGGGGCGGCGGCAGCGGCCGACTCGGTCCGGCACGAACTCGACTTCGGGACGTTCGGGACGGCAGTCGCCGGCCGGTTCCCCGCGGCGGCCGTCGAACGACTCCGCGAGCGGCCGGCCGTCCGGTACGTCGAACCCGACGCCAGGGCGCGGGCGTTCGGACAGTCGGTGCCGTTCGGCGTCGACCGCATCGACGCCGAGGTCGCACACGGCTACGGCGACACCGGCGCCGGCGTCGACGTCGCCATCGTCGACACCGGCATCGACGCCGACCACCCGGACCTGCAGGCCAACCTCGGGTCCGGGAAGGCGTTCGTCTCCTGTTCGGGGTCGTGCGACCAGCCGTGGGACGACGACAACGACCACGGCACCCACGTGGCCGGGACCGTCGGTGCCGTCGACAACTCCGAGGGCGTCGTCGGCGTCGCCCCCGGGGTGACCCTCCACGCCGTCAAGGTGCTGAACGACTGGGGTGGTGGGTCGTACTCGGACGTCGCGGCCGGCATTCAGTGGGTCGCCGACCAGGGCTACGACGTCGCCAACCTGAGCCTCGGTGGCTCCTCGGGATCCGCGACGCTCAAAAACGCCGTCCAGTACGCCGACGCCAACGGGGTCCTGCTGTCCGGGACCGCCGGCGGGTACCCGGCGGAGTACGCGGAGGTCCTCGCGGTCAGCAAGACCGACTGCCAGGACGTCCCGGAGGACCACCCCAGCGGCACCGCGGTGGACTTCGTCGCGCCGGGCGAGAACATCTATTCGACGGTTCCCGGGGGGTACGCGACCTACTCGGGCGGGTCGATGGCGACGGCGGCGTTCAGCGGGGCGGCGGCGCTG
>CAYTAG010000260.1:2859-4652 GCA_964435625.1 uncultured Halobacteriales archaeon | reverse complement strand
TGCGGTTACGGCCACCCGAAGGCCGAAGGATACCAAGCTACCCTACCGGCCCGCAGTCGAACCAAGGCGGACGGCTCCTTTAACGCTTCCGGAACGGCGAGCCGCCCGCCCTACCCCGATTCGAAGTACCGCCCGTAGTGCCGCCGACACCCCGGATTGAACGCCACCCCACACGCCGGACACGAATCCCCACAGTCCAGGTACGCCCGCACCGACAGCGTCGCCCCGCACCCGCCACACAGCACGCCCGCCTCCTCGAACGCCGCCCGCGGAATCCGCTCGGCGTCGTGATCGGCCAGCTCCCGGTGACACCGGAAACACGGGTAGTAGACGCCACAGCAGGGAAACCGGATCGCGATGCGGTCGTAATTCTCGTCGTAGTGGGCACACCGCGTCTCGGGGTCGACCGCGACGCCACGCAACGGCACCGCGAAACGGCCGTCGGTCGCCGGCGGTTCGGTCGTGTGCCGCCGGGTCGATCCGGCCGAGTGACGCTCGGTCATCAGTAGTCGGTGAACCCGTCGGTGTCCAGCCAGTTGTGCGCGACGGCCACGGCGTCGTCGGCGTGCAGGGCCTCCGGCCCGAGTCGTACCCGGTGGTCGGCGCGCTCGGCCAGCAGGTCGGCCTCGACGTCGGTGAACTCCCGATGATCGGAGAGCACGAACACGGGGTCCGCGGGCGGGTCGACCTCGACAACGGGGTCGCCGTCCTCGTGGAGGTGGACGAGCGTGCCATCGTCGACGGCGTCGATGGCGTCCGCGAACCCGCCGCGGGTGGCGTAGATGCCGGGCGCACTCTCCAGCTCCTCGGCGCCGATGGCGTCGCCCCCGGCCTCGATGGCGTCCCGAACCCGCGCGGCGGTCGAGCGCTCGTCTGGATGTAGTCCCCGCAACTCTGCCCCCTCGAACCGAAGGACGTACTCCTCGCGGACGACCACGTACGCGCGGACGTCCTCGCGGAGGCCGTGGCTCACGAGAAACGCCGACAGCAGGCACCGCGCGATCAGGTCCAGTCGGCCTGCCTCGCTGGCCAGCGCGTCCAGCGGAAAGTCGGGAGTCGTGGGCAACTCGTGGCCCACGAACACGAACCGGCGCATCAGGTCCCCTGCTCGACGGTGCCCGCGAACTCGTCGACCGGCAGCACGGAGTAATCCACCGTCCGGGTGTCCTGGGTGGCCCGGATCTTGCCGACGAACGTCGAGACGTCCTCCAGCGAACCCTCCAGGATGAACAGTTCGAGACAGTACTGGTTGCCGACGTGGCTGTGGACGTTGGACTTCACCAGGTCCTCGTGTTCGTGCCGGAGGTGCATCATCCGCTCCTCGACGCTGGTGGTCTCGAAATCGAACAGCACCGTCACGACCGCCATCAGGTCCCGGTCCTCAAGCCGTCGGTCCTCGAACTCCCCGAGCAGGTTCCGGGAGGCCTCCCGGACCACCTCGCTACGCCCCGTGTACCCGTGTTCGTCCGCGAACTCGTCGAGTCGCTCCAGCAACTCGTCCGGCATCGAAACGCTGACGACTGCCATGTTGTTAACGTGATCCGCGAGAGTTAATAAGAATTGCTAATGTAACCGTGGGCTGCAGGGGAGGCAGCCGGCGACTGAACCTCACGGGACGGCCGGAAAGTCGGCGCAACAGCCGACGGAAGTCGACGTAACGGCCGGAAAAGCCGGCGCGGCCGCCGGCGGCGGCGGCGCCACGGTAGAGCGGCCACGTCTCGTCGGGCCGGGGCGGTCACGTGGCGGGGGGGCAGGGCGGGCACGTCTCGTCGGGCCGGGGCGGTCACGTGGCG
>CAYTAG010000260.1:0-2849 GCA_964435625.1 uncultured Halobacteriales archaeon | reverse complement strand
TTACTGGTGGCGCCCGCGCCGTTGTAGATGTAGCGCCCCCGGCGCACCGCGGGGGCCAGGGCGGGGGGCGCCCCCGCCTCGATAGAGCGGCCACTTCTCGTCGGGCCTGGCCGGTCACTTCTCGTCGGGCCTGGCCGGTCACTTCTCGTCGGGCCTGGCCGGTCACTCCTCATCAAGCGCGTGCCAGGACAGCCGCGGGTTCCGCGCCGCGGAGGCCTGGTCGATGCGGCGGGCGGTGGTGCGGCTGGGCGCGGACGCCAGCGTCTCGTCGTCGTCCGTGCGGGCGGCGTCGAAGGCGGCCGCCAGATCTTCCAGCGTCTGCTTGTTCTCCACCTCGGTGGGTTCGGTCATCAGCGCCTCGTCGACGATCTCGGGCCACTTCGTCGTCGGCGGGTGGACGCCGTAGTCCAGCATCCGCTTGGCCACGTCGGCGGCGTCCTGGTCGCCCGCCGACGCGACGAACTCGTGGTGGAACGGCCCGTAGGGCACCTCGTAGTCGACCTGGCTGGCGAGGTAGTTGGCGTTCAACACGGCCTTCGCGCTGGCGTCAGCCAGGCCCTCGTCGCCCAGGCGGGCGATGTACGCCAGCGCCTTCACCAGTACCAGCCAGTTACCGTGGAAGCCGTGGACCTTCCCGACGGAGTGCTCGGGTTCGTAGAACTCGTAGGCGGGATCGTCGCCATCAGCGTCGACCTCCCGCACGTGCGGCGTCGGCAGGAACTCGGCCAACTCCTCGCGCACGCCGACCGGCCCCGCACCGGGGCCGCCCCCGCCGTGGGGCGTGGCGAACGTCTTGTGGAGGTTGAAGTGCATCACGTCGAAGCCCATGTCGCCGGGGCGGGCCTGCCCGAGCAGGGCGTTCAGGTTCGCGCCGTCGTAGTACAGCAGGCCGCCGGCGTCGTGGACGACGTCCGCGACCTCCTCGATGTCGCGCTCGAACAGCCCCAGCGTGTTGGGGTTGGTCAGCATCAGCGCCGCGGTGTCCCCGCTCACGGCCGCCTCCAGCGCGTCCAGGTCCACGCGGCCGTCCTCGCCGCTGGGTAGTTCGACCACGTCGTACCCCGCCATCGCGGCCGAGGCGAAGTTGGTGCCGTGGGCGGTGTCCGGGACGACGATTTCGCTGCGCTGGTCGCCGTTGCGCTCGTGGTAGGCCCTGGCGATCAGGATGCCCGTGAACTCGCCGGCCGCGCCCGCGGGCGGTTGCAGCGACACCGCGTCCATCCCGCCGATGCGCCCGAGGTAGTCCTGCAGGCGGTACATGGCCGCCAGCGTCCCCTGGACGCTCACCTCCTCGCGGTCGGGGTGCACTGCGCCCGCGGGCAACGCCGCCACGTCCTCGGTGAACTTCGGGTTGTACTTCATCGTACAGGACCCCAGCGGGTAGGGGCCGCTCTCGACGCCGTAGTTCATCTGGGAGAGCCGCGTGTAGTGCCGGGCCAGTTCCGGCTCGGAGGGGCCGGGCAGTTCGAGTTCGTCACGGGTCAACTCCTCCGGTAGCGGCCCGTCGACCTCGACGCGCTCGCCGTGTTTCTCGCTGACGAGCGGTTCGTAGTCGTCGCCGCGGGTCCACCGGGCCTGGTCGTAGGTAGCGGGCTCTCTCTCCCCGCTCATCGCGCCACCTCCTCGAACGCCGCGACGAATTCGTCGGTCTCGTCGGCGTTGACCTCCGTGACGCAGACCTGCACCTCGTGATCGTCGACGACGTGGACTGCGAAGCCCCGGTCCGCGAGGTCCTCGGCGACGGCGCGGGCGGGCAGGTCGGTGTGGGCGACGAACTCCCGGAAGTGGTGACGGTCGTGGACGGGGGCCTGGACCCCAGAGATGTCGTCGAGGCGGATCGCTAGATCCTCGGCGCGCTCGACGCACTCGCTCGCCAGTTCGACCAGTCCGTTCGGCCCCAGCGAGAAGGCGTGGATCGCGGTCCGCAGGCCGACCCACGCCTGGTTGGTGCAGATGTTGCTCGTGGCCCGTTCCTTGCGGATGTGCTGCTCGCGGGTCTGGAGGGTAAGCGTGTACGCCCGCTTGCCTGCGTCGTCCTCGCTGGCGCCGACCAGCCGGCCGGGTACCTGCCGGAGGAACTCCTCGCGGGTCGCAAAGAGGCCCAGGCCCATGCCGTAACTGGTCGGAAGCCCCAGCGTGGCCGCGTCCCCGATCACGACGTCGGCGCCGACGTCCGCGGGCCGCTCCAGCAGGGCCAGCGCGACCGGGTCGGAGCCGAGCGCGAACAGCGCGTCGTGCTCGTCGGCGACGGCCGCGATGCCGTCCAGGTCCTCCTCGATGGTCCCCCGGACGGTCGGATTCTCGGCGTAGATCATCACGGTCCCCTCGTCCGCGAGGTCCGCCAGCGCCTCGACGTCGGCGTTGGCGTCGTCGGTGGGGTACTCCTCGACGACCAGTCCGGCACCGTCGACGTAGTTCTCCAGGACGGAACGACGCCCCTCCCGCAGCAGGTCCGGCACGAGCACTCGGTCGCCGTCGACTTGCCGGACCCGCGCGGCCAGCGTCGCGGCCTCGCCCAGCGCGGACGCGGCGTCGTAGATCGAGCAGTTGACGATCTCCAGGCCCGTCAACTCCACGAACAGCGACTGGTACTCGAACAGTGCCTGCAGGAACCCCTGGGCCACCTCGGGCTGGTACTGGGTGTAACTCGTCAGGAACTCCGAGCGCAACGAGAGGTGATCGACCACCGAGGGGACGTAGTGCTCGTAGTGGCCCCGGCCCATGAACTCGGTGAGGTCGTCGTTGCGCCCGAGCAGTCCCCGGAGTTCCCCGACGACCGCCTGCTCGTCGCGGGCCTCGATGCCGAACTCGCCGTCGAACCGCACCGACCCGGGGACGTCGAACAGGTC
>CAYTAG010000259.1:0-4658 GCA_964435625.1 uncultured Halobacteriales archaeon | reverse complement strand
CAAGAAGGGCGACGAGAAGATGGAGGCGTTCAACGACCGCACCAAGCGGATCGACTTCCCGTACGTCCTGGCCTACGCGGAGGAGGCCGAGATCTACGAGAAACTGCTGGGCAACGCCGACGTGCCCGACGTCCACGTCGAGCCACACACCCTGGAGATGGCCGGCCTGTTCGGCGTGCTCACCCGCATCGAGGAGCCGGACGACGAGACCGTCGGCCTCCTGCAGAAGGCCAAAGCGTACAACGGCGAGGTCGACGAGGCCGAGGAGGTCGACGTCAAGAAGCTCCGGGAGGAGGCCGACCAGGCCGCCGAGATCGGCGAGGGGATGGAGGGCATCTCCCCGCGCTTTATCGGCGACGAGATCGCCGAGGCGATCATGGACTCGACCCACCGCAGCCGGGACTACCTCTCGCCGCTCACCCTCTTTACCTTCTTCGAGGAGAACCTCGAGAACCACGGCTCCATCTCCGAGGAGGCCTTCGAGACGTACTACCGCTACCTCGAACGCGTCCGCGAGGAGTACAAGGAGCGCGCCATCGAGGACGTCCGGCACGCGCTGGCGTACGACGTCGACGAGATCCGCCGGCAGGGCGAGAAGTACATGGACCACGTGATGGCCTACATCGACGACGACACCGTCGAGGACGAGATCACCGGCCGGGAGTCCGAGCCCGACGAGACGTTCCTCCGCAGCGTCGAGGAGAAACTCGACGTCCCCGAGGACCGCAAGGACGACTTCCGCCAGGAGGTCTCCAACTGGGTGTCCCGGCGCGCCCGCGAGGGCGAGGCGTTCAACCCCGAGGACAACGAACGGCTGCGTCGCGCGCTGGAACGCAAACTCTGGGAGGACAAGAAACACAACATCAACTTCTCGGCGCTGGTCTCCAGCGGCGAACTCGACGACGACGAGCGCGGCGGCTGGATCGACGCCCTGACCGAGCAGGGCTACAGCGAGGACGGCGCCAAGGAGGTCCTGGAGTTCGCCGGCGCCGAGGTCGCCAAAGCCGAGATGGAGGACTGATGTCCGGGGACAGCCACGGCGAACCGCCGCCGGGCCGGACGGGGACCGACCGCCCCGGGACCGGCCGGAACGGCGACGGCGGAGGTGCTCGCCAGTCGGACGACGGGAACGCTCGCCCGCCGGACGACGGGGACGCCCGCCCGGCGGACGGCGAGAGCTTCGTCGAGGCGGCCGACCGGGCGCTGGAGGACGCCTACGAGGAGCCGATCAGCGTCGCCGAGTACGTCGACCGGATCCTCGAGGAGCCGCACCTGGCGGCCCACGCCGCGAAGTACCTGCTCTCGGCCATCGAGCACGCCGGCACCCGCACCGTCATCGAGGCCGGCGAGCAGCGCGAGCGCTACCGATTCTTCGACGACCCGTACAACGACGGCGAGCACGCCGTGCTCGGCAACACCCGCGTGCTCAACGAGTTCGTCGATGACCTGCGCGCCATCGCCGCCGGCCGCGGCAAGGACGAGAAGATCCTCTGGGTCGACGGCCCCACGGCGACGGGCAAGTCCGAGTTCAAGCGCTGTCTGGTCAACGGTCTCCGGGAGTACTCCAAGACCGACGAGGGACGGCGCTACACCGTCGAGTGGAACGTCGCCAGCGCCGAGTCCGGCCGCGGGCTCTCCTACGGCGACGGCCCGACCGCCGACGAGGACGACTGGTACGAGAGCCCCGTCCAGGTCCACCCGCTGTCGGTGTTCCCCGAACCGGTCCGCGAGGACCTGCTCGCGGCGGTCAACGGGGAACTCGACGACCACGTCGACGTCCGCGTCGACGCCGACCTCGACCCGTTCTCCCGGGAGGCCTACGACTACCTCGAAGAGCGGTACCGCCGGGAGGGGGTCGAGGACCTGTTCTCGGCCATCGCGGACCCCCAGCATCTGCGGGTGAAAAACTACGTCGTCGACGTCGGCAGGGGGATCGGCGTCCTCCACAGCGAGGACGACGGCTCCCCCAAAGAGCGGCTGGTCGGCTCCTGGATGGCCGGCATGCTCCAGGAACTCGATTCGCGGGGCCGCAAGAACCCCCAGGCGTTCAGCTACGACGGCGTCCTCAGCCAGGGCAACGGCCTCCTGACGGTGGTCGAGGACGCCAACCAGCACGCCGACCTGCTGCAGCGACTCCTGAACGTCGCCGACGAGGGCGCCGTCAAACTCGACAAGGGCATCGGGATGGACGTCGACACCCTGCTTCTGGTCATCTCGAACCCGGACCTGGCGGCGACGCTGAACCAGCACGCCGACCGGGGCGCCGACCCGCTGAAGGCCCTGAAACGGCGGCTGGACCGCCACGAGTTCAGCTACCTCACCAACCTCCGGCTGGAGGTCGAACTCATCCGCCGGGAGTTGACCGACGAGACCGGCGTCGGCGACCACGACGAGGACGCCGCCGAGGCGGCCATTCGCGCGCCGCTGCCGATGACCGTCGAGGGCGACGACGGCGTCGTCGAGCGGGAACTCGCCCCGCACACCCTGGAGGCCGCCGCGATGTACAGCGTCATTACCCGCCTCGTGGAGGAGGACCTCCCCGGCGGGTACGACCTCGTGGACAAGGCGCTGTTGTTCGACCGCGGCTACGTCCAGGACGGCGACGAGCGCGTCGAGCGCGAGGAGTTCGACCTCGACGACGACGCCGACGACGGCGCCCGCGGCATCCCGGTCACCTACACCCGGGACGTGCTCGCGGAACTGCTGGCCGAGGAGCGCGACCGCCACCACCCCGAGTTGCCGGTCGAGCACGTCGTCATGCCGCGGGACGTGCTCGACGGGATGGTCGACGGGCTGGCCGACGCGCCCGTGTTCTCCTCGGCCGAGCGCACGGAGTTCGAGGACCGCGTCGTCGGCGTGAAAAACCACGTGTTCGACCGCCAGGAACGGGACGTCCTGGACGCGATCATGCGCGAGAAACGCGTCGACCAGGAAACCGTCGAGGAGTACGTCGAGCACGTCTACGCGTGGGCGACCGACGAACAGGTCGAGACCGACCGTGGGCCGGTCGACCCGGACCCCCTGAAGATGAAGGTGTTCGAGGTCGAGCACCTCGGCCGGTTCGGGGACAGCGACTACGCGGGCGACCATCCCTCCCCCGCGGTCGAGGAGTTCCGCGAGGACAAGATCATCACCGCCCTGAACCGCCACGCCTGGCGCCACCGCACCGAGGACTTCGAGGTCGGCGACGTCGACCTCACGGAGATCCCGGTCATCAAGACGGTGCTTGAGACCCACGACTGGGCGGACGTCCAGCGCACCTTCGAGGACTTCGACCCGAGCCAGTGGGCGGATCCGCCCGCGAACACCGAAACCGAGCGCGTCAAGGAGCAGGCAATCGAGAACATGGTCGAACTGTTCGAGTACACCGAGGCGTCGGCCGAACTGACGAGCCGGCACGTCATGGGACAGGTGAGCTACCAATGGGACTGACCGGGAGCCAGCCATGGGACTGAGGGAGGACCTCGAACGGTTCAGGGAGGTCGGCGAGCGCAACCGACAGGACCTCTCGGAGTTCATCCAGTACGGCGACCTCGGCGGGAGCCGCGACGACGGGATCCAGATCCCGATCAAGATCGTCGACCTGCCGAGCTTCGAGTACGACCAGCTGGACCAGGGCGGGGTCGGCCAGGGCGACGGCGAGGCCCCCGACCAGGGCGATCCCGTCGGCCGCCCGCAGCCCCAGCCCGGCGACGGCGAGGAGGGCGAGCCCGGCGAGGACGGCGGCGACCACGAGTACTACGAGATGGACCCCGAGGAGTTCGCGCGGGAACTCGACGAGGAACTCGGGCTGGACCTGGAACCGAAGGGCAAGAAGGTCGTCGAGGAGGTCGAGGGCGAGTACACCGACATCACCCGCACCGGCCCGGACTCGACGCTGGACTTCGAGCGCCTGTTCAAGGAAGGGCTCAAGCGCAAGCTGGCGATGGACTTCGACGAGGAGTTCGTCCGCGAGGTGCTCAAGGTCGACGGCGTCGGCCCCGACGCCGCCTACGCGTGGGCCCGCGGGGAGAACCTGCCCGTCTCGAAGGCCTGGCTGGAGGACGCCTACGAGGACCTCCCGGCCGACGAGCGCACGACGTGGGACAGCATCGAACAGGTCGAGGCGGAGGTCGACCGCGAGCCGACCGCCCGCCGCATCCGCCGGGAGGGCGTCGACCGCGTCCCCTTCCGCCGGGAGGACGAGCGCTACCGCTACCCCGAGACCGTCGAGGAGTACGAGCGCAACGTGGTGGTGGTGAACATCCGGGACGTCTCGGGGTCGATGCGCGAGAAGAAGCGCGAACTGGTCGAGCGCACGTTCACGCCGCTGGACTGGTATCTCACCGGCAAGTACGACAACGCCGAGTTCGTGTACGTCGCCCACGACGCCGAGGCCTGGGAGGTCGAGCGCGAGGAGTTCTTCGGCATCCGCTCGGGCGGCGGCACGCGCATCTCCAGCGCCTACGAACTCGCCGCCGAGATCCTGGAGGAGCGGTACCCCTGGAGCGAGTGGAACCGCTACGTGTTCGCGGCCGGCGACAGCGAGAACTCCAGCAACGACACCGAGGACCGGGTCATCCCGATGATGGACGAGATTCCCGCGAACCTCCACGCCTACGTGGAGACCCAGCCCAGCGGCAACGCCATCAACGCGACCCACGCCGAGCAGGTCGAGG
>CAYTAG010000258.1:0-4659 GCA_964435625.1 uncultured Halobacteriales archaeon | reverse complement strand
TGCAGGTCCAGCCCGTCGCGTTCACGACCAAGAAGGCCGACTCCAGCCAGGAGCACGCCATCCGGCGGACGATGATCGACCTCGTCGAGGAGGCCGCCGACGAGCGGACCTTCGAGGGCATGGTCGACAGCATCGTCGAGGGCCGGCTCTCCTCGGCCATCTACGGCGAGGCCAAGGACATCTACCCGCTGCGCCGCGTCGAGATCCAGAAGGCCACCCTGGAGGCGCGCCCCGAGGAGGTCGCCGAGGAGGAGGAGACCTCCGTCGACGTCGACGCCGAGGACGTCGAGGCCGAGTAACGACCCCGTTTTTCGGTTCTGGTTCTATCGCGGAAACGAAGTCGGGCCGGGGAGACTACCCCCGCGGGGCGATCCGACGACGGACCTACCGTTCGCGTCGGTCGAAGCCTGCCCTCACGATTCGTCGTCGGCGTCGCGGGGACCGAGTGTGAATGCCTCTCGTCGCTCTTCTTCACTCCGGTCAGCAGTTTCGATCCCCTCTTTCGTTTCGGCCATAGTGTTACTCTACAATTGCTCCTATGACGTTCGACCAATAAATAGCTTCGTCTCGAATGTATTCGTCGTCGAGTTTGGAACGCTCCACGTCCTCGACGGAATCCAGGTTGACCGCCCCGACGGGGTTCACCTTCTTTTCGTCACTCGGTAAATAAATGGGAACGCTCAGAACGGACTCGACGTGCGCCGTCCGTTCGTACTGTGTGTCGCTTAGATCCCAGTTTACGCGTGGATCGACGTCCGGATATCTGGCCGGCGTCCAGACTTCCTGTGCCCGTTGGTTCATCGCATCACCGACGACCCCCTGATCGGTTCTCCACTCCAGTTCTGTTTCGTTGCCGTATTCGCGGGCCGTGGACGCGACGTACGATGCTTCGATACCGAGCGTTCGTTCCCAGGGCATAACCGTGAAATCGTTTCGCCAGGGATTGATCCCCCGCCATCTCAAAAGCATGACGTTAACTCTCAAGTCCGGAAGCCCGTCGGGATGTGCGCGGTTGCAGTTTTCGTGCAACCGTGGCAGAACCTCCGATTCGAGTAGCGTCTGGAGGGACTCGCTCTGGGGTTGAATCTGATTTCGTTTGTACGTGATCCAGGTGAGCACCAGAGAGATGGCCAGCAGGACGACGACGAACACGGCTACCCACAACGTACCCACTGCGCCCGCAGCAACGGAAGTAAGTACGAGCAGAACGTTAAAGAGAAATCGGTATTTCAGTATTCCGCTCGCTCTTCCCCGTTCCATTTTACCAACAACACCTATATCTCAACACAAATAAGCAACGGAAAACCGTTGACCGTCCGTTTTTCGATTTCGCGTTGCGGAACGGCCGGAGTTACTCCTCGACGACCACGGTTCCGTACATTCCCGCCGACTCGTGGGGGATGCAGAGGTACGGGTGTTCGCCGGGGACCTCGAAGGTGTGCTCGTAGGTCTCGCAGGTGTAGATGGCGCCGCCGCCGTCCTGCCAGGCGTCGCGGGCGGCTTCCAGGGAGTCGTAGCCGCCGGAGGCGAAGTACTCGGCGCCGTCGGGGCGGCCGGGGACGGCGGTGACCGTGTGCGCGCGGTCGCTGTCGTTGAGCCAGACGACCGTCGTCCCCGCGTCGACGGTCACCTCCGCGGGGTCGAACGCCGTGGGCGTCATGCCGACGTGGAACTCCTCCTCCGAGCAGCCCTGGCCCAGGACGCCGAGACAGCCGCTCAACCCGAGGGTCACCCCGCCCAGTCCCGCGAGGACGCGCCGACGGTTCATGTGCGGCGCTCCGCGCTCGAACGGCATAGGCGACCCGATTCCCGCTCGCTGGCGGGACGTGCCGCCCGCGTCGCGCAGTGCGGTCGACCGCCCGGGGTGCGCGTCGGTCGCCCGGGGTGTGCGTCGGCTGCCTCGGTGGACACGCCGGCTCCCCTCGATGGGCGCGTCGGCCGGTCCGGCGAGCGAAGGGCAAGAGGTAAGGCCACGACCGTCACACGGCGTGGTATGAAGCCCCGGTTCGTGGGTCGGGTCGGGGTCGCCGACGCCGTCTCGGCGGCCAACGCTTCCCTGGGCTTTCTGGCGGTCGTGGTCGCCCCGACGGACCCCCGGCTGGCGGCCCGGCTGGTGCTGCTGGCGGCGGTCGCGGACGGCCTGGACGGGGTGCTCGCGCGCCGCTACGGCGGCACCGACACCGGCGAGTACCTGGACTCGCTGGCGGACGTCTCCTCGTTCGCCGTAGCGCCGGCCGCGCTCGTGTCCATCGTGGCGCTGCAGGAGTGGCCACTCGGGACCGACGAACCGCTGTCGCTGGTCGTCCTGGGCGTCACGGGGCTGTTCGTCGCGATGGCGGTCGTCCGGCTGGCGCTTTACACCGCCTACGACGTCGCGGGCGAGTACACCGAGGGCATCCCGAGCACGCTCGCGGCGACCATCCTCTCGACCGCGATCCTGGCGCAGGCCGCCGACCCGGCGGTGCTGGTGGGCGCGACCGCGGTGCTGTGTTACCTGATGGTCGCCCCCGTCCAGTACCCCGACCTGCTCGCCCAGGACGCGCTGGTCATGGGCGTCGTCCACTCGCTGGCGGTGCTGTTCCCGGACTTCTACGGCCGGGTGTTCCCCTGGGCGCTGCTGTACCTCGCGCTGGCGTACCTGCTCCTGTCGCCGTTTTTCTACTGGCGCGACTGGGAGTCGGACCCGACGGACTCCCGCGAGCCCGGCGAGGACTCCTGACCGTCCCGGGGTCGGGCGACGCCCGGGCGCGAAGGGAAACGCTGATAGGCCGTTGTGGCCCACTTCGAACCAATGAGCGAGAACGACGATGGGGCCGACGAGGCGGCCGACGACGGCGAAGCGCTCTCCGCCGAGACCATCGAGGAGCGACTCGACGCGGCCGAGGAGGATCTCGACGCCGCCGAGACCGAGGCGGGCCTGGACGAGGTCGAGGCGCAACTGGACGCGGCCGAGGAGGATCTCGACGCCGCGGACCTCCCCGAGGCCGACGACGACGAGGAGGACCCGCGCGAGGAACTGGAGTCCCGGCTGTCGGCGCTACGGGACGACCTCGAAGCCGCCCGCGGGCCGTACGCCGAGGACGTCGCCGCCGAGGTCGAGGGCGCGCGGTCGACCATCGCCGGCGGCGAGTGGACCGAACCCGGCGTCGAGCAACTCGCCGACGCGGTCCGGTCGTTCGCCGCCGCCGTCGAGGAGGCCCTGGACGCCCGCGTGGACGTCGACGTCGACGAACCGGGCTTCGAAGACGAGCCACACGTCGACGGCGCGGAACTCGACGGCCTCCAGGACGCCCTGGAGGACGCCGAGGCGACCGTCACCGACGCCGGCCTCGACCCCGACGAAGACGCCGAAACCATCGAAACCCTGCTGACGGCGGCCGAGGAACTGGTCGAGGAAGTCGAGGGCGCCGAGCAGTGGGACGACCTCACCGTGCGTCAGAAGTTCGACGCCCACGGGTACTACGACGTCCTGCACCACCGCAAGGACTTCCCGCCGGAGTGGGGCGCCCTGAAGATGTGGGAGCAGGAGAACCGCCCGGACATGGTGCTGCTGGCGCTGGAACTGCAGGACTCGGACTTCATGGAGGACCACTGCTTCACTGCGCTGACCCGGATGGCACCGGAGGAGGCCGTCGAGCCGATGCTCGAACTCGCCGGCAAGCGCAACACGGACGCCATCCGGGTCCTCGGGAAGATCGGCAGCGACGAGGCGCTTGATACGCTGCTGGAGTACGCCGACGCCGGCGACTTCCAGTTGCGGCGCGTGACCCTGAAGGCGCTGGGCGAGATCGGCAGCGAGGACGCGACCCAGGCCGTCGCAGACCAGCTCGTCGCCGACCGGCCGGGAATCCGCAGCCAGGCGGCCCGCTCGCTCGGCCTCATCGGCGACACCAGGGCCATCGAGCCGCTGGCGGACGTCCTGGCGGACGACGAGTCCGACAAGGTGCGCGCCAGCGCGGCCTGGGCGCTCAACCGGATCGGCACCGAACGGGCCCGCGAGGTCGTCGCCGAGTACGCCGACGACCGGACGTACGTCGTCCAGACGGAGGCCGAGAAGGCCGTCTGATCGATGAGCGAGTCGCTCGGCGAGAAGCTGACCTCCTCGGCCGCGGTGCTCACGCTCGGGCTTGGACTGACGGCGTTGTTTCTGGACGTCGAACAGTGGTACCTGATCTTCGTCGTCGGCTGGCTGCTCGTCGTGCCGCTGCTGTCGATCCTGTTCGAGGGCCGGTCGGACTCCGTCGGCGACAGGGTCGTCGAGGAGGTCGAGCGATCCGTCGTCGAGGAGGTCGAGCGCTCGCTCGGGGGGTCGTCCGGGAGCAACCGGGCCGACGGCAGTGGAGCGGGGCCGGCCGTCCCCGCGGATCGGGAGGACGTCCTGGACCTCCTCCGGGAGCGGTACGCGCGCGGCGAACTCGACGACGCGGAGTTCGAGCGGAAGGTCCAGCGGTTGCTGGAGACCGAGAGCCTGGCGGACGCCGAGGACCTGTTCGGGGCGGACGCGACCGACGAGGACCGCGAACCCGCGACGGAGCGGTCGTAGTTCCGTCTCGAATTGCTGCGGTGGATCGGGCTACCTGTTATCGTGGTACTCGTCCGGGGGTGTGGCGCGCGCGAGCAACGCGCGCGAGGTCCTCGCGAACGGACGTGAGCGAGGGC
>CAYTAG010000257.1:0-4669 GCA_964435625.1 uncultured Halobacteriales archaeon | reverse complement strand
GCGTCTAGACCGGTCCGACGATTCTCGGCTACGTCACGCTCTATCCGACGATCACCCCTCTCTCGACCGACGTCAACCGACGCCGAAATCACGACCGTTCGGACGATCCGTGCCGGCGACCGTCGCTTGCCGGACCGCCACTCACGGCTACCGCCGAGCGCCCGACCCATTACTTTAGTTTCTACACAATTATTATGTACATTCTAAAGCATATTACTTCGATTATTGAAGTATTGACTCCGCGGTGGAACCGGTCGGAATCCGCGGCGTCGTGACGGTTCCCGGGTGTTGCGCGTCGCTCGTTCGGACGTTTTATCGTCACGACTAGCGGTCGGACGTTTCGTCGTCACGACTAGCGGTCGGACGTTTTATCGTCACGACTAGCGGTCGGACGTTTCGTCGTCACGACTAGCGGCACCCGACGACTAGGGATGTCCTCACCCTCCCCAGCCGCGGGGTTGGGCCGGCGGCCGACCGCCAGGCCGCCGGCCCGCCCCCGGCCCTCGCGCGCGTTACTCGCGCGCGCCGTGAGCCTAATTCTACCGGCAACAGTGAGCCTAAGTTCCCCGCGACAGCGAATCGACGGCGGATCGGGCCACGAGAAAAGCGATGAACGAACCGGTTGCCCCCGGAACGATACGACGCCGGGGGCCGTCTACCGCGCCTGCCAGAACGTCTTCTCGCCGCCGACGAACGGGTCGAACTCGAAGGTCCAGTACAGTGGGGAGATGCCCTCGGGGACCTGGTAGGCGATCTTGCCGCGGCGGGTCTGGCCGTCGGCGATGGGGTTGCCCTGCTCGAAGCCCCGGTCGAGCGCGGAGTAGGCGGCCAGGTCGATGGTGTAGGAGAACCCCTCGCCGTCCTTCAGCATCATCTGCAGCAGGATCGAGACGCTCTGTTCCTGGCCGGTCTCGTTGGTGACCGCGGCGTCGACGATGACGTACTCGTTGCCCTCCTCGGCCTGCGTGAACTGGTCGACCTGGTCGGTCGTCTCCATGCCCGTCAGTTCGACGGTCAGGCCGTCGCGCTCGACCGACTGACCCGGGTCGTGGACGTCCACGGCGAGGTCCTGGTCGAGGTCGGCGACCGACGAGGTCTCCTCGGCGAGGTCGATCCGCACCCGCTCCAGGGTGGTGAACGAGAAGGTCTCGAAGTCGAACTCCAGGGTCAGTCCCGAGGCGTCCTCGGGAACCTCGAACACGACGTCGCCGCGGACGACCTCGCCCGGCGCGAGCTGGCCGGCGGCGAGGTCGCGGCCGGTCGAGGCGGTGATGGCCTCGTCGTAGGTGTAGTCCTCGTCGTCGACCAGCCGCGTCTGCAACAGGGAGTTGAAGTCGGCGAACTCCGAATCGGTCGTGTTCTTGACGGCCAGCCTGACGACGACGTACACGTTGCCCTCCTCGGCCTGCGTGAACTCGTCGATGCTGCCGGTCTCGCTGACGTCCCGGACGACCATCGAGAGGTTCCCGCCGTCGACGCGCTCGCCGACGACGGCGGCGGCCTCGCCACCCTGGTCGTCGGGCGTGTCGGTATCCTCCGGGGTATCGGTGTCCTCGGGCGTGGCGGTGTCCTCGGGGGTGTTGGTCCCGTCGGGAGCGTCGGTGTCCGTCGACGGATCGTCGTCGCTTCCCGTACAACCGGCGAGGGCGATCCCACCCGCGACTCCCAGACAGCGGAGGTACTGTCGTCGGTCCATACGCGATGGATCCCGAGGGATTACATAAATGTGGTGACTTCACAGTGACAGATCCGGAAGCAAGCAGCAAGTGACGTCGAGTCCCCCGAGCAGGGGCGGGCCCACCGGGAGAACGGAGCCGCCGGGTGCGCGCGAGACGGGACGGCCGTCCCGTGCCGCGGTCCGTCGGGCGGCGGTCGGCTATTCGGTGCCGTCGTGCAGCGTCTCGTGGACCCCGATCACCAGCAGGGGCACGACGACGATGAAGACGTGTTCCTCGACGGGGATGCCCAGCAGGTCGACGCCGGTCCTGGTCCGGATGGCGAACACGCCGACGTGGAGGGTGTACCAGTCCCAGACGTAGGCCACGGGGTACAGCGCGGCGATGGTCATCGCGGCGCGGTCGAGCGCGTCCGCCCGGTACGCCAGCGCGAAGGCGACGGTCCCGAAGACGACCTCCGTGGCGAGGTACGTGTAGGGACCGAGGACGGTAACGTCCGGCAGCACGCGCCGCAGTTGGTGCGCGCGGACCAAAAAACCGCCCCGGCGGGCTGACGGGAACCGCCTCGGCGGGCTGGCGCCGGGTTCGGTCCCGGCAGGTCGACGTCCGGTTCGTCCGATTCCCGGCCGTCGAGAACCCCAACAAGTTTGATTAGTACGCCAACCGAACCCCGACCTGTATGGACATCGCTGACATCGCGACCTCGGAGTACGTCGAGGTCGACTCGTCGGAGCGGCTTGGGAAGGTCCGGTCGATCTTCGAGTCCGAGAACCCGAAGGGCGTCATCGTCACCCACGACGGCAAGTACGAGGGCGTCGTCGGCGAGCGGCAACTCCTGCAGTCACACATCGAGGACCACACCAAGGCGGAGGCGCTGGTCCAGCCGGCGCCGCGGATCGACCGCACCGAGGACGTCCGCGAGGTCGCGCGGATGCTCGTCGAGGGCAACACCAAGGTCGCGCCCGTCTTCGACGCCGACCGCCTCTGGGGCATCGTCACCGAGGACCTGGTGCTGGCGGCCGTCCTGGAGCACCTCGACGCGCTGACGGTCGAGCAGATCTACTCCGAGGACCCCATCGTCGTCCGCGAGGGTGACTCCGTGGGGACGGCGATCAACCGCTTCCGCGAGCACGGCATCTCCCGGCTGCCCGTGCTCGACGGGGCCGACCACCTCACCGGCGTCCTGACGATCCACGACATCGTGGACTTCGTCACCCGCAACGAGGACCGCACCACCCACGGCGACCGCTCGGGCGACACCGACCGCATGCTGGACCTGCCGATCTACGACGTGATGTCCAGCCCCGTCGAGACGGCGACGCCCGGGGACTCCGTCCGGGACGCCGTCGAGCGGATGCTGGAGGACGACTACGCCGGCCTCGTCGTCGTCGACGGCGACGACGACCGCCAGGTGCTGGGCGTGGTCACCAAGACGGACGTCCTCCGGGCGCTGTCGTTCACCGAGGAGGACCACATGGACGTCCAGATCACCAACATCGAACTGCTGGAGACCATCGACCGCCAGCACGTCCGCGAGAGCATCCAGCGGGTCACCGACAAGTACGGCGAGATGCAGGTCCAACACGCCCACGTCCGCCTGCACGAGCACAAGGAGAAGCTCCGGGGCACGCCGCTGATCCAGTGCCAGATCCGCCTGCGGACGAACAAGGGCCAGATGGCCGGCTCCGGCGAGGGCTACGGCACCAAGACCGCCTTCCACGTGGCCCTGGACAAACTGGAGCGCAACGTCCTCGAACGCAAGGGCGTCGCCGCCGACGAGGAGTACCGCGGCCAGTTGCTCCGGAAACTGGGCGAACTCTGACCTGCCGTCCGCCCGTCAGGCCCCCTCGTCGTCGCCCCGGTCGGCGTCGCTCCCCGTCTCGCCCTCGTCGGCGCCCTCCTGCTCGTCGTCTTCCTCGATGTCGATCCGGACGACGTCCGGCTCCCCGGGTTCGGGCTCCCGCTGGCCCGGGCCGGGGAGCAACGTCCCGACTTCCTCGGTGATCGACTCGACCTCCGCCCGTAGCGAGTCGACGCCACGCCCGAACTCGTCGGCGACCGACTGGAGTTCCCCGAACACCGTGGCAGCCTCGCGCTCGAACTGCTCGACGTCCCGCTCGACGTAGTAGACCCGCTCGGAGGGGATGCGACGGACGGTGTCGTGGCCCGCTTCGTTCTCGCCGGTCTTGACGATCCAGTGGTCCTGGACGTACGCGACGTGTTCGTTCTCGACGGTCCGCTCGACGGTGCCGTCGGGGCCCTCGTACACGATGGTCGCTTCTCCGAGGTCTTCCTCGACCATGTACGGAGTGTGGAGGGGAAGACGGGTAGTCTCTGCGGCCGTCCGGGCGGTCGAACGGCCGGGCGCGGCGTCCCGACCCGTCGAACGCGGTGGCGGGGACCCGGAGCGGCGCCCCCACCGGGACGCGGTGCTGGAGACCGAACGCGGTGCCCGGACCCGCCAGGACGCGGTGTCGGAGGCCGGGGCCCGTCGCCCGGACCCTACGTGATTAGGCCTGGCGGCCTTCAGCCCTCGACTCCTCTCGACGGTGGATGAGAGACGCCATCGCCCGCCTGCGCAGCACGTTCGTAACCGAATCGAACGCCGAGGACCGGGACGAACGGCCGGCCACCGCCCTCTACGAGTGTTCGGCGTGCCGGTCGCTGATCATCAATCCGTCCGGCGAGCGCTGTTCGCAGTGCGAGTCCGGGACGGTCCTGCGGCGCTAGGGATCCGGCCCGGGGCCCTCCGCACCCACCAGCCCCTCGTCCGTGATCCGGAAGGTGACCGAGTCGCCGGCGGCCTTCGAGCGGTGTTTCTCCAGGGTCGCGCGCCGGTTCCCGCCGCGGAAGCGGTCGACCCGGAGGATCACGCCGGTCCAGTGTTCGAGGGTGTTGCCGCCCAGCGGCCGCGTCCGGTCGGAGTCGGGGTCCGAGAAGACCTGGTTGGTCACCAGGACCGCCAGGTCGTGTTTGCGGGCCAGCGACAGCAG
>CAYTAG010000256.1:0-4678 GCA_964435625.1 uncultured Halobacteriales archaeon | reverse complement strand
GTCGGGACCCCCACCGTGACGATGCCGCCGAGCAGGTAGATGCCGACGACGTCCTTCGCCGCCGTCCGCGAGTGGAGCGCCCGGCGGAGATCGGCGGGGTCGAGCGCGCCGGTCGACAGCCAGTAGGCTACCAGCACGACCGAGGTGCCGACCCCGGCCGCGGCACCGAACATGATCGCCCGTCGAGCGGCGGCGTCCATGCCGGATCAGATGGCGTCGAACTTGCCGTCGGAGGTTCCGTAGTCGCTGCCGTTGCCGACGTCCTGGGTGAACGAGTAGTAGCCCCAGCTCTCCCAGTCGCTTGCGGCCTCCTGGCGGGACTCCGAGAACTTCCAGTCGTCGCCGATGAGCCAGCCGTGATCCCAGGGGTCGTGGTGGTACGAGCCGATCACGTCGTAGCCGTCGTCGTCGTAGTCGGGCAGGTTCCACAGACGGCCGTGCCACTGGGTCGTCCAGCCGGTCGGTTTCTTCGTGTGATACGCCTGCTTTCTGATGTCGTAGCTGTAGGTGCCGGTGAAGACCAGCACGTACCGGTCGGTGGAGATGAGCGTCCCGTCCCAGCCGTTGTCCCACATGATGTCGTTGACGTCCGAGGCGGTGAAGTCGTGGTAGTACCGCCACCCGACGTTGATCGGCGCGGACCGCTCGGAGAGGTCGCCGTCCTTGTAGTTGTACAGCGGCCCGGTGTAGTCGTGGGACTGGGTCAGGTCGCCCTCCCGGAGGTCCCGCTCGGCGTTGGCGTGCTGTTCCCAGGTCCCGAAGACGCCGTCGTCCCGCTCGCTAAGTTTGCCCGCCCTGTCCGGATTCCGGAACTGCTCGGGCACCGCGTTGGCGTGGACCTCCTCGGTCTTCAGTTCGACCGCGGCCTTCCCGAAGACCTTCTGGACGTCCCGGCTGACGAACCGCTCGCGGTGCTCCCAGTGGTCGCCGGCAAGCGGCCTGAAGTGATGGATCCGCTTGCCATCGGCGTGAACGGGGTACTCGCCGTCGCCCTCCGGGTCCGCCGCCGCGGACGAGGCCGTGACGGCGCCCGCCAGCATCGCCGCCGCACCGTTTCGAACGAAGCTACGCCTCGAAAGTTCATCGCGATTCGACATGGAACCGTAAATGTAATCCAAATATTTATAACTTAATATACATTTTTATTTCCTTATAGGTAATGCGCTGTAATTCCCCGGGAAGCGAGTAGTCTTCGCCCGGGCGAGCGTGGCAACGCGGCGAACGAAAACGGCCGCGGGACCCGGCCTACCGCCGCTACGATCCGGTACCGTCACTTCGGTCCGATCACGCGACGGTCGCGGTCGCGAGCAGGTACTCCATTTCGACGGCGTTGACCCGGTCGTCGAACGCCGGTTCGACGACGCCGACCACCTGCTCCCGCATCGCGGGCCGGTCGTCCTCGTCGACCTTCGGCAGGTACTCCGCGAACACGCTAGAGTTCCGCCTGATCTTCTCCCAGAAGTGTTCCGGCGACACCGCCGGGTACTCCAGGGTCTCCGTCTCACACTCGAGGTCCGTGACGTCGTCGCCGAACCGCTGGGCGACGACGTCGGCGTCGCCCCACGCGAACGGCGGTTCGGTGAACTCCGGGGCGTCCTCCGGACCGAGGTGGGCCATCACCACTCCGGACGCCGACGGGAAGACGCTGGTCGGCGTCCACGAGACGAACCCGACGGTGCCGCCCGGCCGCGTCACTCGAAGCAGTTCCCGGGTGACGTCCCCGGGTGGGTCCCCGTACATGTGACCGAGACACGAGAGGGTCGCGTCGAAGGAGTCGTCCCCGAACGGTAGATCCGTCGCATTCCCCTCGCGCCAATCGATTCCCTCAACGTTCGCCTACTCGGCGTTCCGCCGGGCCTCCTCCAGCATCGCCGGGGTCACGTCCAGGCCGGTCACCTCGGCACCGCGACGGGCGGCGGTGATGGCGACGTTACCCGTCCACAGGCCACGTCCAGTACGCCGTCGTCGGGGTCGATCCCCGCGCTCTCGACGAGGTTGCCGGCCAGCGACAGGTAGACCGTCTCCATCTCCGAGTACGAACCGCCGGACCACACTTGCCGTAATTTTTCCCCTGACTCCATGAAAATTGGTTGGCAGACCGACATAATAAACGTTGTCGCGTCCGCCGGTTCGGGGTTCGGTGATTCGCCCGGTGGAGCAGCACGGTCCGCTAGCCGGGGCAAGATAGCTCCTCGGAGGCCGTCCGGGCCCCGATCAGATCACGGCCAACAGGCCGTTGGAGCTATCGTAGTCCCAGCCGTTGTAGATGTCCTGGGTGTAGGTGTAATAGCCCCAGCTCTCCCAGTCGTCCTGGCACTCCTGGCGGGACTGGGCGAACCGCCAGTCGTCGCCGCCGGCCCAGCCGTGGTCCCACGGATCGTGGTGGAACGACCCGACGACCGTGTAGCCGGGGTCCTCCTCCTCGGTGATGCCGTACAGGCGGCCGTGCCACTGCGTCGTCCAGCCCGTCGGCTTCTTGACGTGGGCGTTCTGGGTCTTGGTGTAGGAGCCGTAGGACGTGTGGACGAGGATGTACCGGTTGGTCGACGGGATCGAGCCGTCCCAGCCGTTGTTCTTCATCTGCTGTTCGACGTTGAACCAGCTGAGACTGTGGTGGTCGCGCCACCCGGCGTTGACCGGCGCGGACCGTTCCGTGACGTCGCCGTCCTTGTAGACGTACAGCGGCCCCTCGTAGTCGTGGTCCGCCGTCATGTCGTCGTGGATGCGCTGCTCGGCGTTGACGTGTTGCTCCCACGTCCCGAAGACCCCCGAGTCGCGGTACTTGGTCGTCCCGGCCCTGTCCGGACTCCGGAACCGCTCGGGAACCCGTTCGCGTTCGATCTCCTCGGTCTGGAGTCCGACCTCGGCCTTCCCGAAGGCGGCCTTGAGGTCCGGACTGATGAACCGTTCGCGGTGCTCCCAGGTGTCGCCGTCCAGCGGCCTGAAGTGATGGATCCGCTTGCCCTCGGCCTGCACCGGGTACTCGCTGTCGGCCTCCGGGTCCGCGGCGGCCGTCGACGCAGTGACGGCGCCCGCCAGCATCGCCGCCGCACCGTTTCGAACGAAGCTACGCCTGGTAAGGTTATTCCGCTTCGGCATAAAACTCCAATCGGATCAGAGGTATTTATAACTTTCTGTCTATTTATGATTAAAATTTGCTCCATAAATCGATCCATCGAGACCGGCCGCCGGCCCGGGATCGTTCCCGTCACGGCGGCCCCTGCGGGCGGGATTTCGGCCGGTGGCGGGGGACCGCACCGTCGGGGTCGTCGGCTCCCTGACGGTACCTTTTTGCGCTCGCTGGCGGAACTTCCGTTCATGTCAGCAGACACCGTGCTGGTCACGGGAGGCACAGGGTTCATCGGCGCGTACACCTGCGAGGACCTCGTCGAACGGGGCCACGACGTCGTCGCCTTCGACCTCTCGACGGACGCGCACATCCTGGAGAAACTGGGGGTCGCCGACGAGGTGACCGTCCGGCGCGGCGACGTCTCGGACTCGACCGCGGTCGCCCGGGCGGTACGGGAGACGGGCGCCGACCGGATCGTCCACCTGGCGGCGCTGCTCACGAACGTCGCCCGCGAGAACCCACGGGCCGCCCTGAACGTCAACGTCGAGGGGACCAACAACGTCTTCGAGGCTGCCCGCCTGTTCGACGACCAGGTCGAGCGCGTCGCGTGGGCCTCCTCGGCGGCCATCTACGCGCCGCCGCACAACTACGCCGACACCGAGGACTGGTGGGTCACCGAGGACGACCTCGTCTATCCCGACACGCTGTACGGCGCGACCAAGGAGTACAACGAGCACCAGGCCCGCGTCTACGTCGAGGACTACGACCTCTCGCTCGTAGGGCTGCGCCCCACCGTCGCGTACGGCCCCTACCGCGAGACCGGCGGCTCGGCGTTCCTGGCGAACATCGTCGAGAAACCGGCCGTCGGGGAGTCCTTCTCGGTGGAGTACGGCGACCAGGAGATCGACTGGCAGCACGTCCGGGACATCGCCCAGGGGTTCCGGCGGGCCGCGTTCGCCGACGAGGGCGACCTCACCCAGCAGGTGTACAACGTCCGCGGCGAACTGGCGACCGTCCGGGAGGCCGCCGAGACGGTCGAGGGGATCATCCCGGACGCCGACGTCGAGGTCAGCGACGAGGGCGAACTTCCCTGGACCCAGCGCCTGGACATGACGAAGGCCAACGAGGACCTCGGTTACGAACCCGAGTTCGACCTCGAAGCCGGGTTCCGGGAGTACATCGGCGTGTTGCGGGAGGAAGCGGGGCTGGACCCCGTCTGATTCTCCCCGCCGTCCAGCGCAATCAGTCCCGCCGCTCGTCGTCGTCCTTGACCGGCGGCGCGCCCACGACGAGCAACCACGACTCCTCCGCAGCAGTGAACTTCCGCCAGACGTCGGGCTGGACGACCAGGTAGTCGCCGGCCTCCAGGAAGACCTCTTCGCGGTCCCCGCCGGGAGGTTCGATCCAGCCGTCGAAACTGCCCTCCAGCACCACGTACAGTTCCTCCTGCTCTTGGTGGCGGTGGTCGTTGGTGGCCTCCCCGGCGTCGAACCGCCAGACGTTCGGCCGCATCTCGGCCGGTCGGAGGGCGTAACCGACCGAGAACAGCGTCGGTTCGACGTCCTCCAGGTGCCGGGCCTCCACGTCCTCGATGTTGACCTTCGCGTA
>CAYTAG010000255.1:0-4682 GCA_964435625.1 uncultured Halobacteriales archaeon | reverse complement strand
ACCCCCAGCGCCAGGTTCAGCAGGTGCCGGAACTCGACCCAGTACGGGAAGTAAAACCGCGACCAGGCCTCGACGCGGGGGATCATCCGGTCGAGTTCGCCGCCCTCGTTCGCCGAGACCTCGGGGAACGGCGTCGCGGTGACCGTGCTGTTGGGATCGACCTCCTCGAAGGTGCTCTGTTCCTCCTCGAGTCGCTTGCCGTCGACCGACAGCCGGTCGGCCTCGTAGACGATGCCACCCTTGAGTTCGCCGTCCTCGCGGATGGCGACCTCGTACTCCCAGACGATCTCGCCGTCCGGGGTCACCTCGATGACGCGGCTGTTGTAGGTGTCGGTCACGAGCGTGTTGTCGTTGGGGAGCCGGTCGGCGTCCCGGGCCCAGCTCAGTTGCCCGGAGCCGCCGAACTCCCAGACGACCTTGCCGTCCGGCGTCACCTCGACCACGCGGTCGTTCTCGCTGTCGGCGACCAGCAGCGTGTTCCGCTCGGGCAACCACTGGGGGTTGTGCTGTTCTTTCATCACGTCGTGGGCCCCCGGCTCGCCGAAGACGCGGACGATTTCGTCGGTGTCGGGATCGACCCAGATGACCGAATCGAAGTTCCGGATCGACATCTGGACGTAGCCGTTCTCCAGGATGTCGACGTCGTTCATGTGGGTCCAGTCGGCCTCGGGACCGTCCTTCTCGGGGCCGCCGTACTGCTCGCGGAACGCCGAGCCCTCGCCGAGGTGTTTCGTGGCGTTCCACTCCCAGGTGACCTCGCCCTCGCGGTTCACGAAGAACGTCCGGTCGTTGCCCATGTCGATGATGGCCACGCGGCCGTCCGCCAGTCGGTCGGCGTCGTGAACCTCGTGCCAGTGGATGAAGGCGTCGTACCAGTCGTACTCCCAGACGACCTCCTTGCTCCCGTAGTCGACCTCGACGACGCGGTTCCGGACGCAGTGGTCCCTGCCGCGGTACTGCTCGGGGCAGTCCGCCGCCGGCACGCGCTCGGCGAGCGAGACCTGGACGTTGCCGTTCTCCAGGAGTTCGGCGTCGAACACCGCGGCTCCCCCGGGCGCCCACTGCCAGACGGTCTCGCCCTCGGGCGAGACGATGGAGACGCGACCGTTGAACTCCGAGAACCCGCCGTAGCTCTGGACGCTCATCAGCGTCGACCCGGCCGGAACGTCGTTGGGGAGCACGCCCTCGCCGCCGTCGTCCGGCACGTCGATCTGCGAGCGCGTCACGCCCCCGGGATCGTCGGACACGAGCGCGGAGTGACCCGCTTGCATCGCCAGCACCGCCGTCAGGACCAGGAGGACGACCGAGAGGTAGGGGACCCGGACGGACCGTTTCATACCTCGGGACTTTCCACGGTCGGCCCTAACTCTGACGGTTTCCCACGCCAGTGGCCCCCGGCAGGATGTCCGTCCACACCTACGTCCCCCGGCGCCGGGATCGCCCCCACCGTCAGGATAAAGTTCCATGGTAACAAACCACAACACGATGGATGCCTGGGAGCTCGTGGTCGTCTACCTGGCCGTCTTCGTGCTCCTGCAGTTCCTGATCTACCGGTACGTCCGCAACGACGACGACGACGGGTCGCCGCGGCGGTGGGGGCAGGTCCCCAACGCCGAGGCCGGGCCGTCCCGCGACTCCCAGGTCGACCGCGAGTACCCGGTCGACGTGGCGTCCCACGCCGAACGGCTCGACGAGGCGGTCCACGCGGACGTCGAGGGCGGCCGCCGCTGTCCGACCTGCGGCGCGAGAAACGAGGCGGAACCGGCCTTCGAGTACTGCCGGCACTGCGGCGGTCGACTCGGGCGCTAGTCCGCCGGTGGCCGACTCGCACGGTAGGCTACCGGCGGAGGCGTCGAACGACGGTCGCCGGCGTGGGACGCCGAACGACAGCTACGTACGGCCTCACGTCGTACGCGCGGGCATGCCACGGAGCGTCGCCGTCAACGTCGGGGCGAACACGAGCCTCCCGGGGTTTCGTGGACCGATCTACCCCGATGGGGGGTTCACGTACCTGCCGATCCCCGAGCGCGAACCGACCGCGGCCCCGGTCCCGACGTACGCCGACCTCGCCGCCGACCTCGACCTGCCGTTCTCGATCCCGGCCGACCTCGCGGATCGGCGGGTCCACCTCGATCCCTCGTTCCGTGAGTATCCGCGCTGCTCGGCGACCACCTACGGCGACGAACACGGCGTCAAGGCCGGTCCCATCTCGGAGCTGTCGGCCGGCGACTACCTGCTGTTCTACGCGACGCTGTCGACGGTCGTCGGCCGCGACCGTGACCGGGCTGGTCCCGAACGCGACCGGATCGACCCCGCCCGCGACTGGGTCGTCCCCGACTGGGGCGTCTACCTGATCGGCGCCATCCGGCTCGCCGCCGATCCCGTCACCGGCGATCAGTTCCACGACCTCTCGCCCGCCGAACGGGAGCGATACGCGGAGAACGCCCACTGCAAGCGCGAGACGTTCGACGCGAAGGTGCTCGTGCGCGGGGACCCCGCCGACTCCGGGCTGTTCGAGCGCGCCGTCCCTCTCTCGGCCCCCGACGACGGGACGACGGCCAACCCCGTGGTGACCGAACTGGCCGGTGACTCCGGGCGCGGGCCGTGGTGGCGGCGGGTGTTCCGGTTCGATCCGGCGGCGACCGATGCCGTCCTCGACCTCCGGACGGACCCCGGTGGCGCGCTGGCTCTCGGGTGATCGCTGGCCCGTCCTCGTCGGACCGGTCGGCCGCCGATCACCAGCCGAGGGCGGTCCGGCGCTCCTCGGCCGCGGCCACGTCGTCGCGCACGTAGGATGGGACGTCAGGGTGCGACGCGACCTCCGCGGGCGCGAACCAGGCGGTGCTGGCGACTTCTTCCGGCGCCTCGACCGTGGCTTCGCCGGCGCCGTGCCGGCCGAGGAAGACGACGTCGACGCAGGCCGCCCCGCCGTCCGTCCGGAAGGTCCTGCTGGTGACGTAGACCAGGCCGGTCACCTCCACGCCGACCTCCTCGCGCACCTCGCGGCGGACGGTCGACTCCAGCGCGGGTTCGGCCGCTCCGCGCTCGACGGTCCCGCCGACGAGCGCGAGTTCGCCGGCGGCGTGGTCCTCGGCCGCGGCGCGCTCGATCAGCAGGTACTCCCCGTCGCGGTAGACCGCGGCCTCGACGTTGACGAGGAATCGGTCGCTCACGGCGGTCGCTCGTCCGGGGCGGTCCTAACGGTGTCGGTGGCGTGCTAGTCAACCCCGTGGAACGAGACCTCGACGGTCGATGCGGGCGTCCGATCCACCCGGACGTAGCCCTCGGGGGTCCGCTCGAACGCGCGAAAGAGGACGACCAATCTGCCCTCGTCGACGGTCGCCCGGAGCATGGGGCCGCGCGCGGTCACGACCACGTACGGCGGCGCGGCCACGGGTTCGGCCGGGAGGTCGAATTCGAGGGCCTCGGCGGTGGTGTGGATGGCGTCGGCGAACCGCGGGAAGGCGTCCGCTTCCCTGAGGGCCATCTCCAGCGAGGCCGTCACGACCCGCCGGTCGGCGGGTTGGTCGACGTCGGCCGCGACCACGTCGGCGCAGGCAAGGACCGTCTCCACGAGGTCGCCGTGGGTGGTCAGGAGGTGTTGGTGCACTCGTTCGGCGGAGTCCACGGTGGGCCGGTTCGGTTGCCGTCTGGATAAACGCGGTGGCGGCTCGGTCTGGACGGTGACGGACGGCCGGAGAAGTGCGCCGTCCGGGAATTGAACCCGATGGCGAGACGGTCCGGGCCTGCGGCGCTGCGCGCCGTTCCGGGCTGCGACTCGCGTGATTCAATTCCCTCCGTGGCGCATTCCCGGCTCACGTCGTGGCGAGCACACGCTTCGCGGTGCTCGCCGGTCGTTCGCTGGAGAAGTGCGCCGTCCGGGAATTGAACCGAAATCAGACGGTCCGGGCTTCCGTTGCGTCTGCGACGGACGGGTCCGGGCTGCGACTGATAGGCTTCAATTCCCTCCGGACGCAGTTGCTCCTCACGTCCGTTCGTCGCAAAATGCGCCGTCCGGGAATTGAACCCGGGCTATGAGCTTGGGAAGCTCATGTCCTGCCACTGGACCAACGGCGCTCGAAGCCGGCACTTCGTGCCGCTTTCAGCTGTCCTCGTCGCCTACAGTAAGCTAAAACCAAGCGATTGGGATAAAGACTTCGTCTACGGACTCCCGAGATTCTCCAGAGAATATAGGTGTTACACAATAGCAGACTAACAAATTTTCCCCCCTCAAAGGATTCGATCTACGGGTTAGAACCACCTACTGGACGCTACAGACTATTGCTTCCGAATAAGACCGCATAACTTCATTTACCTCAACGGGAGGAATGAGAACGAAGAAGCCCTGTTGAAACAGTCGATAGCTGACAATTTTAATAACCTCGGTGATAGATACAGAGGAGGGAGGTACCACCGAGGTGTTTCGTCCGCGGACGCAGCGTGTGTCCGGTCCGGGCGAACGACTCAACTTGCTCGCCGACGAAACGAACAGCATGAGCGACGACCCGCTGAACAATCTCGACCGCCGCATCCTCCACCTGTTACAGATCGACGCTCGTGGAGCCACGGACACGGACATTGCCGAGGAAACCGACGTCACCGGGACGACCATCCACAACCGCATCAAGCAACTGGAAGAAGAAGGTATCATCACCGGTTACAATCCGGAGATCAACTACGAG
>CAYTAG010000254.1:0-4736 GCA_964435625.1 uncultured Halobacteriales archaeon | reverse complement strand
TCGTCCCAGTAGTCGGGTTCGTTGCCGGGCTTCCACTTGATCGTACAGCCCCGCGAGGGCATGAACTCCAGGTCGACCTCCTCGCCGGCCAGCACCGACTCGATTGCGTCCCGGACGTGGAACTCCGTCGGCTCGTCGTCGGGGTTCAGGGCGTCGTCCACCCGGCCGTGGTAGACGAGCCGGAACTCCTCGCCGGCGTTCTCGAAGAGGAACGGGTCGGGCGTACAGACGGCGCCGTAGGCCTTCGCCACCTCCTGACTCTCGTCCCGGAGGTAGGCGTCGTACCGGATGCGACCCTCCTCGACCCACTCCCGCATCGTCTCGAAGTCGTCGTCGGGGTACTCCGCGGCGTCGTTGGAGTTGATGCCGATCACCGCGACGTCGTCGTACTCCTCGGCGACGTCGTTCAGCAGGTCGAACTTCGCCTGCGCGTACGGGCAGTGGTTGCACGTGAACACGACGAGCGCGGCGGCGTAGTCGCTGTAGTCCGCGAGCGTGTGCGTCTCGCCGTCGACGCCGTCGAGTTCGAACGACAACGCCGGTTCGCCGCGCTGGATCTGCTGGATGGATTCCCCGGCCATGGTCGGGTGTAGGGCGGTCGGCCCGAAGTATCATTCGGGTTCCGGCGGTCCTCTCGCTGGCGGTCCCATCGCCGGCGGTCCCATCGCCGGCGGTCACTCCCGTCGGCGGACTCGTCTCCCCACCGGCGGTCACTCCCGTCGGTCCTCGTCGGCGCGGGACTCGTGGACGTTGTACCCACCCTCCGCGTAGGGGTCCTCTTCCGGGTCGTAGTCCAGGTCGCTCCGCTCGAACAGGTACGCGAAGAAGCCGAACAGCGGGACCAGCAGGGCGACCGCGGTCCACTTCGCCCGGGGCATCCCGACCCGGCCTGCGTCGTAGTAGGTGTACCCGACCAGTCCGAGGTGCCAGGCGAGGGGAATGCCGACGATCAGCAGCAGACCCAGGTCCATGGTGGGGGTTGGCGTCGCCGGACTGTAAACCTGGGTCCGACGTACGCGAGGGTTGCCGGCCGTCGGCGCGTTCGGCTGTCGGCGCCCTCCGGCCACCAGCGGGTCCCGGCCAGCCCCCGGGTGCTCGCCGCCCGCGCCAAAACCTCGGAAACTAAAGAATAATACTTTGGAAAGTGGAGTTTCGGACCGCGACGGACGCTCACTGGATCCGGGCGCTCCCTCGCTACGCTCGGTCGCTCGCCCGGTGCTTGCCGCACGAGACGGTTCGTTCCCGGGTGAGCGAACCGCGCCTGGCGGGAGCGACGCTCCCGCCAGGCGCGAGACCGAACGGCCCCAGGATCGCGAACGACCCGGATCAGTACACCCGGACGTCGTCGAACCGGCCGTCGTAGGCGACGTGTTCGGGGTGGGTGGGTTCGGTCCCGGAGAGGAAGACCCGGTCCAGTTTTTTCCAGGAGTTCTCCCAGAACAGATGCGAGAACTCCGCGAGACAGCGGGCCTCGTGGGCCGCGCCGTCGCGGTGGACCGGCCGGAACGCCCCCGACTCGACGGCGTCGAGCAGGTCCCCCTCGCTCTCGATTCCGCGGTCGAACTCCGTCCAGGCTTCGCCGACCGTGCCCCGGAGGTGGGCGTACGACGACGAGTACCCCGGGAGGTCCAGGTCCGCCGCGATCTCCGCGGCACGGCGGTTGTGGTGCGGGAAGTGTTTGGGGTTGTACACCTCCACGGCGTCGACCAGGTCGCGGTACTCCCCGACCTCCTCCGCGCCGAGGCTGACGGTCAGGAAGGCGGGGTGGGGGATCAGCACCGTCGCGTCCTGGCGCCGGAGTTCGTCCATCAACCCGTCCAGGCCGATGAAGTCCGGGATCGGCTCCGAGAGGCCGAGCGCGAGGACGTGCCGGCGGGTCTGCCAGTGGCCGGTGAACACCTCGCGGGCGGGCACGACCAGCAGTTCGTCGTCGGAGAAACGTTCGGCGCGGCGCTCGATCTCGGGGAGTCGCGTGAAGTGTGGCGCGTACACGAGCGCGTCCAGTCCGCGGCGCTTCGCCCGCTCGACCACCCGTTCGTCGAGCACCTTCACGTGGAGGTCGACGCGGGACGGCTCGGGGGCGGTCACGGACCGTCGTTCGCCGGGCCGGTAGTTAGGGGTTTCCCATCGCGGGTGGGTGGCGGGGGATTCCGAAATCGTTTTGCCGGTGTCCCGAACAGGGCCGAACGATGGTCTACGAGCAAGGCGCCATCCTCGGCGGGATCATGCTTGCGACGGGCCTGCTGTCGGCCTGGATCTCCCTCCCGACGACCGAGGACGGGGACTTCGACAGCGATCCGGACATCCGGGAGCTGCTCGCGTTCTCGGGAGCGGTCCTGGTCACGCTGATCGGGGCCGGGATCGTGCTCCTCTCGTTGCTGGAGTAGTGCGAAGGGTTTTAGCGGCCGGGACGCGAGGATCGCTGTAATGACCGGCTGGGAATGCGGCATCGACGGTTGCGGGCTCGCCTTCGGGACCGTCGAAGAGGTGATCCTCCACCAGACGAACGAACACGAACGCCACGAGTGCAAGGTCTGTGGGACCATCGTCCCCGACGGGTACCTCGCGATCCGCCACGCCTTCGAGGAGCACACCCGCGCCGAGTACGTCCGCGCGTACGGCGCCTCCAGCGAGGAGGTCCGCGAGCGCGAGCAGGTCAAAGAGGAGATCGAGGCCGTCGCCGACCTGCAGGCCATCGCCGAGAAGCTCTCCTGAGTCGGCCGTCGGGATCGGTGCCGGACGGTTTCGATGGACGTGCATTTATTATGCGGCCTCCGGAAACGCCGGCACATGAGTCGAGGTGAGGCGTCCGTTCCCTACGGTCGACACGTGAGGCCGGGACCGATCCGCTACGGGATCGCGTGGATCGCGGCGGTCCTGCTCGTGGACGCGCTGGGAGTACTCGTGGCGGGGACCGGCCCGCTGGTCCTGCTCGGCCTGTCGGTGGCGAACGGGCTACTACTGTTCTACGTCGTCGGGCGATACGTCAACGACCTGCTGGCGTACCACGGCGTCGAGGATTGACTGCCCCCGCTGGGGTCCGGGAGCGAGTTCGGGTGGCCGGGGTTCCTGCCCGCGTGGCGGAGCGTCAGCGGTACAGCGACAGGTACAGCATGCTGAAGCCGACGATGAACGGGACCGTTCGCGCGACCTCGAAGTACAGCAACTGCGCCGTCAGGTCCGTGACCATCGTGCTCATCCCGACGCCCATGCTGATGAACGCGAAGCCGATGAACGCGCTCTTGAGCCGGTCGGACTGGCGCTGGCGGTACGCCTGGAAGCTGATGATCGTCATCCCCAGCGCGAGGGCGAACTGGACCAGCCACAGCACCTGCAACAGCAGCCGCATGACGGTCTCGACCGTCGAGCCCTCGAATCCGATCTGGAGCATGTGTCACCGCGAAACGGAGGCGTCTCCGGTCATCGTGACTCGCCGCTAAGTTCGTCCCACAGGCCGCCGAACCGCCCGGGGAGGTTCTCCTCGCGGTAGATGCGGACGTCGTACTCGTCGTCCTCCAGCGAGATCAGCGCGCTGTTGAAGTTCGACTCGTAGACGTCGTAGTGGTTGCCGTCGTCGGAGATCACCGTCCGCGAGGTGACCAGGTTGTGGTCCTCCAGGAGGTCGATCCGGCGGTAAATCGTCTGAATCGAGTGATCGAGGTCCTCGGCGAGTTCCTGGGCCGACCGGGACTCCCGGCAGATCGACGCGAGCACGTCACGCGCGTACGGGTCGCCTATCGTGTCCAGGACGTCCTCGATTGGAGTGTCGTCGTCTATCTCCCCAGCAGTGTTGCTCGCCATCCGTGAAAGAAAGGGGCGCAACTGCGCATAAAAATCTTTGGGCATCTGCCGGCGAACCCCGGCGGTCCCTTAAAAACGGTGTGCGTTCTCTCTTCGAGAGACCGCCCGACGGGGACTAAGGCGGCCGCCGACGTAGGGCGTGTCGGAAATGCAGGACCAGGACACGCCGGCGTCGGTTCTCGTCGTCGACGACGAGCGCGAAGTCGCCGACCTCTACGCCGCAGCACTCGAAGACGCGTACGCCGTCCAGACCGCCTACAGCGGTCTGGAGGCGCTCGAACTGCTCGTCTTCGAACCGGACGTGATCTTGCTCGACCGACGGATGCCGGGACTGTCGGGTACCGAGGTCCTCGAGGAGATCCGCGCCCGCGAGGTCGACGTCCGCGCGGCGATGGTCTCGGGGGTCGAACCGGACTTCGACGTCGTGGACATGCCGTTCGACGACTATCTCGTGAAGCCGGTGGGGCCGACCGACCTCCGTGACCTGGTCGACCGGCTGGTGGTTCTCGACCGGTTCGAGGAGAAACGCGTCGAACTCAGTTCCAGGCGGGTGACCCGGAACGTCCTCGAACACGAGAAGACCGAGGCCGAACTCCGGGCCAGCGAGGAGTACGCCGCGTTGCAAGCGGAGATCAGGCAACTCGAAACGGAGATCGACAACCTCCGGTCGCGGCTCGGCGACGACTACCCCCCCGTCGCGGCGATGTCCTGACCCGCGACCCGCGACCGTCGCCGACGGTTTCGGCGTTCGTCGCTGGCTCGCGGGTCGTTTCACTCCCCGCTCGCCCGTTCCGACGAGCGGTTCGCGCTGCTCACCGCTCGTCGCTGTCCAGCACGCGGATCTGGTCGCCGCGCACGGTTACGGGGATGGGGACGGTCGCCTCGTACAGTTCGACGGTGACCTGGTCTTTGGCCTCGTCGATGCGCTGGACCTG
>CAYTAG010000253.1:0-4816 GCA_964435625.1 uncultured Halobacteriales archaeon | reverse complement strand
CTGTACGACGTCGAGCAGTACGTCGTCGACGCCGAGACCGGCCGCATCGACTTCGAGGACGTGAAGGCGAAAGCCGAGGCTCACGACCCCGACATGATCGTCTCGGGGTACTCCGCGTACCCGCGCGAAGTCCCATGGGAGCGCTTCCAGGAGATCGCCGAGGACGTCGGCGCCTACCATCTCGCGGACGTCGCCCACATCACCGGCCTCGTGGCCGCGGGCGTCCACCCCAACCCGGTCGGCACCGCGGACTTCGTCACCGGGTCGACCCACAAGACGATCCGCGCCGGTCGTGGCGGCATCATCATGACGAGCGAGGAGCACGCCGACGAGGTCGACTCGGCCGTCTTCCCGGGCGGCCAGGGCGGCCCCCTGATGCACAACGTTGCGGGGAAGGCGGTGGGGTTCAAGGAGGCCCTGGAACCCGAGTTCGACGAGTACGCCGAGGGGGTCGTCGCCAACGCGCAGGCGCTGGCCGACCAACTGCAGGACCACGGCCTCAAGGTCGTCTCGGGGGGCACCGACGTCCACCTCGTGCTCGTGGACCTCCGGGAATCGCACCCGGACCTCTCCGGCGGGACCGCCGAGGAGGCCCTGGAGGACGCCGGGATCGTCCTGAACGCCAACACCGTCCCGGACGAGACCCGCTCGCCGTTCGACCCCTCGGGCATCCGGATCGGCACGCCCGCGCTGACCTCCCGCGGGTTCGACGAGGACGACCACCGGGCCGTCGCGGACCTGATCGTGGAGATCCTGGACTTTCCCGAGGACGAGGACGTCCGCGCGGAGGTCCTCGAGGACGTCGCCGGACTTTGCGAGGCCAACCCGCTGTACGAGTAGGGCGGACAGAGATACGTAGGAACTACTGAATCTTTATTTCCAACTCAAAATCCCTATTGAGTAGGAAACGGACGAGTCGACGTGAAACGGTCCAGAGTCAGATTGCTAATCAATAATCACAGCGGGGTAGCGGTTTCACTTGTTTGAATGCCTGATAGTGTCCGTCCCACGTAGCTAGGTATGACGTTTCAGAGTTCTCCAAGAACGTCTTTGTGAGAAAATCAGTCATCGCTCCATCGTGGTCATCGAATTTACAGAAGGAGTGACAAGCCTCTTCAAATTCCTCGCTATCAGTTCGACATATTTCGAATATTTCTGATGAAAGTGTAGTTTTTACACAGTTAAACGCGTCATCCGGTGATCCCTTCTTCTTAAGGTGTGTTGCAGCCTCGTCCAGTACGTGCTGATTGACTAGTAATCGTTTATACGCTATATCTCCGTTTTTAACCCATTTGAGTAGTTCCCGTGAGAATCGTTGTTTTCGTTCTTTTGTTGAATTAGATATGAAAAGTGTAGCGAGGAACTTCGGACCGATTGCTAGTCGTTGAGTATAGTTAGCAGGCTCTGGTTTAAAATGTTCCAATCGGGGATCAGTGACGCTACCCATTCCTGTCAATTAAGCAATGAGAATGCTGGATCATCCTGTGGGACTTCTTCCAGATCACTTTCGGATATAACCGGCTCGGCACCGAGTTCAACTGGTTCAAGATCTGGGAGACGATCAACATCGGCGTCTATAGCAACTCCAGGCGTATCCGACTCCATCTCCAATCGATCAAACTTAAGTTGGAACTCGAAGTTCTGATCTTTCATTTCCCGTTCCCTACGATCACGAGTGCTAGGCGCTGACGGCCCCTCAACCGTATTATAACTCATTTGTTGACCAATCGCTTTCCAAACGCCTTCATAAAACAATTGATATAGAAAATCAACAAAGTCATAGTATTCTAGGATATTTTCGTTGAGACAACCCCAATCTTTTGATTCTATCCATTCTAGAGCCGGCCCAGAAGCTTTTTCAAATTCAGTAACGTATGGAAGAATATCTTGGAAAATCGGATATCTAGTGAGAGAACGTTTAAGTGTAGGAGAGTGCTCTGAAATCGTCCGTTTAGGGGTAACTGGCATCAGATTTGGATTTTGTTCTATGACAGCGGAACGGATATTATGCAATGAACTATAAATGGGGAGCCCAGAAAGGTAAACATCTCGAAAAGGGAAATCATCTTGCCCTTCGTAGTATTCCCGTAGCCATTCGAAAGTTTCTGTTTTAAGGGCTCGTGTTACGTACTCTCTCCGGTCCTCGACAAAATGGGAATAGATCCGATCCGCAGATGGGATGTCCGAATTCAATCCTCGTGGCAGTTGTAATGTGGCTTTTCCAGATCGATTGCTTTCTTTACCTTTGACAGCGACATCCCCGTGGAGATAGTACTGTGTCGTGACGTGATTTCCAACGCCGAGTTCGTGAACTGCGTCCAGGATCAGTTTCTGGCGCGTGATCGGATCCAATTCCTCATTCGAGACGTTATCTAAATCGGCTACAGCTTCAGATAATTGACTGTCAATGGTCCCGAGTAACGGTTCTTCGAGAAACGAGGGACCGTCCATTGTTAGCGGTACATTGTTTTTCCAGGCCTATTGAATCTTTGGAAGAGACACACTCCGTATTAAACACGTCGTTTTGATGTCGTGATCAAAATATCCGCAGCGATTTACCCCTCACACGAGAACTTTGATTCCCATGTCCCACGAGTCCTTCTGAGAATTCATTCACCCTTTACGCGTCGCCATCCTATAGTCTGGTACAAATTACCCAGTCCGCCACTCCGGCGTCCTGAGAGTCCTCCAGGCTACGTCGGACGTAACAATCACCATTCTTTGCATGTTCAATGTCGTAATCCTGATCGTCCGATCGGGTCTCCGAATAGTGGCAAGACGACCTCCCCGTTCCAAGAACCGTTTTGGGGCCGCCGTGACAACGCCCCCACATGACGGATCCGGCGACGGAGACCTACCGGGCGCGTACCGACGCGGTGACGACCGAGCGTGGCGAGGGACCGGCGGTGCTGTGCGCCCCCGGGACGCTGATGGACCGGACGATGTTCCGCCCGCAGATGGACGCCCTCTCTGACGAGTACCGCGTTGCTTCCTACGACCTGCGCGGCCGTACCGAGCACTGGCGGGGCCCCTACGACCTCTGGGACCTCGTCGAGGACTGCCGGGCCGCGGTGGACGGCCTGAAGATGGACGCGCCGGTGCTGGTCGGGATGTCCATGGGCGGGTACGTGGCCCTTCGGGTCGCCCTGGAGTACCCCGACCGACTCTCCGGGATCGTCCTGATCGACAGCACGGCCGAATCTCACCCCGAGGAGGAGCGCGAGCAGTACGCCGGGATGTTCGCCGAACTGGAGGACGCCGAGCGCGTCCCCCGCGAGATGGCCGAGACGGCCTCGCAGTTGTTCTTCGGGCGGACGACCCACGAGCAACGGCCCGACCTGGTCGAGCAGTGGGTCGACCGCTGGTGCACGTACGTCCCCGGGTCGATCTACCACACGGTCCACTCGTTCCTGGACGATCCCGGAGTCGTCGGCCGATTGGACGAGATCGACCTCCCCGTACTCGTGGTCCACGGCGAGGAAGACGAAGGCCTCCCTCCCGAGCGGGGCCGCCGGACGGCCGAGGGCCTCCCGAACGGCCGCTTCGAGTCGGTCCCGGCGGCCGGTCACTCCTCGAACCTGGAGAACCCGGAGGCCGTCAACGAGGCGATCCGGGGGTTCCTCGACGAGGTGTACTGACCGCCGGGCCAGCGTCCACGCCGCTCACCCGGCGAGGACCGACGAGAGGACGGATCCGGACTCGTCGGGACTTCAGGCGCCGCCCCGCCAAGGCCGGCGTATGCAACTGCTCGGTGTCGTGGAGTTGGCGTCCGGCCTCCTCCAGGCGTCGTCGGACGGGACGGTCACGGCGGTCGGCGCGGTCGCGGTCGTCGTGCTGATCGCGCTGTCGGCCTTCTTCGCCTCCTCGGAGATCGCCATCTTCTCGCTGGGCGACCACCGGATCGCGACGCTGGTCGACCGGGGCGCACCGGGAGCGAAGACGCTGGAAACGCTGAAGTCCAACCCCCGGCGGTTGCTGGTGACGATCCTCGTCGGGAACAACGTCGCCAACATCGGCATGTCCTCCATCGCGACCGGCCTGCTGGGCCTGTACTTCGATCCCGGCGAGGCGGTGGTGATCGCCACCTTCGGGATCACCTCGCTGGTGTTGCTGTTCGGGGAGAGCACGCCGAAGGCCTACGCCGTCGAGCACAGCGAGTCCTGGGCGCTCCGGACCGCCCGCCCGTTGCGGCTGGCACAGATCGTCCTGTACCCGCTGGTGGCGATCTTCGACGTGCTGACCCGTAGCGTCAACCGACTGCTGGGCAGCCAGGGGGACTTCGAGACCGCCTACGTGACCCGGGCCGACGTCCAGGAGTTGATCGCCGCGGGCCAGCGCGAGGGCGTGTTCACCGACGAGGAACACCGGATGCTCCAGCGCCTGCTGCGCTTTCGCAACCGCATCGCCAAGGAGACGATGGTGCCCCGCCTGGACGTGGTCGGCGTCCCGGCCGACGCCGACCTCCCGACGGCCGTCCGGACGGCGCTTGACAGCGGGTTCACCCAGTTGCCGATCTACGAGGGGACCCTGGACGAGGTCGTCGGCGTCGTCGACGTCGGGGACCTGCTGGCCGCCCGCGAGCGCGGCGCGGCGCCGTCGCTCCGGGAACTCGCGGACCCGCCGTACGTCGTCCCGGAGACCAAAGACGTCGACGAACTGCTCGCGGAGCTGCGCGCCGAAGGCCGCCGGATGGCCGTCGTCGTCGACGAGTTCGGCACCACGGCCGGCGTCGTCACCATCGAGGACGTGATCGAGGAGATCGTCGGCGAGGTGCTCACCGAGACGGAGGCGGTCCCGATCAGGTGGCTCGACGACG
>CAYTAG010000252.1:0-4853 GCA_964435625.1 uncultured Halobacteriales archaeon | reverse complement strand
CGGGACTGAAAGGGGCCGGGCGGTCGATCCCGCCCGGACGACGCAAGCACCGCAGGGAAGGAGCGAGCGAAGCGAGCGACTGAGCGAGGAGCACAGCGAGGGTCCCGCGAGTGCAACGAGCGGGACGCAGCGAGAGCTTGCCTCTCGCCCGCCCCGGCGGGTCGAGCGCCCGGGGGCTTTCTGGCTGTTGGCGGCAACGACATCGTTCGCGGAGAGCGCCCGGGGGCTTTCGAAGTGGTCCGGCCAGCAGAACCGGCTAATCTGAACAGTGCCGAGCTGGATCGCCTGGAAGAGTAACCTATAAAGATACTCGTCAGTATTACTGGTTATGGTCAGTGAAACGGACGAGTCCGGGAGCGGCGTCTATGTCCAGTTCCCTCTCCCGGACGAACGGCTATTCCGCAACCGGGCGATAGAGGACATCCTCCTCCTCTTCGTCCGAAACCCTCACAGAGAACTCACGGTCACAGAACTCCGCACCGTTACCGGGCACGGCGGCGACACCGTCCAGACGGCGCTCGACGTCCTCGAAAAAGTCCACCTCATCGAAACGCGCCAAGAAGGCCGGAAGAAACTGATCTCGGCCAACCGCGACCGCTTCCACAACCCCGACGATCCGCTACTATCCATACCACAGGAACAGTTCCGATCACCCGTCAAAGAGTTCCTCAAAAGGATCGAACAGAAGCAGGGAGATGATCTCGTCGGAGTCGTCCTGTTCGGAAGCGTCGCCCGGGGAGAAGCCGACCGCGCCAGCGACATCGACATCCAGGTAATCGTCGAAAACGACCTGACGAAGGCCAGGCGGGAGATTCACGACGTACGACAGGAGATCGAAGAACAGAAGTTCGACGGCGAGCGGTACGAACTCCAGGTACTCGTGGAATCCACAGAAACAGCGGAAAGTTACGGTGAGAAGCTCCAGGAGATCTTCTCCGAGGGGATCAGGCTCTACACCACCGAGAAATTGGACGAGGTTCAGGAGGCGGTCTTCAGTGGAAGCTAGCGAGATAGAGGAACTCCTGGACGAGACACGGACGTTGTTCGATGAGAGACCGGAGAACGTAGAAACAGGACTGGATGTCGCTCCGCAGAACTACTCCAGCTCCGGAAAGCTTGTAGACTCCTCGAAGCCGCGAACGCACTGACCGAAGTAAACGGGTACGACACCGTCGTCATCGAAGCATCCTTTGGAGCCATCGAACGAACTCTCCAGTTCTACCTTCTCGAAAACAGTTTCCTCCATCCGGAAGAGTACGTCGACCATCAAACGGTCTACGGGCGAAGCCATGACGCAGGACTCTACAACGAAGAATTCGAGGAGAAACTAGTCGGGCTCTGGAGGGACAACCGTTCTCGATCGTACTACCGTGAAGGCGTTGGCAGCGAAAAACGGGCGGAAAAGATGCTGGAACTCGCGGAGGCCATCCACCAGCACGTACTCCAGCTCGCAGGACGGAGCCACGAATGCATCTGCCGAAACTGAAGCAGAGACCAAAAAATTAGACTCCCGGTAGTTAGTGTTACGACGCAGGCCGAAAGCACGTTAGCCCGGTACTTTATCCTGGTACGCGATGACACTACTTTGGCGGAGGAAGGACGCGACTCCCGGGAAAACAGGGAACTCCAGGACAGCGCGACGATACGGAAAACCTGTCGATCCTATGTCTCCTAAAACCGGCGAACGCGGAAGCTTAGGCCACGGGATATGTCGTTGTCTTGGCAAGGACGAGAGCCCGGGTTCAAATCCCGGCCGAGACTCTTCTGCGAACTCGACCGGCTTGCCGTGTCGCCCGCATGAGCGGGAAGGGCCTCACGCGGCGTTCGACCGTCTCTATACCTGCGATTACGGAGTTGATCCACGACTGATTGTGACCAACGGCAGCCACGGAAACCGGCGGACCGTCCTATTTAGCCGGGTCCGCTATCGGCAGCAGCCCCGACGAGATGATCCGGCGAATGAGGACGACGACGCCGTTCTGCAGGCCGTTGGCGAAGATCGCCTGCTCGTGTGATCGGTCGTGGTCGCCGTCCGGATAGAACGAACTGACCAGGAGCTTCGTGCGGTCGACCAGCAGCAGTCGGCTGATCGCGACCTCGCCGTCGCTCGCCGGTCCCATCAGCCAGTCGAGTTCGGTCTCGAACACCCGCACGGACGGCATCTCGGTGTCCAGTTGCGAGACGATGGCATCCGTCTTCCCGCCGACCACGACGTCGACGCCGCGGTCGACCGCGTCGTGCAACCGGTCGAACAGCGTCTCCGTCAGCATCTCCTCCTCGACGACCAGCAACACGATCTCGGACTCCGCGTCCTCGAGGAGGTCGTGCGTCCGGGACTCGATGCCCTCGTGGCCGGTCAGCGACCACACCTCCTGCATGCGGTCGGTGTCCTCGGGCTCCGTCGTCAGATCGAGGTTCTCCAGGTGCGACTGGAGGGTGTCGATCCGCGTATCGAACTTCTGGCGGAGCGTCGCGGACGCCTCGTCGATGCTGACCGCGCGGAACTGCTTCGGGTTCGAGTGCTGGACCTCGACTAGCCCCTGTGCCTCCAGCACCCGGATGGCGTCGTACACGCGGGTCCGCGGAACCTCCGAGATTTCGCTGATTTCCTTGGCTGTCCCGGGGGACACCTGCGTCAGGGCCAGAAAACACCGGGCTTCGTACTCCTTCAACCCGAGGTCCTGTAACAGGCTCACCGTCTCTGCTTTAGTTCGTTCCTCTGACATTGGCCCAACCACGATCCACATTCGAACGTAGGGACAATGCCGGAAAAGCCTTCGTGTCTCTCACACCGACCGACTCCGCGCTCCGGAGCGGGTCTACCGGGTCGTCCGCGTCACGTCCGACCCGATCCGTCCGCGTCACGTCCGACCCGATCCGTCCGCGTCACGTTCCCGAACCGTGGACGCCGGATCGACGTGTTACTCACTTCATCACACAAGTTATTTGGGTGGGTGCCGACTATTGGCAAGCGGCGTGCCCACCTAGCCCAACCATGATGGGTACGCCGGCTGCCACCTCCGGTGGCAGTTCCACTCATCTCTACGGCGGAGGACCTGCACAGTCGTTTCTACCCCGGACGCGACGAGCCCGCCGTAGGCAGTGGGCCGAAACCCCCGAGTGGGACCGCCGGGACCGAACTCGTTAGGGGGCGCGCTTTTCCCCGTAAGGGGCCTCGAGAGTGTATGAAACGGGACCGCGTCGGCACTGACGAGGAATCCGACGAGCGCGCGATCCACCCGACGGACGCGTTCGGCGTCCTGAGCGAGCGCGAACGCCAGTACGCCGTCCACTACCTCGCCGAGAACGACGTCGCCTCGCTGGGGGAACTCGCCGAATCGATTGCCAGGCACGGCGACGTCCCGGACGACGCCGAACGCATCGCCGTCGCGCTGCACCACAGCCACCTGCCGAAACTTGCCACCGTCGGCCTGGTCGAGTACGACCCGGCCACGCGGACGGTCGAGTCCCGGCCGGACCTGACGGCCGTCACGCCGTACCTCCCGGCGAGCGCGCTCCGCGGGACGGAGTGAACGGCGTCGCCGTCGCTCGCCGGGTAAAAATCGTGCGCCCGAAAACTCGCGGAGTTAGACCCGCTGGAGGTTCGTCGCGCGCGGACCCTTCGGGCTCGACTCGATGTCGAACTCGACGTCCTGTCCTTCTTCGAGATCCGGTCCGCCGACGTCCTCCATGTGGAAGAAGATGTCGTCGTCCGCCTCGTCCGTTTCGATGAAACCGTAGCCCTTCCTGTCGTGGAAGAACTCGACCGTACCGTTTGCCATTAGCTGTTTACTCCACTCCCCCGTACTTGGCGTACGCGGATAAACCTACCCATCGAGCGAACCGGCCGCGCCGGGACGGGTTTCGTGTCCCTACAGCCACTCGTCGGGCAGTTCGTCGCGGTTGTCGTACAGCACCCCCAGCAGCGGTTCGATCTCGTCGAACTGCGGACCGTGCGCCACGAGCCTGGCCTCCCGGTCCCACCGGACGAACCCGCGGTCCTCCAGTTTCGGGAGGTGGGTGTGTCGCATGTCCGCCGGGGTCGCCGGCGCGTCCGCGACGACCTGCTCGACTTCTATCGCGGTGTCCCCCTGCGAATACTGGTCCAGAAGCCCGATCAGGAGCCGACGTCGCGCCACGTGGGCTACCGCATCCAGTTGTTCGTCCGGTTGAAGCCGAGCCCCCAGGAACTGACTCATGTACCCGCCCTAAGCCCCCTCGGGCGTAAACCCAGTACTTTTTGAGAGACTTGGACTGTATCGAGGAACTGGGTGAATCCGTGGGCCTCCCCCTGCCGGGTCGGTGCGAGCGTGACGACGCCGGCGGGCCGCCCCTCGACCACCGTCGCGGTCCGGGCCGCCGTCGGTCACCTGCTCCAGTCGTCGAACGGTTCGTCGGCCGGTTCGTAGACGACCGCCAACGTGCCCGGCGACGGCCGACTCGCCGCCTCGCGGATGGCTTCGAACTGCGCCAGCGCCTCGTCGGCGCCGTCGTCGCCGCCGACCTCCCGTAACTCCTCCCGGAGCGTGTCGTACATCCGTTCGGTGAGGAGACGGACCGCGTTGGCGTCGCTTTTCGATTCGATCTCGAAAGTGGCCTCGCGTCGGGACACGTACGGGGTTCGCCTTCCAGCGGGAAAGGACTAGTCACGGGCCGGCGGGACGCGACTGGCCCGACCGCCAATGATTTAGATTCAAAGTATTATACTGTAGAAACTAAAGCGTGGACGCGGGTCCCGGAGCGTCATCGACGCTGCAGCGACCGGCATCGTCTAGCCAGTCCATCGTCCCGTCTAGCCAGCCCATCGTCGGACCTCGGCGCGCGCGAGCAACGCGCGCGAGGGACGAGTAACG
>CAYTAG010000251.1:0-4858 GCA_964435625.1 uncultured Halobacteriales archaeon | reverse complement strand
CGCAATTCCTGCCCCTTTTTGTGGCGCGGTCGCGTCGTTACACCTACATGGTCGTCGGAGACATCTCGACAGGAACGGACGTGCTGGTGATCGGGGCGGGGCCGGGCGGCTACGTCGCCGCCATCCGCGCCGGGCAACTCGACCTGGACGTCACTCTGGTCGACGAGGACGCCTGGGGCGGCACCTGCCTCAACTACGGCTGCATCCCGTCGAAGGCGCTCATCACGGCGACGGACGTCGCCGAGCGCGCTCGGAGCGCCGAGCACATGGGCGTCCACGCCGACCCCGCCATCGACATGGCCGGGATGGTCAACTGGAAGGACGACGTGGTCGACCAGTTGACCGGCGGCGTCGAGAAACTCTGCAAGGCCAACGGGGTCCAGTTGATGGAGGGCCGCGCGGAGTTCGCCGGCGAGAACGAGGCCCGGATCGTCCACGGCGGCGAGGGCCAGGGCGCCGAGACCGTCGAGTTCGAGCACGCCGTCGTCGCCACGGGATCGCGGCCCATCGAGATTCCTGGCTTCTCGTTCGAGGACGACCCCGTGCTGGACTCCCGGCAGGCGCTGGCGCTGGACTCCGTCCCGGACCGCCTGGTCGTCGTCGGCGCCGGCTACATCGGCATGGAACTGGCGACGGTGTTCGCGAAGGCAGGCAGCGAGGTGACGGTCGTCGAGATGCTCGACGGGGTGTTGCCGGGCTTCGAGGACGACCTCGCCCGGCCCGTCAAGAAGCGCGCCGAGGAACTCGGCATCGACTTCCACTTCGGCCAGACCGCCCGCGAGTGGTACGAGCACGGCGACGGCATCCGCGTGGTGACCGAACCGGCCGACGCCGAGGCCGAGGAAGTCGAGGCCGACGGTGCGGGCACCGAGGAGTTCGACGCCGACGACGTGCTGGTCGCGGTCGGGCGCCAGCCGGTGACCGACACGCTGAACCTGGAGGCCGCAGGGATCGAACCCAACGAGAACGGCTTCCTCGAAACCGACGACCGCGCGCGAACCGACGTCGAGCACGTCTTCGCCATCGGTGACGTGGCGGGTGAACCGATGCTCGCGCACAAGGCCAGCAAGGAGGGCCAGGTCGCCGCCGAGGTCATCGCCGGCGAACCCGCCGCCCTGGACTACCAGGCCGTCCCGGCCGCCGTCTTCACCGACCCCGAGATCGGCACCGTCGGGATGACCGAGGAGGAGGCCGTGGAGGCCGGCTTCGACCCGGCCGTCGGGGAGTTCCCCTTCCGGGCCAGCGGCCGCGCGCTCACGACGGGCCACGACGAGGGGTTCGTCCGGATCGTCGCCGACGAGGAGAGTGGGTTCGTCCTCGGCGGCCAGGTCGTCGGCCCCGAGGCCTCGGAGCTGATCGCCGAGATTGGTCTGGCAATCGAGATGGGCGCGACCCTGGAGGACGTCGCCGCGACGATCCACACCCACCCGACGCTCTCGGAGTCGGTGATGGAGGCCGCCGAGCACGCGCTCGGGCACGCGATCCACACGTTGAACCGGTAGCGAGTCCGTCTTCTGGGTGCCTGCGGCGTCCGTCCCCGGACGTCTCCGCGGTTTCGTGCAGTTCGACTTTAGGTTCCAGGGCGCGCGCGAGTAACGCGCGCGAGGGCCGCAGGAGGGCCGGCGGCCTCGGCGGTCGGCCGCCGGCCAGACTGCGCGGTTGGGGAGGGTGAGGTTGATCCCTAGGCCAAGGTAGCGCTAGAGAGGCTGCTTTGGCTGGAAACGGAGCTCCCGTGGCCGAACGAGTCCGTCTCCTACTACCGCCTCAAAACGGCGTCGACCCGACGACCAGCACGCCGGTCCGTAGCAACGTCCCGACCAGCACCGCGAGCAGGAAGAGGACGATGCCGGTCCCCAGCCACAGGCGGTTGGCCACGTCGCTGTCGGCGTCGAACCAGCCCAGCGAGTGGCGGCGCCCACTAAACGGTTCCCAGGGGGCGACGCCCATCGGCGTGAACGCGTCGCCGGCCAGGTGGCCGACGACGGCGAACGCGCCGACGAAGAAGCCGAACCCGCCGCCGGCGACCGTGGCCCTGGTGTCGGCCAGTTCGACCGTCGAGAGGCCGACGCTGGTGCCCAGTCCCTGGCTGGCGGCGAGGGCACCTGCACCACCGAGCAGGGCGCCGACCAGCAGCGCGAACAGCGCGGTGTGGGTGACCCCGCGGTGAGTGAGCCAGGAGGTGTAGAGGTCGACGTCCGGCAGCGTACTCAACAGGACCGTACCCAGCAGCCCCCAGGCCAGCGGCGTGACCATCCCGACCCAGGCCAGGCCGAAGGCGACGGGGGCGTACAGCAGCAGGTTCATGCCGACGTGGCCGTCGCGGTGCACGGCCCGGGCGTTCGATGGAGGGCGGGATAAATGAGACGATAGCGTGACGGGTACGCGGCCTGCGGCGGCCGACGCGGCTACGAGTAGGTCCGCAGGTCCGCTTTCGTTATCTCGGCGACCGCCTTCTCGTCGCCGACGTCGACGACCGTCGCCGGTACCTCCTCGGCGTCGACGGTGACCCGAATCTCGTCGCCGACCGCGACGTCGTCGGTACCTGCGGCGATCACGACGCTGTAGTCGTTGATCCGCCGGAGGACTTCCGGCCGTGGACTCATGGCTACGACTACGGCGTCTTCACTAAAGGTTCTTCGGTGCCCGGAGTCCGAACCGCCCATCGACGGTACAGAACTCGCGGTACAGGGTTTCCCACTCCGACAGGGAGATCGCCTGCAGTTCCGCGCTCCGTTTCACCTTCAGGAAGGGGTCGACGTCCTCGCTGCCCGCCCGGAACGCGTTTTGCATTTCCGTTAACCGCTGGCGCTCCAGATCGTCCGCGAAATCGGTTACCCAGTCCGTCACCGTGAAGAACGCGATCTTCACGTCCCGCCGGTTTCCGACAGCCTCGTCAACTCGACGCTACCGAGCCTGAGGTGGTAGTCGAGCGGCTCGTCGGCCCCGGCGGGTGATTCGACGCACAACCAGAACGGCAATCCTTCGGCGAGGCTCTCCCCGTGATCGGTGACGGTCGCCCGACAGTTTCTTTCGCTCCACTGCGAGAGGTCGAGTTTTCCGTTACCGGTGCCCAGCAATCGTCTGGCGCAGTAGTTCATCTCGATAGCGTCGACGGCTTCGTCACGGACGGTGAACCAGGCGGCGATCAGGTCCACGACGTCGTGGTTGGCGTGGATGCGCTCGTAGAGGTCCCCGGAACCACGTAATCGACGACCTTGTAATCGGAGCCGAGGACGGCCACACCGAGCGAAAAGAGCCCGTTCCCGAGCCAGTTCGGGGTAACGAACGCGAGCGAGATCCACATTCCACCCAGGATCAAAAGCGACAGGAGGTTCTTCCGGTAGCGCGAGATCGCCCCGAGGACGTTCGCTTCACGCGTCCCGGTGTCGAGTTTCGACGTCCCCATACCGATCCGTACTTCGGTTTCCCGTTTAGTATTTCCCAGCGCTCGGACCTCGCCGGTCCACGTCCCTTTTACCCCCCTGGCGTCTACGGGCGCGGCAATGCAGGTAGTCACGCTGGGGCCGGCGGGAACCTACTCCCACAGGGCCGCCCGGGCGGTCGCCGACGAGGTCGACTTCGAGGGGTCGGTCACGGCCATCGTCGAGGCGGTCGCGGACGGCGAACGCGAGCGAGGGGTCGTCCCCATCGAGAACAGCATCGAGGGGTCGGTCACCGAGACGCTGGACGCGCTCACCGAACACGAGGTGTCGGTCCACCGCGAGGTCGTCACGCCCATCCGGCACGCCCTCCTGGCGCGCGGCGAGTCGTTCGACGTGGTCGCAAGCCACCCGCAGGCGCTGGCGCAGTGCCGGACGTACCTGGACGACCACTACTCGGAGGCCGAGCGGGAGGCCGCCGCGAGCACGGCCGCAGGCGTCGAGCGTGCCCGCGAGGACGCAGGGGTGGCGGCCATCGCCCACCCGGACAACGCCGGCGGCGACCTGGCGGTGGTGGCGTCCGACGTCCAGGACCGGGATTCGAACGCGACCCGCTTTTTCGTCGTCGGGCCACCCGGGGCGACCTCGCGGGCCGGCGCGAAGAGTTCCGTCGTGATCTATCCGAACGCCAACTACCCGGGATTGTTGCTCGAACTGCTGGAGCCGTTCGCCGGGCGGGACGTCAACCTCACTCGCGTCGAGTCCCGCCCGAGCGGTGAGCGACTGGGCGATTACGTCTTCCACGTCGACCTTGATGCGGGCCTGTACGAGCGACGGGCCGAGGCCGCGCTCGAAGAAGTCGAGGCGGTCGTCGAAGACGGCTGGGTCCGCCGGCTCGGTTCCTACGACACCGAGACCGTCCTGTGAACGGCCGGACCGCCGTCAGGGCCGGGCCGGTCGTCCACAGCATCGACGGGGGCGGACGCTCGCCGCCGACCGGACGACCCAAGTGACCCGCCGCCGAACGCGCTCGTATGCCCCGCGTCGAACGGGACGGGTGCTCGCTGTACTACCGGACCGACGGGGAGGGCGAGACGGTCGCGTTCGTCGGCGACCTCGGGTACGGCGCCTGGCAGTGGGCCTGGCAACACCGCGCGGTGGCCGGGCCGTTCGAGGCGCTGACCTGGGACCTCCGGGGGACCGGTCGCTCGGACGCTCCCGAGGGTCCGTACGCGATGGCGGACCTGGCGGCCGACCTGGAGGCCGTCCTCGCGGATTCGAGCACGGGCCGTGCCCACCTGGTCGGGGCCGGCCTCGGCGGCCTGGTCGCGCTCCGGTACGCGCTCGACTACGACCGCGCGCGGAGCCTGATCCTCCTGGGCACGTCCCCCGGTGGTCCCTACCTCCCCGAGAACCCGGTCGAACGGCTGTACGCGCCCGCCGACGACGAGGCGGCGCTACGGGAAACCCTCGACCCC
>CAYTAG010000250.1:0-4878 GCA_964435625.1 uncultured Halobacteriales archaeon | reverse complement strand
CGGGCCGAACCGGACTCGGCACCCGGTGATGACGAGCCCTATGAGTGCCGAGGCCTACTTTCCATCACTCCGCCATTGGTCGAGAGCCCCGACACTCACCCCTCGTGCAACGGCCCCGCCTCTATCTCGGCCCGCAACTCCCCGAGTTCCCCCCGCGAAACGCCCCCACTCTCGAACTCCTGCATCACCGCATAAACCTCCCCCCGCGACACCTTGACGTTCCCCTCCCGCACCACGTCCGCGGGCCGTTCCCGCAACTCTCGCAACGTCCCCACGGCCAACAAATACGGAATCGCCCACGCCGAGAGCGTGTTCCCGCGGTGCTCGGGCACCGCCTCCAGGTACCGCTGGGCGTCGTCGAGGTACCCCTCGGCGCGGTCGACGACCTGGAGCACGACGTTCGCCACGGCATCGGCCTCGTCCGGGTCGGTCAGGCCGTCGACGCCGACGCCCTCCGCGGCCAGCCACTCGGCGGGCAGGTAGACGTTGTTCTCCTCGGCGTAGTCCCGCCGGACGTCCTTGGCGACGTTGACCAGCTGGAGCAGGAGGGCGAACGAGCGCGCGTTGGCCCGGAGCTGCTCGGCCCGCTCGGGGGTGGTCCCGGGGGCGAGCAGCCGCGTGACCAGCGTCCCGACGGTGCCGGCGGCGTACCAGCAGTACTCCTCCAGTTCGTCCAGCGTCTGCAACCGGAGGCCGCCCACGTCGGCGTAGCGGTCGGTGAACGACCGCAGGCCGGCGACGAGTTCCCGGATCGGGCCGCGCACGGCTTCTCGCGGTTCCGAATCGAAGGCCTCGAACGTCCGCAGTACCGTGGGCGCCCGGGCGACGACCGCCCAGTCGTCGCCCCCATCCTCGGGGAGCCACGGTTCGACGTCCGCGACGAACGCCTCGGGTCCGTACTCGCTTTCCCGGTCGAGCACCCGGTCGTAACTGTCGAGCAACTCGGTCTGTACGGCGGGATCGACGTGTCCGGCGTCCTCGATGGTGTCTGCGATCCGACAGACGAGGTACCCGACGCAGATGTACCGCGACATCGGCTCGTCGAGCCGGTCGACCGTGATCGAGAACGTCCGCGAAACGTCGTGAACGGCCCCGTAACACCACTCGACGTCGGAGCCTGTCGCGTGTTCGGTCTTCCCCACGGGTTCTATACACGTGTGCGTCACCGAAAAACGTCGTGGTCCGTTCGATGGACGTTCCGGGTCGAACGTCCGGCCGCCGTTGGGAACGGCCGGGTAACGACGACGTAACGGCCTCGGTGTAGCGACTGCGAGTGGTCAATGCGTGGTTTCCCAGGGGAATGGTCGGTTCGGGCACCGCCCGGGCCTACGCGCGGATGCGCCCGACGTCGAGTTTGACGTAGTGGTACAGGGTCGCGGTGAGGCCGCTCTCGGCGATCCGCCGCGGCGAGGTCTCCACGAGGCCGTCGGGGTGGGCGCGACGTCGCCGTACGACGACAGGCGTCGGCTGAACGCGGTGTCCCCGTCGGGGACGTCCGGGAACCCGCCCGCCCGGTCGTAGACCTCGGCGTCGACGCAGAGATCGACGGTCGTGTCGGCGTCCGCGAACGCGAGCCAGCCCCCGGCGTTCGCGCGGCGGTTCCCCGCCGCAGGACGATCCGGACGACGGAGACGTCAATGCGGTAATACCGGGATCCTAGTGGCTGGCGGCTCATCTAGCGCGTATGCACCACGTCGTGGCCGGCGGTGCCGATATCCCCGCACTGGGTGTCGGCACCTTCCAGCTATCGGAGGCGGACTGCGAGCGGGCCGTCCGGTCGGCCCTCGAACTCGGCTACAGACACGTCGACACCGCCGAGTTCTACGACAACGAGCGCGCGGTCGGGGCCGCCATCGCGGACGCGCCGGTCGACCGCGAGGAGGTGTTCCTCACGACGAAGGTGTGGCGGACGAACCTGCGCCGCGAGGACGTCCGGCAGGCCGTCCTCGGGAGCCTCGGCCGCCTCGGCGTCGAGTACGTCGACCTGCTGTTGATCCACTGGCCCCACCCGCGCGTGCCGGTCGCGGAACCCCTCGACGCGATGGCGACGCTCAGCGAGGAGGGTCTCGTCCGGCACGTCGGCGTGAGCAACTTCACCCGGTCGCAACTCAAGGAGGCCGTCTCGGTCGCCGACGTCCCCATCGTGACCGACCAGGTGCTGTACAACCCCTTCGTTGACCGGAGCGCCCTCCGGGCGTACTGCGCCGCGGAGGACGTCGCGCTGACGGCGTACAGCCCCCTGGCGACGGGCGCGGTCGTCGGCAACGACGTGCTCGAACGGATCGGCGCCCGGCACGGGAAGACGGCCGCGCAGGTCGCGCTCCGCTGGCTGGTCCAACAGGAGGGGGTCGTCGCCATCCCCCGGGCGATCAACCCCCACTACCTGGCGGAGAACCTGGCGGTCTTCGACTTCGAGTTGACCGACGGGGAGGTGGCGCGGATCGACGAGTTGACGGGGGGCCTGCGCGTGCGGATGCAGACCCTGCTCCCCTCGCTGATCCGGATGCTCCCGCTGTGAGGCGGGGCCGGCGCTCAGAAGTCGAACTTCGCGGCGGCCGTCTCCATGTCCTTGTCCCCGCGGCCGGAGAGGTTCACGAGGATGGTGTCGTGGGCCCCTTCCTCGGCTAGCTGGAGCGCCCTGGCGACGCCGTGGGCGGACTCCAGCGCCGGGATGACCCCCTCGGCCTCGCTGAGTTCGCGGAACGCGGCGAGCGCCTCGTCGTCCGTGACGGCCGTGTACTCACAGCGACCGACCTCGCGGAACATGGCGTGTTCGGGGCCGACGCCGGGGTAGTCCAGGCCGGCCGACACCGAGTGGACCTCCACGTCGTCGTCGATGACGCGGGTCTTCATGCCGTGGAGGACGTCGTCCTCGCCGGCGGCCAGCGGCGCGGCGTGGCGCTCGGAGTCGGCGCCCTCGCCGCCGCCCTCGGCGCCGTAGAAGGCAACGTCGTCGTCCCGGAAGGCGTGAAAGAGGCCGATGGCGTTGCTCCCGCCGCCGACGCAGGCGACCGCGGCGTCCGGCAGGTCGCCGGTCCGATCGAGGAACTGCTCGCGGGCTTCCTCGCCGATGACGCTCTGGAAGTCCCGGACCATCCGCGGGAACGGGTCGGGGCCGACGACCGACCCGACGAGGTAGTGGGTGTCCTCGACGTTCGCCGCGAAGTCCTCCAGGGCGGCGTCGACGGCGTCCGCGAGGCCGGCCCCGCCGCGGGTTACCTCGTTGACCTCCGCGCCCATCAGCCGCATCCTGAAGACGTTCATCTTCTGGCGCTGTACGTCCTTCTCTCCCATGTAGATCTCCGTGTCGAGGTCGAACAGCGCGCCGGCCATCGCGGTCGCGACGCCGTGTTGGCCCGCGCCGGTCTCGGCGATCAGCCGTTCCCTGCCGGCCTCGTTCGCCAGCAACGCCTGCCCCAGCGTGTTGTTGATCTTGTGGGCGCCGCCGTGCAACAGGTCCTCGCGCTTGAGGTAGATCTCGGCGTCGTACCCCTCACTGAGGTTCCTGGCGTGGTACAGCGGCGTCGGCCGCCCGGCGTACTGCTCCAGGTGCTCGCGGAACTTCGCCTGGAACCCCTCGCTCCCGCCGACCTCGTCGTAGGCCGCCGCCAACTGTTCGAGCGGTTCCTCCAGCGGTTCGGGGACGTGGCGCCCGCCGTATCCCTCGAAGTTTCCGTGGGACATGTCCGTACGCTGTCGGCGCACGGAGAAATAAGTATTCAGTCAACGAATCAATAGGTGCCCGGTTGGCCGCCAGTTCGCGACTTCGGGGCCGTCGCTGGTCGACTCGGTCTCCAGGTGGAGTTAGTCGATTGGGCTACGACGCGGAGCTAGTCGGTGTGGCCCTCGGCGGGGGTCTAGTCGATGTGGCCCTCGGCGCGAAGCTGGTCGGCGTCCTGGCTCTTGTAGCGCCACTCGATGTTGGCCTTCTCGTCCTGCCAGTCCCAGGGTTCGACGAGGACGACGTCGCCCTCCTCGATCCACGTTCGGTACTTCATCCGGCCGGGGATGCGCCCCATCCGGTTCTGACCGTCCTCGCACTGGACGCGGACGTGATTGCCGCCGTTGTGTTCCGTTACGACCCCGAACAGTTCGTCGTCGTCGGGCATGCGGAGGTTCCGGCGCCCGGTTTCTTCAGTCACGACCTGAATATGGGCGTCGCACTTATAAATGGCCCGCTCCGGGGCGGTCGCGTCGACGATTCGCCGGGGAGCGGTAGCCGACGGGCGACGGGGCCGGAATTGCTCCCGTCGAAACGTTGAAACCAACATCCCACCACCACACGTACATGGCACGCAGGTACAGCATGGACCGTCGGGCGTATCTCAGGACCGTCGGCGCCGCCGGCGCCTCGGCCGCAATCGCCGGCTGTCTGGGCGGTAACGGCGGCGGCGACGGCAACGACGTCATCGTCCCCGGGACCGCCTCCGGGTTCCCCCCGTTCGAGTACACCGAGAACGGCGAACTCGTCGGCTTCGACGTCGACCTCGCGGAGGAGGTCATCGACCGCGCCGGCTACGAGGTCGGGGACTGGGTGGACATCGAGTTCGACACCCTGATCCCGTCGATGACCGAGGGCGACATCGATCTCGTTGCCGCGGCGATGACGATCACCGACGACCGCGACGGGACCATCGACTTCTCGGACCCCTACTACGAGGCCAACCAGGCCGTCCTCGTCCGGGAGGACGGGGACTTCGACCCGGGGAGCGTCGGGGATCTGGAGGGCCAGCGCGTCGGCGCCCAGTCCGGGACGACCGGCGAGGACGAGGTCGAGGCGCTCATCGACGAGGGGACCGTCTCCGGGGACGACTACCGCCAGTACGACAACTACACGCTGGCGGTCCAGGACCTCGAGAACGGCAACGTCGACGCCAT
>CAYTAG010000249.1:0-4909 GCA_964435625.1 uncultured Halobacteriales archaeon | reverse complement strand
ACAACGACGGCTGCGGACAACGAGACTGCGGGCAGCTCCGGAGATGCAGGTCGAGGACTACGAACGGGGCCGGAGACGGGTCCTGGCAACAGTGCCGTCGGGGATCCGAGAGGACCGCGAACCCGTCCAACCCAACGGCGTCCCCGAAATTACCCCGTCAACCACCGAGCAGCCGCTGGATCTTGCTCGTCAGTCCCTCGTGCTCGCCGAGTTTCAGGTAGTAGGCGTCGCCACCGTCCTCGTAGTAGTTGTCGACCCGGCGGACGCGCTCGAAGCCCACGGACTCGTAGAACTCGAGGGCCTGCCGGTTGTTCGTCCGCGTGTGGCAGGTGACGGTGCTGTGTTCCTCGGCCAGGTCCGCGATCAGGCGTCGTCCGAACCCCTGGCCCTGGTACTCCGGTGAAACGGCCAGAAAGAGGAGGTAGCCGTCCCGGCGGACCACGGCGAAGCCCACGAGTTCCTCGTCGGCGAAGTACAGGTGCGCGCGAGCGCGCCGGTAGGCGTCGCTGAAAAAGCTCCAGCGCTGGCGGAGCACGCCCTGCCGTTCCCGGATGCGCTCTTTCAGCTCCCAGGCCTCCCTGACGTAGTCGTCTTCGCCGGGGCCGACGAGGCGGACGTCGAGGTTTACGCTCACCGGCACCTTCTACTCCGGGCGCGAATATAATTCCACCGCCACGACGGCCCGGGCGTCGAGCAAAAACACTTGCCCCTGGGCCTCCAATCGCGTCCATGTCAGTTCCGGACGCCGACGACATCGCGCACGTAGCGGCCGCCGAGCGCCGGGAAATACAGCGGGACCTCAGGCAGGTGATGCTGTCGGGCGCCGCGCTGACGATCCCGTTTTTCATCACGCTGCTGGTACTGTCGTGGGCCCTGGATTTCCTCTCGAACGCGCTGGCGCCGCTGGCGAACGTCCTGGTCACCTTCGGGCCGATCAGCGGACGGAGCCAGATCGTCGGCGAGGCCATCGCCGGCGTCGTCGTCCTGGGGATCATCTTCCTGGTGGGCCTGGCCGCCCAGCGAGGGTCGAATAACCTGGGCATCGGGAGACGGATCGACGCCATCATGGAGGACATCCCCGGCATCGGGTCCATCTACACGAGCGTCGACCGGATGAGCGAGGTGATGCTGGAGAGCGACACCGAGAGCTTCCAGGAGGTCAAACTCGTCGAGTTCCCCCGCGAGGGGAGCTACGCCATCGGCTTCCTGACCTCGACCCCGCCGGAGAGCGTCCGAAACGCCGCCGGCCACGAGGAGATGGTGACCGTCTTCGTCCCGATGGCGCCGAACCCGGTGATGGGCGGGCACCTGCTGAACATCCCCGAGGATCGGGTCTCCGACGTCGACATGTCCGTCGAGGAGGGGATGCAGGCGATCATGACCACGGGCGTCGCCGTCGGCCAGAGCGCCCAGGAGGAGGCGGCGTGAGCACGGGGGGCGACGACGTGCGCTTCGAACTGCGCGAGCACACCGCCGACGTCGGGGTCGCCGCGACGGGGCCGACCCTCGGCGAGGCGTTCGCCGCCGTCGCCGACGGCCTCGCCGCCGCCCAGTGCGACGAGATCCCCGACGGCGGCGACCGCTTCGACCTGACGGTCCGCGCCGAGGGCCTGGAGGCGCTACTGTTCGACTACCTCGACGAACTCGTCTACCGGCGGGACGTCAGGTCGGTCCTCCCGGTCGACAACGAGGTGACCGTCGAACGCGAGGCGAGGGAACCGGGCAACGACGCCGACGACGAGTGGGTCCTCACGGGCAGCGCCCGCGGCGTCCCGCTGGACCGGATCAGCGCCCGCGAGATCAAGGCCGTCACCTACTCGGAGATGTCCGTGGAGGAGACTCCCGACGGCTGGTCGGTCTACGTCGTCTTCGACGTCTGAGGGGTGATCACCCCCCTTTTTGCCACGGGGACCGTCCGTCCCGGTATGGTGCTGCCCGGGTCCTCGCCGTTGCACGTCGATTACGTCGCAGAGGGCGACCGCGACGTCGGCGAGGCCATCGCGTTCGTCCTCGACGTGATCGCGCGCCCGGCGAACGCGGCCCTCCTGGCCGCGACGACGCTGGCCGTCGCGCTCGTCGTCGCGGCGTACCTGCGCGCCCGCCCGTTCCGTCGGGACCTCGCGGTCCTGCGGGACGCGCTGGCGGAGTACCGCGACCTGGTGCCGTGGCTGCTGCGCATCTCGCTGGGCATGCCGCTGGTCGGCGCGGGGTTCGCGGGCTACTACTTCAGCCCCGCCGTCGAGGTCGAGGCCCGACTGTTGCTGGTGACGCTGGGGTTCCTGCTGCTGTTCGGGCTGGCCACCCGGGCGGTCGCACTGGCCGCCATCGTGGCCTACCTCGCCGCGGTGCCGCTGTATCCCCGGATCCTGCTGGCCAACGAGTTCGTCGGCGGCCTGCTGGCGGTCGCAATGGTCGGCAGCGGCCGCCCGAGCGCCGACCACGTCCTCAAGCGGGTGGCCGACGCCCCCGGGACCGTCTACGGTCGGGTCGACCCGATCCACGGGCTCGCCGACCGCTTCCAGGCGCGGGTGCGACGGTACCGGAAGTTCCTGCCGACGCTCGTGCGGGCCACCCTCGGCGTCGCCTTCCTCTCGCTGGGGGTCGGCGAGAAGTTGCTCCAGCCCGGTCCGGCGCTGTCGGTCGTCGACAGGTACGACCTGACGGCGGTCGTCCCGGTCGACCCGGGGCTGTGGGTCGTCGGCGCCGGCCTGGCGGAGGTAGCGGTCGGCCTCGCGCTGCTTGCGGGCCTGTTCACCCGCGCGGCCGCCGGAGTGGCGTTCGCGCTGTTCACGCTCACCCTGTTCGCGCTACCGGACGACCCCGTGCTAGCGCACCTCTCGCTGTACGGCCTCGTCTCCGTGCTCGTGATCACCGGTGGCGGTCCCTACTCGCTAGACCGGCGCTGGTTCGGCGAGGCGGACGCCCCCGAGACGGAACGTCGTTCGCCCGCCACGTCGTAGTGTGAGGACGCGTCGTAGCACGGAACGCGTCGTAGCGGTGCGTCGTATTTTGTAACGCGCCCGCGCGTCGCGGCCATGGACCACGACTACGCCGACCCCGGGTCCGCCGGGCAGTTGCATCACGTCGAACCGTACGCCTCGGACTTCGACGCCTCCGTGGACTTCTGGGGCTGGCTGCTGGACGAACTCGGCTCCGGGGAGAAAACGAATGGGACGGCGGCCGGGTGATGACGAAACCTATTCCCGCCTGCCGGAACGACGTTGGGGCATGACCGAAACCTACGACGCGGACGGCATCACGCTGGAGAAGGTCCGCGACTACGTCTGGGAGATTCCCAGGGAGGGGGACATGCGCGTCCCGGCCAGGGTCCTGGCCAGCGAGGCCCTGCTGGCGGAGATCAGCGAGGACAAGACCCTCCAGCAGATCAAGAACACCACCCACCTGCCCGGGATCACCACCTACGCCGTCTGCATGCCCGACGGCCACCAGGGCTACGGCTTCCCCGTCGGCGGCGTCGGCGCGATGGACGCCGAGACCGGCTGTATTTCGCCCGGAGCGGTCGGCTACGACATTAATTGCGGGGTCAGGATAATGAAAACTAACCTGACGTACGACGACGTCAGGGGCGAGGAGGAGCAACTCGTCGACCAGTTGTTCGCCAACGTCCCCTCGGGCCTGGGCGGCGGCGGCATCCACCAGGCCGACGGCCGCGAACTGGACGAAATCCTGGAGCGGGGGGTCGAGTGGGCCGTCGACGCCGGCTACGGCGTCGAGGACGACCTGCTGCACTGCGAGGACGAGGGCCGCCGTCCGGAGGCCGACCCCGAGAAGATCACGAAGAAGGCCAAAGACCGCGGGCGCAACCAGGTCGGGTCGCTGGGATCGGGCAACCACTTCCTCGAAGTCCAGCGGGTCACCGACGTCTATCTGGACGACGTGGCCGACGCCTACGGGCTGGCGGAGGACCAGATCGTCGTCCTGATCCACTGCGGGTCCCGCGGCCTGGGCCACCAGACCTGCAACGACTACCTGCGCGAGATCGAGAAGCGCCACGAGGGCCTGCTGGATCGTCTGCCGGACAAGGAGCTGGCGGCGGCGCCCGCCGGGTCCCAGCTCGCGGAGGACTACTACGGCGCGATGTGCGCGGCGATCAACTACGCCTGGGTGAACCGCCAGTTGATCATGCACCGCACCCGCCGCGTCTTCGAGAAGGTGTTCGGTCGCGACTGGCAGGCGATGGACATGCACCTGCTGTACGACGTGGCCCACAACATCGCCAAAAAGGAGACCCACGAGGTCGGCGTCGATTCCGAGGGTACCGCAGTCCCCCACGAGGACGCCGTCGACGTCGAGCAGCGCGACCTCTACGTCCACCGCAAGGGCGCCACCCGGGCGTTCCCCGCCGGTCGCCCGGAGATTCCGGACGTCTACGAGCACGTCGGCCAGCCGATCATCATCCCCGGCTCAATGGGCGCGGGGAGTTACATCCTGCGGGGCGGCGAGGAGTCGATGACCACCACCTTCGGCTCGACGGCCCACGGCGCCGGGCGGTTGATGAGCCGCACGGAGGCGAAAAACACCTACTGGGGCGGCGACGTCCAGGACGAACTCCGCGAGCAACAGCAGATTTACGTCAAGGCCCAGTCGGGCGCCACCGTCGCGGAGGAGGCCCCCGGCGTCTACAAGGACGTCGACGAGGTGGTCCGCGTGTCGGACGAGCTGGGGATCGGCGACAAGGTGGCGCGGACGTTCCCCGTGGCGAACATCAAGGGATAACGGCTCCAGGCCGGTCCCGGTAGCGGGGCGACCGCCGACCGTCGAGGGTAGATTTCGGCGGCGTCCAGCAGACTTCCTGATCAGACGTCGTAGGTGAAACTTTTTGGAACGTCGGGCCTGAATACCGCCAGTGTACCGCCGCCAACTGCTCGCCACTGCTAGCGTCGGACTG
>CAYTAG010000248.1:0-4914 GCA_964435625.1 uncultured Halobacteriales archaeon | reverse complement strand
GGGTCTGCTTGGACTTGATGTTGCTCGCCTCGCTGTGCTCCTGGGTGACGTGGGCGACGACGTCGCTGATCTGGCGATCCGGGGGGACGTAGATAGTGACGAGCTGGGTCCCGGAGCCCTCGTACTCCTGTAGCTCCTCGATGACCTTGCGGAACTCGTATTTCCGCCGGTCGGACTGTTCGTCGGACTCCTGTTGACTCATTGGTCTCGCTAGCCGGGGTGACCGGAAGTAACTGTTGGAACCCCGTGATCGGACCCCACACCGGGTTCGGTCGCCGGAACGGACCCGCAACCGTTCGTGGCTCCACCCGGGCAGACCAGAACGTCGGATCCCAAAACATCACGCTTTAGAAAGTAAAGCATTGCTAGGTCGCCGGCGTTCGCTGGCGTGCCGGCACGAGGCTCGCGGGCCCTACCGACCGTCGCTACGCCGACTTGCGATCCCGGACTTCAAGCTACCGGCCGCCGTCCGGCAATGATTTATAAGGTGTGGCCCCGTTGTCGCAACCAGCGAACAGGTATGGCTCACACCGTATACGCCGTCGCCAGCGGCAAGGGCGGCGTCGGCAAGACCGCGACGACGGTGAACCTCGGTGCGGCGCTGGCCGAGCGGGGGTACACCGTCGCCATCGTCGACGCCGACCTCGGCATGGCGAACCTGGGCGGGTTCCTGGGGCTGGACCCCGACGGCCCGACGCTGCACGAGGTGCTGGCGGGGGAGGCCGACCTCCGGGAGGCCGTCTACGAGATCGACGCCGGCCTGGCGGCCGTCCCCAGCGGCATCTCGCTGGACGGATTCGCCAGCGTCGAGACCGAGGCCATGTCCGACGCCATCGACGGGCTCCGGGAAGCGTTCGACTACGTCCTGCTGGACCTGGGCGCCGGACTCAGCCACGACACTGTGCTCCCGCTGGCGCTCGCGGACGCGGTCGTCCTCGTGTCGACGCCGAAACCGGTCGCCCTGCAGGACACCGCCAAGACCCACCAGGTCACCGAGCGCCTGGGCGGCGCCGTCGCCGGGGTCGTCCTGACGCGGGCCACGGACCCCCAGGATCTCGACGTCGGGGCCGTCTCCGACCAGCTCGGCCTGCCCGTCCTGGCGGTGGTCCCCGAGGACGACGCCGTCGACCGGAGCGCGCTGGCCGGCGACCCCGTCGTCGCCACCGACACGGACGCCCCCGCCACCGAGGGGTTCCGCGGCCTGGCCGACATCGTCATCGCCGAGAGCCTGGAGAAGGCGCCCGTCGTCCCCTCGGCGCCAGAACCGGACGACGGCGGGGCCGACCAGGAGGAGGACGTTGCCGAACGGGAGGATGCGGCCGAACCGGACGACGACGCGACCGACCAGGAGGACGGCCCGGCCGAGCGGGACGAAGACGAATCCACCCCCGACGAGCAGCCAGCCGTCGACGAGCGGGTCGAGACCGACGAGCAGGTCGAAAGCGGCGACCAGCCGCCGACCGACGAGGAACCCGCGGCGGACGAACCACCGGCGGACGAGGAACCGCCGACGGCCGACGAAGCGGTCGCCGAATCGGACGACGCGGCCCCCGCCCAGGACGGCGAGACCGGCGACCAGCCGATGGACGCGATAGACGACCTCGCGGGCGTCAGCGGCGATTCGCCACCCGAATCCGCCGAGGGATCGGCGGCCGGCGAATCGGCTGGCGAGTCCGGCGTGGCCCAGGGGGACGAACTGGTCGGCAACGACGTCGACGTCGACCGGGCGGCCGAGGAGATCGCGGCGGCGATGGAATCCGACGCCAGGGACGCGGTCGACGAAGCGGACGGATCGGGCATCCGGTTCGACGACGCCGGCACGGGACCGCCCGCCGACGAACGCCCGCCCGCCGACGAACGGCCACCGGCCGAGGGGTCGGACCCCTCCGACGAACCGGCCTCCGATCCCGACGAGGGAGTCCCGCCAGGCGAACGGGCACCGCCAGGCGAAGGGCCGCCTGCGGGGCAACGGCCACCGGATGAAGGGCCACCGCCGCAGGGTCCGCCACAGGGCGAGTCGCCGGCCCAACAGCCGCCGGCCGACGGCCAGGAAGTCCCGCCCGGGGAGGGCGAGCGGGCGCCGTTCGCCGTCGAGGGCGCGGAACCCGAGGCGGACGACGAAGACGACGAGGAGGAGTCCTCGGGCGGACTGCTGAGCCGCTTTTTCGGGTAGCCGTTTTCGCGGAGCTTTTCGGTAGTCGCTTTCGGGAACCGTTTTCGGGACCGATCCCGGGGACCTACGTCGACTCCGTGGCGCCCGCGACGGACACCGGGGCGCCGCGACGGTCGTCGCCGCCCCACCGTCAGGGATTTTTAAGCGCGAGGCGCAGTGTACGGACATGGTCGACGGGGGCGACGTCTGGGCGATCTACCGGGAGTCGATGCCCGTGCTGGCGGTCAGCCTGGCCGGCAGCATCTTCGCCGGCGCCGTCCTCGGCTCGGAGGCCATGCGCGAGAACTTCCAGCAGTATCCCGGGCTGCTGTTGCTGCTTCCCGCCTTCCTGGCGACGCGGGGCAACGTGTACGGTGCGCTCGGCGCCCGCGTCTCCAGCGGCCTCCACCAGGGGCTGATCGAACCGCGGTTCGACGACGACCGCCGACTCGTCGCCACGGTCGTCGCCTCGTTCGTCAACGGCGTCGGCATCTCGGTGATCGTCGGCGTCCTGGCGTGGGCGATCCTGGCGGGGCTGCCCGGGCGCCAGCCGGCGTCGCTGGCGGAACTCGTCGGCATCACCTTCCTCGCCGGCTCGCTCACCTCCGTCGTCCTGATCGTGGGAGTGCTCGCGCTGGTGTTCGCGGCGTTCCAGCGCGGCCTCGACCCCGACAACCTGGTCGGCCCCGTCGTCACGACCCTGGGCGACGTGTTCGGCGTCGTCTTCCTGTACGCCGCGGTGGCCGCCGTGGGGCTGGTACTGTGACGGGAGGTCGCTGAATGACGGACCACCCCGGATCGCCGGCCACCTGGACCGTCCGGAGCATCGTCGCCACGATGTTCCCGCTTTTGGTCGCGTTGAGCCTCCTGGAGATGGGATCGGGGTTCGTGCTGGAGGAACTGGAGGCGACCTACCTCGACAACCCGACGCTGCTGGTGCTGGTTCCCGTGATGATCGGCATGGGCGGGAACCTCGGGGCCATCCTGAGCGCCCGACTGTCGACCAGCCTGCACCTGGGAACCATCTCGTTCGACCCACGGGACGGCACCCTCCGGACGAACGTCGCGGCCGTCCTCTCGATGGCGGCGACCGTCTTCGTCCTGCTGGGCCTGGCGGCCTGGGTCGTCGGCCACCTCGTCGCCGCGCCGATGGGACTGTCGACCGTGTTGACGATCACCGTCGTCAGCGGCCTCTCGCTGACCGCGGTGGTGATCGTCCTCAGCGTCTCCGCCACCTACGTCTCCTACCGCCTGGGGCTGGACCCCGACGACACGACGATCCCGGTCGTCACCAACGTCGGGGACGTCCTCGGTGTGATCATCCTCTCGGGGGTCGCGGTCGCGGTGCTGTAGAACCGGGGCGGGTGACCGCCACCCGGGTCCGGACCGGGGAGTGACGTCGTCGGGTCTCGCAGTCGTCAGCCGTCGCGTCTGGGGGTTCCAAGGCGGATCCGCCAGCGCCAGGACGTATCGCGACGACGCTCAAACGCCGGTTTCACCCTCCCGGACGTATTTGGTCGTTCGGGCCCGGAGGTGACGTATGGACGAACCGGGGCGCCGGGTACTCCTCCGGGCCGCCGCGGCGGGGTTCGTCGGGACCGCGGGGTGTCTGGCGGACGGCCCCGGCGGCGAGGACCGCACCGACGGGACGCCGACAGACGAACCGACGCCGACGCACGACCCGACGTCGACGGACGATCCGACGGCCACGGACGGCGACGACGTGGCCGCCGACCGCCTGGAGACGTCCATCGGCGAGGTCGAACGCCTCCGGGCGGGGCCCGTCGTCCACGGTGGCGTGACCTCGTACGCGTACTCCCCGGAGTGGTACGTCGCGGCGTTGACCGACCCGGACCACCTCGAAGACGTCCGGACCAACGACGCTGGCGACGCGCTGGCCGCCTTCCTCGACGGGACGACCCTCGACGAGGAGTATCTCGTGGTCGTCCAGTCGTGGGTCAACACGGACCGGTACGCTCACGTCCTCGAAGACGTGACCGAACCCGACGACGGCCACCTCCGCGTGGAGGCGTCGATAGAACGAACCGAGGACCACCCCGGGCCGGCCGCGGAGGTGATCCGGACGCTGTTCGTCCGACTCTCACGCGGGGACGTACCGGCCCCCGACCGGGTCACCGCCGCGATCACCGGAACGCACGGCGAGGCCCTGCTGGAGGACCGCTACGAACTCCGGATGGTCCCCCTCGCCGACGGACTCGAGCGTCCGGCCCGCTACGTCGGCCTCGCCGTCGCTCCCGGGACGGTGCGATCCACGGTCCGCGAGGCGGTCGGGACCGGGAAAGCGGTCGACGTCGCCGCCGACGTCGCGGCGTTCCTCGAACCGTACGACTACCTGGTCGACGACGGCGTGATCGCGTTCGACGTCGACGGGGACGAACTCGCGGCCGAGAGGACCGCCCACTGGGACCTCTTCCGGGACCGGGACGCCTACGTCGCCCTGGCGGACCTCCCCGCCGACGTCCGGGCGGAGGTCACGGCGGCGATCACGGAGGGGTCGACCGAGCACCGGCGGAGTCCGCGGATCGTCGGCACGCCGTACCTCGGCGGCGCGGTCCGGGACGGTGACGACGTCTACGACCCGACCTTCGAGCAGGCCGGCGAGTTCCCCGACCACTGATCGGGGCCACCCACTCGCACGGAGGGAAGAACGTTTGAGCGTGGGCGGCAAACGCGGGGGTAATGAGCGACTCGGACGGGCCGAAACAGGTAGACGACCCGAACTACCACAGCGAGAACCACAC
>CAYTAG010000247.1:0-4942 GCA_964435625.1 uncultured Halobacteriales archaeon | reverse complement strand
CTACGACGGTCCCATCTACACGACCGAACCGACGCGGGACCTGATGGGCCTGCTCACCCTGGACTACCTCGACGTCGCGGCGAAGGAGGGCCGCACGCCGCCGTACGACTCCGAGATGGTCCGGGAGGCGATCAAACACACCGTCACGCTTGACTACGGCGACGTGACCGACATCGCGCCGGACGTGAAACTGACCCTGCACAACGCCGGGCACATCCTCGGGTCGTCCATCGCGCACTTCCACGTCGGCGAGGGCCTGTACAACGTCGCCTTCTCGGGGGACATCCACTACGAGGACACCCGCCTGTTCAACGGCGCGGTCAACGACTTCCCGCGCGTGGAGACGCTCGTCCTGGAGTCGACCTACGGCGGTCGCAACGACTACCAGACCGACCAGGAGGACTCCGAGCGGAAACTCGAACGCGTCATCAACGACACCTACGAGCAGGGCGGCACGGTCGTCATCCCGGCGTTCGCGGTCGGCCGCTCCCAGGAGATCATGCTCGTGCTGGAGGAGGCCATGCGCGATGGCGACATCCCCACCATGCCGGTCCACCTCGACGGCATGATCTGGGAGGCCACCGCCATCCACACCACCTACCCCGAGTACCTGCGGGACGACCTCCGGGACCGCATCTTCCACGACGACGAGAACCCCTTCCTGGCCGACCAGTTCAACCACGTCGACGGCGGCGACGAGGAACGCCAGGAGATCCGCGACGGCGACCCCTCGATCATCCTCTCGACCTCCGGGATGGTCACCGGCGGACCGATCATGTCCTGGCTGGAACTGCTGGGCGACGATCCCGACAACACCCTGACGTTCGTCGGCTACCAGGCCCAGGGAACGCTGGGACGGCGCATCCAGAACGGCTGGGACGAGATCCCGCTGAACGGCAGCGGCGCCGGCCGGACCGACACGCTCAAACTGCGGATGGACGTCGAGACCGTCGACGGCTTCTCCGGCCACGCCGACCGCCAGGGCCTGGAGAACTTCGTCCGCACGATGAACCCGCGCCCGGAGAAGGTGCTCTGTGTCCACGGCGACGAGTCCTCCGCCCAGGACCTCTCGTCGGCGCTGTACCACGAGTACAACATGCGGACGTTCGCGCCGAAGAACCTCGAGACGTTCCGGTTCGTCTGAGCCGCGTCCGAGTCGCTCGTTCGTCTCCGTCACTCACGGCCTGACGTAGGCGTACCCCTCGTGCTGGAGCCGCGTCAACTCCCCCACGCCGGAGGAGACCTGCCGAACCCCGTCCGGGAGTTCGTCGACCCGGGTCCCACCGCGTGCGGCGTTCGAGCAGATCGCGAGGTCGGCACCCGCCGCCAGGACCGCCTCGCTCTGCTCGCGGAGGCGACCGGCCGCCTCGTCGATGGCGTCCGGCGCATCCAGCAGGACCACGACGTGATCGACGTCGACCGTCCCGTCCCCCAGCAGGTTCCGGACCTTCGCGTCGACGTACGAGAGCTGTTCCGCCGTCGAGACGTGAAAGACGGTGCGCACGTCCGACCGTCGGACCGGCCGCCTTTGGGGTTTCCGGGCGACAGGGCGAGCGGCCGTTCCGAAAGCCCTAATCGTGGCCCCGTCGAACCCCCGCGCATGGCCGAGGACAACGACGAGGAAGAAGAACCCGCCGTCGAGCTGGGCGACGGTGAACCGGTCGAGGGGGCACCGCTGGCGCGGGTCGCCTCGCGGCTCACCTGGCCCCAGGAGCGTAGCGAGATCCGTCGCAAGGAAGGCGAGACGGTGATCCGGACGCCCGACGGCCCGCGGGAACTGGACGCCGTGCTCGACTCGGTCGGGACCACCTACTTCGAGAAGCGCCAGGAGTTCGTCCGGGAGGTCCGCGACGTGATCGGGACCGGCCCGGTCCCGACCAGTTGAGCGCCCCCGGTCCGTGAGTTCCCGACTGCAACGGCGCGTGGGCGACGTCGCCGCCCGGTTCCCCCTCCGCGTCGACGAACGCACCTGGCTCCGGCGGACCGTCCTCCTCGGGGCGGCCGTGTTGCTCGTCCGCCGGCAACTCGACGTCGGCGACCTCCCGGAGCGAGCCGTCGCCGAGACGCTCCTGTTCGTCGTCGGGCCGCTGGCCCTGGGGCTGACCCACGGCCGGCAACTCGGCTGGCGGGTCGACCGCCGGGCGATCAGGAACACCGTCGTCCTCGCGCTGTTCGTCCTCCCCTTTTACGTCGTCGGGTCGTCGCTGCCGACGATCCGGGAGTTCTACCCGATGTGGCGGACCACGCTCGCGCCGACGGACTTCCTCCCGCACGCGGTCGGGCTGTTCGTGCTCGCGCTGGCGACCGAGACGTACTACCGGGGGCTGCTCTGCGTGGGCATCAGGCACATCGGGTTCAAGGCCGTGTTCGTCAGTCCCGTCGTCTACCAGTTGATGCACGCGGGCAAGCCGGCCATCGAGTTCTGGCTGTCCGGCCCGACGGACGTCCTGTTCGGCGCCGTCGACTACCGGACCGACTCCATCCTCCCCTCCGTGGTGGCCCACGGCGGCGGCCTGGTCTTCCTCGACTGGCTGGTGCTACGCGAGCCACTGTTGCCTCCCGAGCGGATCGTCGACTGGCTGTCCTGGCTGCCGATCCCGGTGTGAGGCGGCCGATGGCGGCCGCCTCGGCCAGTGTCTCCGCCATTAGCGCCCCCGACGCCGGTTTACCCCTGTGCTGCCAAGGACTGACGTGACGTTCCCCATCGACCCCTCCGCCGTCGATCCCGAGGACCGCGGCGAGAAGCGCGCGACCCTGGAAATGGACCACCAGCAAGCCATCGAGCACGTCCGCGAGGTCTTCACCGAGGCCGGCTTCGGCGTGCCCGTGGAGTTCTCACCTTCGGAACTGCTGAACGAGAAGGTCGGCGCCGACCGCGACCCCTACTACGTGCTCGGGGCCTGCAACCCCGAGATGGCCGACCGGGCGCTCGACGCCAGCGACCTGCGGATCGGCGGGCTGTTCCCCTGCAACGTGATCGTCTGGCAGGAGGAACCCGGCGTCCAGCACGTCTACCACGTCTCGATCATGAAGGTCGCACGCCTGGTCGGGATGGCCCCCGACGACGAGGCGTGGGCGGACATCGTCGCGGACACCGGCGAGATGGTCGAGGAGGCGTGGGCGCGGCTGTAGTCCCGGTATCGAAGCCGTATTCACCCGCCGCCGAAGTCCGCCAGGTTCGCCTGCAGTCCCGAGACGAGTTCGGACTTCCGCCGCAACCGCCCCAGCGAGACGGGCAATAGCGGTGCCACGCCGCGGACGGCGTCGTGGAACGTCTCGGCGGTCCCGTACTCTCCGGCGAGCGGACGCTCGCCGTGCTCCCGGTCACTCGCGCTCCCGGGAACGCCCTCGAAGGCGTTGCGGACGGACTCCCGAATCTGCCAGACGCCGACGGGCGCCCAGTAGTCGTCGCTGACCTCCCGCAGCACCAGGCACTTCGCCTGGCGGCCGATCTCGTCGAGGTACTCCAGCACCCCCAGTCGGCTCGCGTAGTAGGCGCCGGCGGTCTCGTCGACGTAGCCGGTGCGGCCCTCGTAGCCCTCCGAGGCGGCGCCCATCCAGACCTCGCCCTCGGGGTCGGGGTTCCAGATGCTGCCGGGGGACTTCATCTCGACCAGTTCGAACTCCCACTGGCCGGGGGCGAGGATCACCCAGTAGCGGTTGCCGACGTACTCGCTCTCGTGGACCTCCACCTCGTCGACGGAGGGGTTGTTGCGGATCCGCCCGCGGAGGTACGTCCCCACGGTGTCGTCGACGGCGGTGATCGACCAGCGGGTCGGGACGAGTCGGCGGTCCTGCCCGCGGCCGAGCGCGCCCGCCGAGAGGATCTTGTTGATCTCGTAGACGTCGAACCCCCGGCGGTAGAGGTAGGTCATCGCCCCCTCGGCGCGCCAGTCGTCGTCCTCCAGGGTCTTCTTCACGGGGCGCGGCACGTGGGGGTTCTCCGCGAGGGTGGCGTCCCGGGCGCGGGCGCGCGGGCCGGTCGGGGTACGAACGTCCTCCGGCCCCAAGTCCAGATCGAGGTCGGGGGCGTCGTCCAGGCCGATTTCGACGTCCACCGGGCGGTCCGCGATGGCGACCTCCCGCTGGACGCCGACGAAGCCGTCCCAGACGTCATCGACGTCGACCTGCGAGGAGCGCGTCGAGTTCAGCAGGCCGGTGCGGCGCTGGAGCACGTCGTCGATGCCCAGTCCCCGGCGGTACCACTCGCCGTCGGTGACGAACTCCGTCGCGCTGTCCTCGTTGCCCACCGGCGAGAGGATGCCGGTGTTCACCTGCGGGTAGTTCGAGCGCCCGACGAAGATGGAGGGGGCCGTCGACCCGAACAGGGCGTCGCCCTGGACGGTCTCCTGGAAGGCGCGCTCGACGTCCTCCAGGTAGTCGGTGATCGCGTAGGACTTCTCTTTCGCGAGGCGCCGTCGCTCGGCGTCGGCGTCCCGCTGTAGCCCCTCGATGTAGTCGTCGAGGCGCATTCGTCCCGGCGTAGGCGGCCCGCCGGCTTGAATCTTCTACCTCGCAGCGGTCGCCGCGACGGCGCCCCGGTAAGCGACCACGGCTGCGTCGGTCCCTCGGCCGACGATCCCGGGCGAGGCGGTCACGACCGCTAAACTGTAGGAATACGGATAAAACTGTGTCGAGCGGCGGGGGTAACTATTGAGTGTCGGGGTCGGAGACCGCCCGGTCATTGTGATTAGTTGACATCGACCGAACGGGGCGATCACCGTAGAGTAGGCCGATGCTAACCATGTAGCGACGGTGTAGTTATGGAGGAGTTACGTCGCCGGAATCCGGCGCGTGACGGCCCGAGACGTGCCAGCGGCTGGTCGGTCGGCGGTCGGAGAAGCGGGGCGACGGGGCTAGCTGTGGATGCCCATCGCTTCGATCTGTTCCTGGTAGCGGTTCCGGATGGTGACCTCGGTGACCTGGGCGACGTCGGCGACCT
>CAYTAG010000246.1:0-4951 GCA_964435625.1 uncultured Halobacteriales archaeon | reverse complement strand
CGTGCTCGACGGCGTCCTCGCGAGCGTGCGAGCGAGGGCTCGTCGAGCCGTGCTCGACGGCGTTCCGGAACAGGTTCTCGAACAACTGCTGGACGCGGCCGGGGTCGCCCTTGACCGTGTGCAGGTCCTCCGCGACGACTGTCGCCGCCTCCCGGTCGACCGCCGTCACGCTCTCGACCACGGCGGCCAGCGGCACGGGCTTCGTCTCGCCGACGACCTTCCCTTCCTGGGCGAGCGTCAGGAGGTCCTCGATGATCGCCTCCATCTCCTCGTGTGCGCCCGCGATGGCCTCGACGTGGTCGCCGTCGCGCTCCTCGGCCAGGAGGTCGAGGTGGGTACCCGCCAGGCTCAGCGGGTTCCGCAGGTCGTGGGAGACGATGCTGGCGAACTCCTCGAGGTGCTCGTTCTGGCGTCTCAACTGCTCGTTTTGCCGTTCGAGTTCGTACCGTTGCTCCTCCCTGACCGTGACGTCCCGGAGGATGATCACCCGGCCGCGGACCCACCCGCCGCGGCCCTGGAGGGGAGTGACGTGCAGGCTCAGTATCCGATCCTCCGCGCCGAGGTCGGGGACGATCCGGTCGTCCCTGGGGAGCCCGCCCGCCAGCTCGTCCACCTCGGCCGCCCCGTTTCCGCCCACCCGCTCGTCCGCTTCGGTCTCCGCGTTTCCGTCCGCTCGCTCGTCCACCTCGGCCGCCCCTGTTCCGTCCGTCACCTCGGCCGCCCCGGTTCCGTCCGTCCGCGGGGGCCGTTCGGCCGGGTCGACCTCCCGTTGTACGTACCGTGGCGGGAACAGCGCCGTCGCGTCCCGGCCGACGACCGCCGAGCCGTCGACGTCGAGCAGTTCCTCGGCCCGCGGGTTCACGTCGACGACGCGGTCCTCGTGGTCCAGCACCACGACGCCGTCGTCCATCTCTTCGAGGACGACGTCGCGGGCAATCGGCGGGAGGTCGACGAGCCGGTACCGGAAGAAGGCAACGGCGAACAGCGACCCCGAGACGATGAAGAGGAACGGCGTCGGGTCGAACGCGACCGGCGCCAGCCCCGAGAGGTGGGTGACGTTGCTCACCCACGGGACCAGGGCCGCCCCCAGCGTCAGCCCGACCTGGTAGCGGTGGATGCGCCTGGCGTTGACGACCGTCCGCAGGAAGACGACCGTGCCCGCCGCCAGCAGCAGGTACGAGTAGGTGGTGTGGACCCAGAACCACGGCCCGTACGAGGAGATCGACATCACCGAGAACGACCCGACGGTGTGCAGGCCGTCGAAGCGCCACATCAACTCGTGGGCGCCGTTGGTCCACGCGACCGAGACGGTGAGAGCCGGCACGACCGACGCGAGCGCGACGGTGCGGCCCGTGACCCGGGACTCCCCCCCGGCGTACTCCAGCGAGAGGAACAGCCACGCCACGGGCACGAGGCTGATCCCCACGTAGGCCAGTTGCGTCGTCAGCACGTTCGCCGGGTAACTCACGCTCAACAGCGAGAGGATCGAACCGCTGGCCCACAGCGCCGACGTGCCCATCAGCGCCGTCAGCGGCCGGGCGCCCGGGATCGGGCGGAACCGCCACGCCAGGACACCGAGGGCGGCCTGGGCCACCGTCGCGACGCCCAGGACGACGATGAGGGGGTCGAGAACGCTCGTCATCCCGTCGTATCGAAGTCGGCCGTCCGATATAAACGTGGATGACGGTTCTGGCCGTTCAGCGCGTCGCACCGGGTCGCTACCCCGCCGGCGCTACTCCGGGTCGTCGGTGATCGAGACGGTCGCCCCGTCCGGACCGGGATAGACGCGGACCCGGAGGTCCCGCGCCAGGGGTTCGTTGTAGCCCTCGACGGTCGCGGGGTCGCGGCCGTCGAGCGTGCGGCGGAGCCTCTCGGCGAACGGCGAGTCCCCGGACGCCAGGGCGGTCTCCCCGACGGCGGTCCCGCGCAACTCGGCCTCCGGTCGTCCGAGGAGGGTCGCCGCTCGTTCGTTCACCGCGGTGATCCGCCGATCCGCGTCGAGTCCGAGGAGGGCCCTCGGCAGTCGGTCACAGAGCGCCCGGAGGGCCGTCGCCTCCTCGCGGGCGCGTCGCTGGCGCCGGTACTGGGTGACCGCGCTGTGGATGCGGTTCGCCAGGGTCCTGTACTCCTTCGAGCCGGAGGGTTTCGGGACGTAGTCGGTGACCCCGAGCCGGATGGCCTCGCTGGCCACCTCCTCGTTGCCCTTGCCGGTGAGCAGGACGAACGGGAGCGCTGGATACGCCTCCCGGACGCTCGCGAGCAACTCCAGCCCGTCGGTCCCGGGCATGTCGTAGTCACAGACGACGCAGTCGACGTCGCGGTCGTCGAGGTACGAGCGGCCCTCGGCCGGGTCGGTTACCGTCTCCATCGAGAACGCCGTCTCGAAGACGTCCTCCAGGTACGTGCGCTGTAGCTTCGCGAACGCCGGCTCGTCGTCGATGTGCAGGACGAGTATGTCTTCGGTCACCGTGGCCCTCCGGGGAACTCCGTGTGCGAACGCGTGCCAGAGCGGCTTATAGTCTCCGCCGGCGGCGGCCGTCCCCCGGTCCTGGCTGGTCGGGCGGTCAGTCCGGCGCGAGCAACGCCCGTAGCCCGAGAAACCGGGGCAGTTCGTCGTCGAAGTACCCCAGCAACTCGTCGTCGGTCCCCGGCGGCGGTTCCAGCAGGTCCTCCAGCACGAACCCCGCGTCGAACAGCGGCCCGAGCATTCCCCGGAGCGGGCGGCGGTAGAACGGCACCCGGAGGGGGTCGTCCTCGCCCCAGTTGCGCTCGTACCGCTCGACGGCGTAGTAGTCCGCGGACTGGACGGTCGCGGACCCGATCTCCGGGGGTTCGTGCTCGATCACGAAGTAGGTGCTGAACGGGTGGTCCGTCGAGGCGACTAGCCTGCCGCTCTCGCCGAGCACCCGGGCGAACTCGGCCATCACCGGGTCCCAGTCGCGGACGTGTTCGAGGGTTAGCTGGCAAACTACCAGGTCGAACCGGCCGTCCGCGAACGGCAGCGTCCCGCGGAGGTCGGCCCGCAGGAAGTCCGCACGGTCGCCGTGGCGCTTTCGAGCCTCCGCGATCATCACTTCGCTGGCGTCGACCCCGATGACGTTCGCGCCGCGGTCGGCGAGAGAGGCGGCGTAGTACCCGGGGCCGGTCCCGGCGTCGAGGACGTCCAGCCCCTCGACGGCCGGCAGCAGTCGCTCGACCATCGGCCACTCGTAGCCCTCCCGGGGTTCGACGTGCGGGTTCGTCTCGGCGTATCCCCCGGCCATCCGCCCGTACGTCTCGTGGGCGTCCTCGTCCGTCATGCCACTGGATACCGAGGGACTATCGAACTATAGATATTTTCGACACGAACGTTCCTGACGGTTCTTCAGGATCCGCGGCCTGCGCCCCAGCGGGTGTGATCCGCTGTCGACCGTAACCCGTCGGTAGGAGGGGACGGACCCGGCCGTCCGGCCAAAATACAATTATTCCGGGTCAACGTAAAATTAGTAAACCGAGCAGGAGAATGAAAAGGAACACCACCTCGGCCGGCGGTCGGGCCGTATCGACGGTCATCGGCGTCATCCTGATGGTCGCGGTCACGGTGGTGCTGGCGGCGGTCGTCGGAACGTTCGTCCTGGACCTTGGCGACGACGTCCGTACGAACCCCCAGGCGTCCGTGTCCTTCAGCGAGGAGGGCAACGACGTGACGATACGGGTCGAGACGGTCCAGCGCGCGGACGCCGTCGACGTCTCCGGTGACTGCGGGACCGCCTCCCTGCCCCCTGACTCCGGGGCCAGTGCGACCGTCACCTGCAGCAACCCCGGGGATACGATTCTCGTGAGCGCGACGTACAACGACCACGAGGTCCAGGTCCAGGAGTACGAGTTCGAGGGCTGACGGGGCGGTCGGCGATGTCCCGGCTTGGGCCGTCTCCCCGGGCGGCAGTTCGACGAGGCCCGTCTCGACGCCGCGTTTAAACCGCCTCGCGCCCTCGCAGTCGTATGAACCAGCGTAGCGATCCGGCGACCGGATCGGGCGGGACGGACCTGCCCTCCGCGGCGGTCACCGAGGGAGTGGAGCGGGCACCCCACCGGGCGATGTTCCGGGCGATGGGCTACGACGACGCCGACTTCGACTCGCCGATGGTCGGCATCGCCAACCCGGCGGCGGACGTCACGCCCTGCAACGTCCACCTGGACGACGTCGCGGGGGCGGCCTACGAGGGGGTCGATTCCGCGGGCGGGATGCCCATCGAGTTCGGCACGATCACGATCTCGGACGCCATCTCCATGGGGACCGAGGGGATGAAGGCCTCGCTGGTCTCCCGGGAGGTCATCGCGGATTCGGTGGAACTGGTCGCGTTCGGCGAGCGCATGGACGGCCTCGTCACCGTCGGCGGCTGTGACAAGAACATGCCGGGGATGATGATGGCGTCCATCCGGACGGACCTGCCCAGCGTCTTCCTGTACGGCGGTTCGATCATGCCCGGCGAGCACGAGGGCCGCGAGATCACGATCCAGAACGTCTTCGAGGGCGTCGGCGCCGTCGCCGACGGCGAGATGAGCGAGGACGAACTCGACGAGATGGAGCGCAACGCCTGCCCGGGCGCGGGCGCCTGCGGCGGGATGTTCACCGCCAACACGATGGCCTCCATCTCCGAGGCCATCGGGTTCGCGCCGCTGGGCTCGTCCTCGCCGCCCGCCGAGGACGAGGCCCGCTACGAGGTCGCCCGCGAGAGCGGCGAACGCGCCGTCGAGGCCGTCGGGGCGGGCCGCCGGCCCTCGGACTTCCTGACCCGCGAATCCTTCGAGAACGCCATCGCCCTGCAGGTCGCAGTCGGCGGCTCTACGAACGCCGTGCTCCACCTGCTCGCGATGGCCGCCGAGGCCGGGATCGACCTCTCCATCGAGGACTTCAACGCGATCAGCGCCCGCACGCCGAAGATAGCCGACTTCCAGCCCGGCGGCGAGC
>CAYTAG010000245.1:0-4974 GCA_964435625.1 uncultured Halobacteriales archaeon | reverse complement strand
CCTGGACGGCGACGACGTGGTCGTCGACGGCGGCAACTCCCACTTCGAGGACTCGATTCGGCGGGCCGAATCGACCGACGCAGCATACCTCGACTGCGGCACCAGCGGCGGCCCCGCCGGTGCAGAACTCGGCTTCTCGCTGATGGTCGGCGGCCCCGAATGGGCCTACGAGGAACTGACGCCGGTCTTCGACGCGGTCGCCACCGGCCCGGACGGCCACGAGCGCATGGGACCGTCGGGCGCCGGCCACTACGTGAAGATGGTCCACAACGGCGTCGAGTACGCGCTCATGCAGGCCTACGGCGAGGGGTTCGAACTCCTGCACGAGGGCCGCTACGACCTCGACCTCGAAGCCGTCGCTCGCACGTGGAACAACGGGGCCGTGATCCGCTCGTGGCTGCTCGAACTCTGCGAGGAGGCCTTCCGCGAGGAGGGGACCGGCCTCGGGGACGTGGCGGACCACGTCGCTGGCGGTTCCACGGGCACCTGGACCGTCCAGGAGGCGCTGGAGCAGGAGGTCCCGCTCCCGCTGATCTACCAGGCGCTCGCCGAGCGGTTCGGCTCCCGTTCGACCGGCGACAGGCCGGGGCGGTTCTCCCGGCGACTGGCGAACCGGCTCCGGTACGGCTTCGGCCGTCACGAGATCGTCCGGGACGAGCGAAGCGAGTGAGCGCCACGGGAACGCGAGCGGTGACCGCAGGGAACCGCGAGCACGAGGTCGCTCGGAGGAAGGCAGGGAGCGACCGACCGAGAGCGTCGGGACACTGGTCGCAACGAGCGAGTAGCGTCGTCGGACCGAAGCCAGTCGAACGAACCGGTGTCCGGCGGAGAAGGTTTTCCCTTTCGAGGTGGAACCGGTCGTATGGTTGAAGTACTGGGCTTTCTGCTCGGTATTCCCTTCATCTACCTCGGCTGGGTGTACTACACCGACCCCCAGAGGGCGTTCCGACTCGACAACTGGCCGTTCGCGCTCAAGGGCACCGAGGGGGTCACCGACGAGGGGAAGTCCACGTACCGCATCCGCGGCGGGTTCCTGATGGTGATGGGCCTCCTGCTGGTGGTGTTCGAGCTACTGGGATGAGGCCAGGTACCGCGATTCCAGGGTCCTGGCCCGTTTGTCACGTGGACAACGAGTCGTCGGCTCGACGGAACTACCGGTCGTACTCGATCTCTCCGGCGACCGTTCCGCGACGTCCGTGCCGCAGTAGTCCGCAACGACGGGGAGTGCGAGGTCGGTGCCCGCCGTGACGCCGGCGGCGGTGAGCACGTCGCTTCCGTCGTTCCACCCCCTCTCCAGGGCCGACCACGAGGACCAGCATACCGAACACGCCGTCCGGTTCGATGCGAAGGCCGTGGCCATCGGTCATGCGGTCCCACGAGCGAACAGCCGGCACTCGACTTTGCCGGCCGCGTGACGGGCCGGCGAGCGAATCCACGAGCCGGTGTGCCGGGCAATCGCAGGCCGGTCCGTGGCGGGGGTCAGATCACGGCGAGGTTGGTCCCCCGATCCGTCATAAACCTTCGTCTCGGGGTGGGCGTGACCGGTGTGGGTCGTTCGGGTCGCCGACCGGCCGCCGCCGGCGGATCACAACTAAATTATACCGAGGCGTCCAACTCCCCGCCACATGGCAATCAGTACGCTGGGTCTGGCGATAGGGGTCGGCCTGACGGTCCTGGTGGTCCTGGCGCACTTCTCGACGGGGACCGGCTGGGAACCGGCCCAGGACATCTCCGACCGGGTACTGGAACACCGGGCCGAGACCGTTCCCGAAACCGAGTTCCCGGAGCCGATGAACCGCGCCATCGGCGCCGGCGGCGGTGCGGCGGCCGCCGTTCCCGCCGGCGAGGCCGGTGAACTCGAGGAGGGTGGTGCCGAGGCGGAGGAAGAGGAGACTCCCGCGGCGATCTCCGACGACGAGGCCGAGACCTTCGAGATCGAGTACGCCAAGGAGGGCGAGACCATCGAGGTCAAGGAGAACGAGACCCTGCTGGAGGCCGGCGAGGACGAGGGCTGGGACCTCCCGTACGCGTGCCGCGAGGGGCAGTGTCTCTCCTGCGGCGGCCACGTCGTCGACGGCCCCTCCGAGGACTACGTCGTCCACCACACCCAGGAGATGCTCGACGAGGACGAACTGGGCGACGGCTACACGCTCACCTGCGTCGCCTACCCGAAGTCCGACTTCACCCTGGAGACCCGCGAGACGCCCTGAGCGGTCGATGGGGCCTTCTCCCGCTATTCGTACAGCCGGTCGGCGATCACCAGCCGGTTGATCTCGTTGGTCCCCTCGTAGATCTGCATCCCCTTCGCGACCCGCATGTACCGCTCGACGGGGTAGTCCTTCGAGTAACCGCGCGAGCCGTGGACCTGAACCGCCTCGGTGGCGATGTCCATCGCGACGTCGGTGGCGAACGTCTTCGCCATCGCGGCCTCCCGGGTGACTCGCTCGCCGCGGTCCCGCTGGTCGGCGGCCGCCAGCGTCAACAGTCGCGCGGCCTCCGTGCGGGTGGCCATGTCCGCCAGCTTGAACCCGACGCCCTGGAACTCCCGGATCGGCTTGCCGAACTGCTCGCGCTCGTCGGCGAACTCGCGGCTCGCGTCGAGGGCGGCCTGCGCGACGCCGACCCCCTGGGCGGCCGTCCCGATCCGGCCGACGTCCAGCCCCTCCATCACGTACCGGAACCCCCGGCCTTCCTCGCCCACTACGTTCTCCGCGGGCACGCGCACGCCGTCGAACCGCAGTTCGGTCTCGATTGCGGCGTCTCCCTCCATGCAGGGGATGTCCCGGACCACTTCGACGCCGTCGCGGTCGTGAGGTTCGGGGACGCCGACCAGCGACAGACCCTCGTGGCCCTCACCGCCGGTTCGAGCGAGCACGAGCAGGACGTCCGCGACCGAGCCGTTGGTCGTCCAGACCTTGTGGCCGTCCAGCACGAGGTCGTCGCCGTCCTCTCTGGCGGTCGTCTCGACGGCCGCGGCGTCGCTCCCTGCACCGGGTTCGGTGATCGCGGTCGCGGACAGCCACTCTCCCTCGTTGACCGGGCGGAGCCACTGCTGGCGCTGCCAGTCCTCGCCCCACCGGTGGATCGGGTACCCCCCCAGGGCGACGCAGACGTTGACGGCGCCGCCGACGAGTTTCCACGTCCGGGAGAGTTCCTCCATCGTGATCGCGTACGAGCGGTAGTCCAGGCCCGCGCCACCCTCCTCGGGCGGGTACGGGACGCCGATCAACCCCGCCTCGGCGACCTGTTCGAGGATTTCGCGGGGGAACTCGCCGCGGCGCTCGTACTCCTCGACGTGCGGGGCGATTGCCTCCTCGCAGAACTCCCGGACCGTCGCCCGGTGCTCGCGGTGGGCGTCGGTCACCGCCAGGCGTTCGATCATACGGGGCAATCGGGAGAACGCGGCTTAATTCCTGGCCCGGGGGATGCCGTAGCTCCTCGTGCCGTCGGCGGCGGATGGCGAACGGGCGGTGCGTGGCCTCGGCGCGGAGCGACACACCGCACGATAGCCTCGACTGCTCCGCGACGACGGTCAGGTCACGGCGGGGCTGGTCGCCCGATGGCGGATAAAGCTGTGGACGGCTGTTCTCGTTCGGATTTCGTCGTGTTTGACGAACCACTCGACCGCAACGGCCAGAAAGCCACCGCGCTCGATCCCTCCGGGACTCGCTGCGCGCTTCCCTCGGTCGCTCACTCCGTTCGCTCCCTCGGTCCAGTGCTTGCGTCGTCCGGGAGGGATCGAGCGCCCGGCCCCTTTCATCCCCGTGAGCCGTGCGAACGGGGAGTTGAAAGACGAGCACCGCGAGTCTTTCAGAAGTCCCACCCGACGTGGATCGTGGCGGCGGCCGTCCCTGGCGGTTGTGCCGGCTACCTCTGCCTGGCGGCTGTAGGGGCTACTTCCCCCTGGCGGCTGTGCCGGACACCTCGGCCTGACGGAGGTGCCGGCCACCTTCGCCCCGTCGGTTGCGCCGGCCACCTTCGCCCCGTCGGTTGCGCCGGCCACCTTCGCCAGCCGAAGACGCCCCTGCCGATTCCGTTGCGGGGACGAGATTTATGCCGGGCCGTCCCATACCCGGGGCCGTGAGCACGCGAACGAGTGCGTTGGACGCCGTGATCTTCGGCGTGGACGTCCAGAGCGGGGACGTCCGCGGGGACGTTTCCTACGCGCTCGTCGTCTTCGACGGGGAGACGGTCGAGCGCGACGTGGTCTCCCGGCGGAAGCTCCGCCGGCTGATCGACTCCGAGGAGCCGGCCATCGTCGCCACCGACAACGTCTACGAACTCGCGGAGGACAAGGACGCCCTGATTCACTTGCTGCGGGAACTCCCGGCGGGGACCCGCCTCGTCCAGGTGACCGGCGCCGAGCGCCCGGAACCCCTCTCGCGGGTGGCCCGGCGCAACGGGGTCCCCTACGGCAAAGATCCCATGCAGGAGGCCGAGGCAGCGGCCCGGCTGGCGGCCAGCAACGTCGGCCACGAGGTCTCGGCGTTCGAGAACACCACCCGGGTCAAGGTCTCCCGGGGCCGCTCGACCGGCAGCGGCGGCTGGTCCGAGGACCGGTTCACCCGCCGCATCCACGGCGCCGTCAAGCGCCGCGCCCGGGAGGTCGAGTCCGAACTGGACGAGGCCGCGCTGGAGTACGAGCGGGAGGTAACCGAGAAGTACGGTGGCTTCTCCAACGCCGTCTTCACGGTCGAGGCGACGCCGGAGGAGTTGCCGGTCTCGCGGGAGCGCTCGGGCGACACTCGCGTCGAGATCGAGCGCGAACGCCGCGACGGCATCGAGTTCCGGCCGCTGGCGAAGCGCCGCGACCCCGTCCTGGTCGGCGTCGACCCCGGGACGACGACCGCGGTCGCGCTGGTCGACCTCGACGGGCAGGTGCTGGACGTCCATTCGACCCGCACCGCCGACACGGCGGCGGTCATCGAGTGGATCATCGAGCGCGGCCGGCCCCTGGTCGTGGCCGCCGACGTC
>CAYTAG010000244.1:0-4983 GCA_964435625.1 uncultured Halobacteriales archaeon | reverse complement strand
CCGGGGCCTCTTCCTTGCGAAGGAAGCGATCTGCCACTGATCTACGAGCCCGCACCCGGACCTACTTCGTCCGGAATATTAGAGGCTTGCGTTCCGGGCCGACGATCACTCCCACAGGAGCACGCAGGGCAACTCCGGCGCCGTGACCCGGAGCATCGCGTACCCGATGCCGGAGACGCCCTGGAACAGCGTGGGATCGACCACCTCGCGGGTCGACGACAGCAGTTCGTACGTGCCGGTCTCGCGCTTGCGAGCGAGCACGGCCCCCAGGAGGTCCCGGGCCGCCCCGTCGAACCGGCCCGTCCGCCGCTCGGCCTCCAGCAGGAACGCCGCCCGCCCGGCGTTCCCACAGCAAAGATGGTCGTGCGGGCCGGGGCGACCGACCGGGAACGCCTCGCTCGCGCGCTCGACGCCGCGAGTTACGCGCTCGTCGGCGACGGCCGCGTCGGTCCCGAGCCGCGCCAGGCCGACGCCGCTGCGGCCGTGACACCACTGGTCGAGGAACCGCTCGCCGGCGCGCTCGCGGTAGTCGGGCCAGTTGCCCGCCGACGCCGAGTACGCCCGGGACTCGTACTCGATTGCCTCCAGGGCGGCGTCGCGGTACGCCGCCGTCCCGGTCGCGTCCCACAGGCGGGCCAGCGCGTACGCGATGCCGGCAGCGCCGTGGGCGAACCCCGTCAGCGGCCGGTCGTCGCCGGTGTCCCAGACCCGGCAGCCCTCGACCGCGACGCGGTTCTCCAGGAGGTGGTCGCCGCACTCGGTCGCCCACGCGAGCAGGTCCCCGGACCCGCCGCGGTCGTGGGCGCCGAGCAACCCGAGGATCGTCCCCGCGGCGCCTCCCACGACGTCGTAGGTTCCGTCGTCGGCCACCAGCGACGACGAGAGGGCGTCGGTGACCCGGGTCGCGTCCGCGACCAGCACCCGCTCTTCGAGGAGGTCCCCGACGGCGGCCAGCCCGTACGCCACGGAACCGAGGCCGACCGCCCCGCCGAGGCGGTCCAGCGACTCGTCGCCGTGGCCGGCCGCGACCGCCTCGCGGACCGGGCGGACGGCGTCGAGCGCGAACGAGCGGTAGCGATCCTCGCCGAGGACGCGGTACAGCGCGGCGCCGAACAGCGCGATGCCACACCGGCCGGCGTACAGCGAGCCGTCGGCCGCCCGCAGGGTGAGCCGGTCGGAGTCGGGACCGGTCGCCGGCGCGACCGCGGCCCAGTGGTACCCGTCGTCGGTCGACAGCGCCGCCGAGCGGACGCGGTCGAACAGCGCCGCGGCCTCCCGGCGGAACTGCGCGTCGTCGACCGCCTCGCCCGGCGGCGCGGAGCAGGAGGGCGACGGCGGGGCCGGCGACGCCCCGAAGCACCCGCGCAGCAACTCGACCTGTTGTCGGAGGTCCCCGCGGTCTGCGGCCGCGATCCGGCGACGCGAGCGTTCGATCCCGGCCACGTCGACGGAAACGCCGGTCCGTCGCCCGTCGAACCGGACGTCGCGCCCGTCGGCCCGGCAGGTGAACCGCGGGGGGTCCAGCCGCGTCAGCGCCCGCCGCTCGGCGTCGAACAGCGCCCACGGACGCGGTTCGGCGACCTGGCCGTCACACAGCGGGACCGACAGCCGCTCGATTTCGACCTCGAAGCGGGCCCCGTCGCCGAAACACTCGTGGGAACACAGCGACCTGAGGAGGCGGGTGTACCGTTTGGTCGAGCGGTACACCAGGCGGTTCTCGACCCCCTCGAAGGCGTCCGGGAGCCCGACCGCCGAGAGTTGCCCGTCGTCCCGGAGGGCCAGCACCGTTTCGTAGGTGCGTTCGAACCCGTCGACGATGGCGTCGACGTACTCGCCGGGCGGGTGGGCCGTCCCCCCGACCGTCGGGACGTTCCCGCTCCGGTCGAGGCTGGTCGGTTCGTGCTCGACCACCATCGCGTCGGTGTTGGCCGCCCGGATCGTCGGGACCCTCGCGTCCTCGACCTCGGCGGCCTCGGGCGAGACGCCCACGCCCGACGTCAGGGCCTTCCGTTTCCGCACCTCCCGGTTGCCGTCCTCGACCTCGTAGGGGAGCAGGTCCGTCAGCAGGACGCTATCGGTGACCAGCGCACCGACGCCCGGCCGCGTCGGACGACGGGCGAGGTCCACGAACGGGTGCAGGACCGTCTCCGCGTCGACCAGCACGGGCCACTCGCCGTTCGCGAGGAGGTTCTCGAACTGGCAGTCGACGAACTCCAGGAGGTACCCCAGGCAGACGAGCGCGCCCACCCGGCGGTAGTACCGCTCGACGGCCGCCTCGTCCGCGCAGGGCTCGTGTTCGAGCCACTCCATCCAGCCGTACTCGCCCCGGTCGAGGTACGTGGGGGTGTCGCCGTCCAGCACCGGGAGGTGCTCGCCCAGGCGGTCGAGCACCTCGTAGAAGGTCGCCCCGGCCGCCACGCTCCGCGGTTTGTACGCGACCGAGACGCCGGATTCGAAGCCGACGCGGATCACGGCCCGCCCGTCGCCGTGGGTGTCGTCCGCGAGCGGTTCAAGCGCCACGACCGCGCCGAGGCCGTCCTCCGGGCCGAACCGCTCGTCGAGTTGCTCGCGGTCGGCCCGGAGCCAGCGGGCTATCTCCCGGAGTTGCTCCTCCCACTGACGGAGTTGCGTGGCGAGCAGCCGTCCGAACGCCGGGTACTCGACGCAGAGGTCGGCGAACCCGCCCGAGAAGAGGTACGCGACGAACGCCTCGTAGCGGTCGGTCGGCGGCTCCTCGAAGTCCCCGGGGCCGGCGGCCGCGAGCCCCGGGTCGTGTGCCGACAGGAAGGTCTTGAACTCGACGTACAGCAGGCGGACGAACCGCTTCTGGAAACGGGCGCGGAGCCACTCCGCCATGGACTCGACGGCCGACGCCGGGAGCACCGCCTCGACCGGTTCGCCGGCGAGTTGCCGACGAGCATACGTCGCGATTGCCGCCGACAGCTCGCCGAACGGCCGCTCCTGGTCGTCCGGTGGGCCGTCGCGGAACGCCGCGGGGTCGCGTCGCTGGACCGCCGCGACGACGGCTTCGAGCCGGTCCAGCCACGCCGGCAGCGGTTCGTCGTCGGCCAGCCGGCCCGCCTCGACGGCGGCCCGGCACTCCGCCTCCGTCACGCCGGCCCGGTCGAGTCGCCGGTTGAACGCCTCGTCGGTCGGAAACCGGTCCCGCCATTCGTCGATGACGGCCGCCGAATCGGGCGTGGTCCGTGGCGACGGCTCGACGACGTCGGGGACAGCGAGCCGCTCGGACAGCGTCAGCGCCCCGCCGGCGATCACCCGCCGCTCCGTCTCGTCGAACGCCTCAGTCATGCGCCCCCGTCGGCCGGCGTTGCGGTGTCGGCCGGCGTTGCGGTGTCAGCCAGCGCCCTGGTACCGGTCGGGTAGCCGTCCCGCTCCCGGAAACGCGAAGCCGGATCGAGGGCGTCCGGTCGAGGGGGCCGGACGTCGGTACCGGGCCCGACGGCGACGCCCATCGTCACCGTTCAGCAGATGCCCGTGTACGGGCCGCAGGTGAAGAAGTTGTCCGTACACAGGTCGACGACCGTGTCGGCACGGTGCTCGTCGCCGCCGTCGTCGACGTCGAACTCCTCGTCGTACTCCGACCTGACGTCCGGGTCCGCTGGACTGTACGCCATTCCGAGCGATGTGTCGCTTGCTGACATTCCGAATAATTGTTCATCCTACAAATACTTAAATTAATCGGACAGTTAACAGGACTGTATTCGTGGGTCAGTGCATGGGCGCCGGTTCGCGGGGGCGTCGGACGTGCAACAGACGGAGTCGTCCGGCGACCAGTCCGCACACGAGGCCGACGAAGTGGCCGACGACGGCGACCTGCGGCCCCATCGTGACGACGGTGATCGCGACGGCGATGGCCCCGAACACGAGGACCTGCTCGCGGACGTCCAGTTCGAGGCGACCGACGGTCCGGTCCGCGATGGCGTTCCCTGCGACCACGTACCCCAGCAGCCCCAGCACCCCGCCGCTGGCCCCGACGACGCCGGGCTGATCGGCGCCGAGCAGTTGTTGCCAGGCGATCTCGGTGGCCCCCGACAGCGCCCCGACCGTCAGGAAAAACAGGTGGAACCACCAGCGGGTCGTCACCCGTTCGACGAGCAACCCGAACAGGACCATTCCCACCGTGTTCGAGACCAGGTGCGAGACGCTGCCGTGGGCGTACACGCTAGTTACCAGCGCCCACGGTTCCCTGGCGACGGGTGCGTCCAGGAAGAACAGCGCCGCCATCAGCGATGCCGAGACGAGCGCCAGCACCTGCTGGAGCAGGAATACGACGGCGAAAACGACGAGCAGGTCGACGGTGGGCCGGCCTGCAAGCCGGACTTGCATACGTAACGATGGTCCGGCCGAAACTAAACAGTGGCGCCGGCGCGAGTCAGTCCTCGAGGACGATCTCGATGGAGACGTCGTTCGGAACCTGGATTCGCATCAGCTGGCGCAACGCCCGCTCGTCGGCGTCCAGTTCGATGAGCCGCTTGTGGACGCGCATCTCCCAGTGCTCCCAGGTCGCGGTCCCCTCGCCGTCGGGGGACTTCCGGGTGGGAACCTCGAGGTGCTTGGTCGGCAACGGGACCGGGCCGCTGAGGTTGACGCCCGTCTTCTCCGCGATGTCCCGGACGTCGTCGCAGATGTCGTCCAGATCCTCGGGGCTCGTGCCGGCCAGCCGGACGCGTGCCTGCTGCATGTGCGCTTACCGCTCCTCGACGTCCATGACGCGGCCGGCAGCCACGGTCTGGCCCATGTCGCGGATGGCGAAGCTGCCCAGTTCCGGGATCTCGCTGGACGGCTCGATGCTCAGCGGCTTCTGCGGTCGCACCGTGACGATGGCCGCGTCGCCGGACTGGATGAAGTCGGGTTCCTCCTCCAGCACCTCGCCGCTGGAGGCGTCGATCTTCTGGTCGATGGCCTCGATGGTGCAGGCCACCTGGGCGGTGTGGGCGTGGAACACCGGCGTGTACCCCGAGG
>CAYTAG010000243.1:0-5017 GCA_964435625.1 uncultured Halobacteriales archaeon | reverse complement strand
ACTCCTCGGGCGGGTAGTACGGCAGGTGGGCGTCCATCAGGTTGACGAACGCGAAGTACGAGTCGTCGGCGTCCTCGACGAACTCCCGCGTCCGGTCGATCACCTGCGGGGTCTTCGAATCCTCCGACCCCGACCCGGCGAACCGCTCGTGAAACATGTTGCCGACGGCGACCAGTTTGTCCGCCAGCCCCCGGAGGGCGTCGTTGTCGTTCAGCGTCTTCCAGGCGCGGGCCAGCGTGCCCGAGAGGAAGTCCCCGGGCATCACCTGGAAGAAGTTGTCCTGGTCGTCGAAGCCGTCGGTGAGGTGTGTGTAGGGGGTGATCCAGGCGTTGCTGGAGTAGCAGGCGGTGTCGTAGCCCGCCGTCGACAGCGACTCCGCCAGCGTCGTCGCGCCCTCCAGGTAGGGGGTCTCCTGGCTGGCGCCGTGCTCGCCGGGATACAGGCCCGTGAACATCGACGCGTGGGAGGGCAGCGTCCAGGGCGCCTGCGCGACCGCGCCCTCGAAGACGGCCGCCTCCTCGGCGAACTCGGCCAGCCCTGGCGTCGTCGGCCGGTCGTGGCCGTAGACGGTCAGGCGGTCCTTCCGGACCGTGTCCATGACCACGAAGACCACGTCGCCCGGCCCGTCTGCGTCCGTCATAGGTGTCCTTCGAACCCCCGGCAGGGTTAAATTCCCTGGTTCCGGGTTGCACCGTCGCCCCCGGTCCGCTTGGGCTCCCGTCCCAGCGGTACTCCACACGCCCGCTCCGTTGCGGTGTCGCACGGCTATCGGGCTACGATGCAGGAGACAGTCGGCTCGGCGGTTCTCACGTAACGGCGCCGAATCCGGACTCCAGTAACGCGTCGTCGGCCGACGCCCGGCGATCAGAACGGCGCTTCCGGTCCTTCGTCGGCGGTGCCGGCGTCGTCGTCGGTCGTCTCGCCCGGGAACGACGGGCTCGTGCCGCCGTGGTCGCCGCCATCGCCGCCCATGCCCGTGTCGGCGTGGACCTGCTCGATTTCGGGGATCTCCTTGACCATCCGGCTCTTGATGGCCTGGATGGTCATCGGGGAGATGCCACAGCCGCTGCAGGCGCCGCCGAGCATGATGTGGACCTCGCCGCTCTCGCGGTCGATGTCCTGAATGGCGGCGCTACCGCCGTGCATCTGGATCTGCGGGAAGTTCCGCCGGAGGAAGTTCCGGACCCGCTCTTCGAGGTCGTCTTCGGCCTCGGTCGCGTCGGTGCTCATGCAAGCGCGTTGGCGAGCCGGACCCTTAGACCTTCCGCCCGGTGCTTCTCCGAGAAAACCGCCGGACGGCGCGTTCTATGGGAGTCGCCCCTTTACCGGCGTTCACTCGCCGTCGAGACCGAACACCCGTCGCAACTCCCGCTCGATGCGGTCGACGTACACGTCCATCGTCTCCTCGAACTTCCCCTCGTCGACGAGCACCCCCTCGATCCGCTCGTAGGGCTCCGGCGGCAGTTCGACCCTGAACTCGCCGTCGTGTTCTCGCGGGCCCTGCCCGCTCGAATCGTCCGCGGAGCTTCGCTCCGCGCTACCTTCGTAGAACGGCTCGGATTCGGAGAGCACCTGCTGGTCGATGGCGTGGACCAGCTCGGAGTCGTAGCGCTCGTTCATGTACTCGAAGGCGTTCTTGTACGCCCGCTGGAGCTCCGCGAAGTAGTGGACGTACTTGTCCTCGAACTTCTCGGGGTCGAACTCGGCCATGGCCGGGGGTTCGCTGGCACGAAATATGGGTCTGGCGAAGGGTCGACGCGGAATCCGCCGAATTCGATATCGCGAAATGGAGTTTATTCCGGCGATACCCCGTTCTCCCGACGTCGGCCGTCGAGAGCCAGGGACTCGCGAGATGACGGGGTAGCGTCGCCGGCAGGCGGACGGACACGACCAGAACTGTCTGCGTCGCCCGTCGGGGCTACCGACGGAGATACTCGGCGGACGGGTGGAGAACGCTCGGCGGCGGCGGAATGCCCCGCGGTGCCGATTCCTCGCGCGCGATTGATGCCTAGACCGCCTTACCACGTCGACGTCCGCTGTCGAACGGTCGCGTTCCTGAATCGGGGCCAATCGCCGACTGTCGTCGGCGGGGGGTCGACGGACTCCTCGGACGGCCCGCCGACCCTCCGACCGTCGCGCCGTCGTTCGATCTATGCCGCTGGCGGCACGCGTCCCACAATTCCCGACGCTACGCCCGCCATAAACCCGTGGCCGCTATATGGAATTTCGACAGTCCGTTCGTGACGACGCAGGGCCGGCAGCCTGGCGAGCCGGCCGTCGGCCGCTCACTCCCGCATGCGGACGCTGATCCGGCCGCCGACGACGCTGAACCCGACGGCGTACACGAGACCGGCGATTGCGATACCGAGGGCGACCGTCGGTCCGAACGGGAACCGGCCGATCACCTCGGCGCCGGCGATCACGAAGGCCGCGGCGGCGACGACCAGCACCAGGACGGGGACCAGCAGGCCGGCCAGGGCGGAGGCCCGGAGGGCGTCGTCGTCCGTCCCGTCGGCCAGGTACCCGGCGACGGTGCCGCCAAGCAGGGGCGAGGCGGGGATGTACCAGACGAGCACGGTGACCAGGGCGCCGACGCCGGCGCCCAGCATGAGGTCGACCGAGGCCGCGGGGCGTGCGTCCGCGGGCGGTGCCTCGGCCGTCGTTCCGTCGGCCGCTTCGACGCCGGTGACCACGTCGTCGGTCTCGCCCGCCTCGACGGAGCCGTAGGAGCCGCCAAGGACCACGAGCAGGAAGATGGCGAGGAAGGCGGTCGCGCCCCACAGCAGCCCGAACCGGAACCGGCCCGTCGTCACCTGCACGGCCGCGGTGACGCCGAGACCGACGGGCACCGACAACAGGAGGCCGATCCCGACCAGTCCCTCGAACCGGGACAACCCCTCGGTCATGGCGCGGGGGTTCGACCCCCGCCGGGAAACGTCCATCGGTTCGATCCAACTGCCGGGCGCGACGTCGTCGACCGCCAGTCGTAGGTGCGCCCTGCTCGCGAGACGCCGTCGCGCTCGCGGCGCAGGTGCTGGTCGGCGGCGTCGCCGGGGCGCTGATCGGGACTGGCTTCGGACTGGTGGTGTACGCTACCATCCTCCGCCGACTCGGGATCGACCCCGTCGAGCGGCGCCTGCTCCGGACGCTCGCCGCGCGGTACCGGGCCATGCTGTGATCCCGGACCTGTGGCCCTTGCCACGGCCGACCCCGGGGCGCGCCCTCCCGGGAGCTATCCGCCCAGTTGCTCGGCCACGACGTCGTCCGCGGTTGCCACGAAGTCCGACTCCCGGCCGGCGGGAACGGTCGCGCCGGCGGCGACGTCGTGACCGCCGCCCTGGCCGCCGACGGCCGCGGCCGCCTCGCTCATCACCGTCGAGAGGTCGACTCCCTGGCGGACGAGCCGGTGGGTCGCGCGGGCGGACACCTTGACGGCGGCCAGTTCGCGTTCGTCGTCCCCGTCGTCGACCGTGATCGTTTCGTCTTTCTCGGCGAAGGCGACGATGGGCCTGTCCCGGCGCACGCCGTCGGCGCCCATCGCCATGCCCGCGACGATGCCGACGACCGTCTCGCGGATGCGATCCTCCGCGTGGAACCACTGGACGTGCTCGGTCTGCTCGACGCCTTCCTGCTCGACCAGTTCGATGCCTTGCGAGAGGTTCCGGCGGTGGTTCCGCAGGAGTTTGCGCGCGCTGTCGTAGGCGTCCCCGCGGTCGCCCAGGCAGACCGCCAGCCCGACGTCGGCGCGCTCGTAACGTGCCGTCGCGTTCAGGAGGGTGGAGAACTCGCTGGCGTCCCGGAGTTCGGTGCCCGGTTGTTCGTCGGCGAGCACGTACGTCGTCCCGATCAGGGCGTTGACCCTGTCGGCGGGCACCCCCCGCGAGACGGCCCGCCGGACGAGCGCGCTGGCGACCGTCCGCTTCTCGTCGTCGGTCAGGTCGACCCACCGGCGCCACTCGCCGTCCGCCCGGAGGTCGACGTCCAGGCCGTCCAGAAAGCGGATCGCGCCGGACTCGTCGCCGGTCACGCCCGGGATGGGGACGTCGCCGGCGTACTCCAGCAACTTCGGGAGCGGCCGGGTCTGGGTGCCATACAGCGCCAGGTCGGTTCCTTCCTTCAGGACCCCTGCTTCGACGCCTTCCTCGACGATTCCCGCGTTGGCACCTTCGAGTTCGCCGTCGCTGGCCTGCATGTCCCCCACGGCCCCGACGACGGCCAGGGCGGCGAGGTCGCGGTTGTCCGCCCGGCCGGTCGATCCCGCCCGGTCCGCGGCTGTCTCGCCCCCGTCGGCGGTCGTCTTCCCCCCGTCCGCGCGCGCCGACGTACCGTCGCCCGCCGCCAGCGCCCGTGCGAGGACGTAGGTCGTGCCGGCGCCGGAGAGTTCCGCGGCCCCGTCGATGCCGAACGACAGCGGGTTGAGGTGGTAGTCGAGGTCGGCCGGATCGACGCCGTCGGGAGCGGCCGGCTGGTGGTGGTCCGCGACGACGGCCTCGAAGTCCCCTGCGGTGACGCGTTCGTGGACGTACGGGAGTTGCCCGCTGCCGAAGTCGGTGAACAGGGCGGTGTCGTAGTCCGTGGCGGCGATGCGGGCGACCGCTTGCTCGTCGAGTTGCTTCTCGAAGTGGACCTCGTGGGCGATGCCGGCCCGGCGGAGCATCGAGGCGGCGACGGCTGCGCTGGTCAGTCCGTCGGCGTCGATGTGGGAGGCGACCAGCACCCGGTCGGCCGACGCCAGTCGCTCGGCGCAGGCCGTCGCGCGCTCGTCGAGTTCCGGGACCGGACCGCTCATGGACGGGAGTAGGCTCGTCTTTGGGTATAAGGTTCCGGGTGCGTTCGGTAGTTCCCTGGAGTTGGAATACTGCTACCAGCCAGAAAGCCGCCTGTCGGCTTCGGTCACTAAACGGTGATTCGGCGGTCGGTGCGGGAAGAGTGTGTTCGAGGTGAGTCGACGGCAGCCGACGACTAGGGGTCAACCTCATGCCTCCCCAACCGCGGGCTCGGGCCGGCGCCCGCCAGC
>CAYTAG010000242.1:0-5018 GCA_964435625.1 uncultured Halobacteriales archaeon | reverse complement strand
CGTACTTGTCGTGTAGCTTCCGTCGTTCGTATACGGCGTTCAGTTCGAAATCCAGGTCCGTTGACTGCTGGCCTTCCGTGGCTTCCGAGTAATCGGTCAACTCTGTTGTCCCACCAGCGGATAGCTCTTCGATTTGCTCTGCTCTCTGTCTCCCGTCGGACGTGAGAGAGTTGCGACCGTCCTGGTGATCTACGTAGCCTATAGCCTGGAGCCACTCCCGGTGGCGTTGCGCGACCGCAGGCGTTTCCATATTACATTCCTCGAATTCGTCGACCAGCAACTCCATGAGCTCTTCGTCGGTACGTGGTTCGACCGATAGCGCCTGCAGGATCGTGTCGAATCCTTTCACCCCCGAACGGAGTGCGTCATACAGGATCTCCGAATCCTGTTCCTCGAGATAATATCGGCTACGGGGAGTGATTTCGTATTCTCCGTCCTTGCTCGTGATGAGGTCGATTGCTTCGAGAAAATTCAGATGGTGTTGAATGGCATCCGGGCTCTCGGCCTGCGTGTTTGAGATTATCCAATCGGTTAGGCGGTCCTCGCTGACTCCGTCTCCGCTATCGGTATCCCCCGACTCAGCCAAGAACGTAAGCATCTGCTGAAGGATTTCCAAACGGCCTTCAACCCCGCCATAGAAGCGATCAGTAGACATCCGTCGGTCGTCGGTCATCGTTTTGGGAACAATCGAAGCTACGGCTAATAAACTCCCTGACTCTCACAGCCGGCCTGTCAATTCTATCGACGCTCGCTGATTGCTCGTTCTATTCAGGTCTACGACGCTTCGACGGTGAACTTCCCCCAGCGCCAGATGACGTAGTAGGTACTGAACCCACCCTCTGGATCATGGCACGTGGTTATTTGTCGAACCGCGTTACGTTGGTGCCAGTCGGTTGATCCCGACCTCGGGATCGCCCCTGATGCCCGGGGCAGCAGAGTTCCCCGGCGCTGCCCCTGTGACGGACCAACCTCGACCAGCCATCACCAACCGAGTGACCAACCCCCTGGCAAGGGGTTCGCCAACCCCCGACCAACCCCCTGGTCCGGGGGTGGTGGGCGTCACTGCTCACTGAAACATCCCTCTGGTCCTACTCCCGAACGCCTACTCGCGCCTCCTGCTGAACCCAGGCAGCCCCGGGGTGCATTGCTCCCCGGCGCTCCCCTCGCTCGCCACTTGGCCTAACTTGGGTTGACTAAGGGGGTGAGTAGGGGTGGAGTAGGGGGCCTAGTAGGGGTCCAAGTAGGGGTGGAGTAGGGTCCTACTCCCGGCCAGTTCCGACGGCACGGATCTCCAAAAGCAGCGAGTCGACACCCCTCAGGAATTTGACCCTCGATGATTAGCGTCACACGAATATGACGGGTCACGAGTTTGTAAATGAATTTATAATCCTGGAATTACATTCGATTACCACGACCGACGACTCCGTACCACGTGACTTGGTGCGATGATCGACCGTGGCTCGCAACTCCGCCCCCCGCTTTCGCTATTTGCCCCGTCCGCCAGGGGTACAGCCAGGGATAGGCAGGGGGGTGCGGAGATGACCGACGTCGCTGGCCGTACGGACGACGATCTCGTCGAGACGCTCGTCGATCGGCTGTCAGAGGAAGTGTCGGATGCAGTCGTCGACGAGGTCCTCGACGACCTCTCGGAGGAGTTTTCGGACCAGATCGTCGAGGAACTCCGTGGTGGTGACCTCGAACCGTTGGCCCCACGAGAGGGGATCGACCGGTTCCTGGAGAAGAAGGCGGAGTCGGTCGCCGAGGGAACGCTGGCGCAACAGGAAACGAAGCTGGGCTACCTGGCCGAATACCTGACCGACGAGCTTGAACTGGAGAACCTCAACGAGTTCACACCGCGTGAGGCCGAGGAATACAGGCCGTGGCGGCGGGACGAATCACTCGCCCGGGAGAAGCCGCTCGCGCGGACGACCCTCAAGGACGACATGCACCTCTACCGGGAATTCCTGGAGTACATGGTGCGGCTACGGGCCGTACCCGCCGACGTCGCCGAGGTCGTCGAAATACCCCTGCTGGACACTGGCGAGGGAGTCGAACGGGAGACGCTCGATCCTGAGCGAGCGGGGGCCATTCTCGACTACCTTGATCGGCTGGAGTACGCATCCCTCGAACACGTCGTGATATTGTTGCTGGCGAAAACGGGCAGGCGACCCTGTGATCTCCGGGCCCTCGATCTCGACGATTTCGATGATGGGGGCGAAGAGGTGACGATCCGGTTCGTCCACCGGCCCGAAACCGGGACGGAGCTGAAAGCGGGTGTTTCACACGAAGCGAAGATCACGCTTAGCGAGTCGACGGGAGAGGCGATTCGAACGTTCGTCGATCACAAGCGTCCGGACGTGACGGATGGGGAAGACCGTGAACCACTGCTGGCGACGGCGAACGGCCGTATTTCGAAGTCAACGATCAGGGAGCACGCGTACAAGTGGAGTCGGCCCTGCGCGATTGGGGAGGATTGCCCCTACGACCGAGAGGTTGAGGACTGTGACGCAGCGCAGTCGACGAAGCAGGCCTCGAAATGTCCGGACTCGCGGTCGCCGCGGAAAGTGCGGTCGGGGTACATCACGGCGAAGTTGAACGCTAGTGCGTCGTACGAGGCGGTCGGCCATCGCGTCGGCGCAACGAGGGCCGTGCTGGAGAAGCACTACGATCAACCGACCGAGGATGAGGAGCGAGAGCGGTATCGAGACGAGATTATGGGGAACAACGCGGAGCGGTCCGGGTATTCGAACACCGAAGCTTCGGATAGTCAATAGGATCGAGCTCTCCGCCATCGTGATAAAATGTCGACGGAATAACCCCAAGGGTTATCACCCGATACACGAATTATGAATTGTATGTCGAAAGCCGCCGGGGACCCGGAGCGGGCGATCAACGGCCTTCTGTCGATTGCACAGCTCCTGGAAGAGCCGCGGCTGGCGCGTCTCTACACCTTCGTCCTTCGAGAAGGCGAAGTCACCATCGAGGACGTCGTCGACGAACTGGAGATGCCCAGGACGACCGCGTACTCGGATACCGGCACGCTCGTCGACCTCGGCGTCCTGACCCGGGACGAGGAGCGGAAGACCCACACGTATTCGGCAGTCCCGATCACGCTCACCGCGGATCTCGACGGGGACGAGTACACAGTCACTCCGACGCTCGTCGAAGCGTTCGGCCGCTCGCCCCGGGATCCGGATCTCGACCTGCTAATCGAGAAGCACGGCCTGGGGAAACTCGCTGCTGCACTGACTTACGCCGTCCCCTACGCCGAGGGCGAGATGTCCGAACGAGTCGCCGCCCGGGAACTCGATTTCCAGCACGCCTTCGCAATTGCCGTGCTGCAAGCGTTGCGGGAAGTCGTCCTCGACATGAAGACCGTCGATCCGTACTTCGACGACGTCCGGGACGCCAGTGAAGGGCCGCCTGTCGACGAGCACTAACGGAAGCCATGAGTGAGCCGTTCGACCCATCTCAGGATTCAGTAACCTGGGTAGCGGATACGGGCCTGTTCGTCGCCTGTGGCCGTCAGGAGAACCGCAAGCACACGGCTCTCGAACGGTTCGCCCAACGCAACGATATCACGTTCGTCATTCCCCAGCGCGTCTACGACGAACTCGGTGGTGCGCCGGATCGCAGCACGCCCGGACGAACGCCGATCGACAGCGCAATCGATGCGGGGTGGGTCACCGTCGCCAGCGAACCGGACTACACGAAGGGTACGGTCTCGGAGGTGATGGACGACGTTCGGACGTACATCGCTCGCTCGTCTAACCGGGACGAAGATCGAATCGAGAAAGCGGACGCCGCGCTCGCTGCTGTCGCGGCCGAACGTCTCGATGCCGGGCATACCAGCTACGTTTGCATCGTAACGACGGACGTCGATGCGGGTGAAGGGGCCATCCTTGCTCTGGAGAAGAACGGATTCGAAAACCGCGTTCGGTTCCAGAACGGGTTCGAGCTGATCGGGGAGATAACCTGATCGGGCGCGTGCGCGGGCTACAGGTTGTCCAGATACTCTCTCCTCTGCTCCATCTTTTCCTGCTCCGTCCGCCGGTCGTAGTGCTGATCGATGATCTCAGGACTCACGTTAGCCCGATCGCTCACCACCCTGTCTGGCACGTCGTTGTTCAACCCATAGGTAATACTCCCCCGCCGGATCGCGTGCGGACTCACGCTCGACGGACACTGCGAGGCGGAACCATGCGCTATAGCCTCGCACGTCTCGGAATCACGCCCATGCGGACACCCCTCTCCGTACGCACAGGGACGAGTCCACCGGTACACGTAATCCCGTAACGTACTCTTGTTGATCCGCCCCTGCCTCGACGCCATCAAGGGTTCCCGCCCGTAGTCGTCGGTCACCGCCGGCCGCTTCTCGGCGAGCCAGTCGTCCAGCAGCGCACACACCTCAGCGGAGAGCGCTACCAGTCGCTCGCCGTCGTCCTTGTTCTTGATGGGCGTCCCCTGCTCGGGACGATGACGGACCTCCAGGTACTGCTCGTTGGCACTGTAGTCGTCGACGTCGAGCGCGTGGACGGCGCCGACGCGCATCATCGTGTGCCACATCAGTGACAACGCGACGTGCTCGATGGAGGCGTACTCGTACCTCTCCAGATACGCGAGCACCTCCTCGGCTCGTTCGCCGTCGAGCATCACGTCCCGGGCGTTCTCGTCGGGCGTGATCGAGGGCGATAATACCTTCTCGCTGAGGTCCCCCTCGACGGCGTCGATTGACTCCAGCCACCGGACGAACACCCGTAGCGTATCCATCTGGGTCTTCTCGGTCACCTTGTTCAGATCGCCGTCCTCACGTCGCCAGAGCCGGAACTCGTGGAGCCGACGGCCGGTGAGCACGTTCAGGTTCTCTATCTCCTGTTCGTTACACCACCGAACGAAGTGCCGTAGGCGGTACTCGTGAGCTTTCAGCGACGCCTCCGCGAGGTCGTGCTTCCTGTCTCTAAGATACAGTTCGAGCGCGGTCTCGGGATCGATGGGTTCCAGGCTCATGGTTCGTCGGT
>CAYTAG010000241.1:0-5023 GCA_964435625.1 uncultured Halobacteriales archaeon | reverse complement strand
TCGACTTCCTGGTCGTGTCGGTGTTCGAAGTGGTTCGATACCTCTGCGAGCAGTCCGTGCAGGTGGATGAGTTCCTGCTTCTTCATAGCATCCCATCCTAACGATTGGAGGATTATATTATTATCTTGAGTCGCGTTAACACACTCCCCTCTGTGGTTTGTGAGGGGGTAACACACCGCTTTCAGGTGGTCTCTTACCCCCTCGTCGACGGGCCGTACCGGCCGGTAAACGGAGGCTACTTCTCCACGTGCGGGTCGGCGCTACCCCTGGATTTCGTCCCGTAATCGGCCGTTACCGGAGCCGGAACCCCGACTATAATTCGAGAGATAGGTTACAAAATACATAGGCTAGTATCTATGTATTATTATTCGGTCGCCTGATGTGACACCTGGTAACGTGGCTGGATCCGTCTGGGGACGACCGAACGGTCAGCGGGGAGGACTGACCGCCCGCGGCGGTTCCGAGCGGGTCTGAAAAACTTTTCAGTCGGCCAGCCGGACGTACGCCCATGGAGTACGAGGACAGCCTCGAGCGGGCGCTCGAACGGACGCCGGACATTGAGCCGGACGGCGAGCGCTTCGAGCTGCCCGACCCGGACGTACGCCAGGAGGGCAACGTCAGCGTCTACGAGAACTTCCAGGACACGCTCCGGCGGCTGAACCGGCCGGAAGAGCACGTGATGCAGTTCCTCCAGAACGAACTCGGGACCAGCGGTCACATCGACGAGAGCGGTCGTGCGCGGCTAACCGGCGAGTTCGACGGCGACCGCATCGCGGACGCCGTCGAGGCGTACACCGAGCAGTTCGTCCGCTGTCCCGAGTGCGGGCTGCCGGACACGGAACTGGAGCGCGAACAGGGGGCGTTGCTGTTGCAGTGTACGGCCTGCGGGGCGCGGTCGGCCACCAGCTAGCCGAGTTGCTTCAGCGCCTGGAGGTCGTGGTCGGTCCGGGTGAACTCGGCCGTGCGGCGACTCGCGTGACAGCTCGGACAGTGGAAGTCCTCGGTCGCGCCCGGCAGTTCGTCCGGGGAGGCTTCCCAGTCCTTCTTGCACTCGGGACACAACAGTCGGACGTAAGTCTCCCGCATACCTGTTTCAATGGCACCCCCGGGAAGAAAAGGGTTGTCACTGGTTACCATTGCGAACGTTCTGGGTACTGGCCACCCGAGAACCGTCCGCGCCTTCCGTAGACGTACCTTTGCTGCCGTCGACAGCTAAAAAGTCCGCATGCGCTCTCTGTGGACTGTCTCTTCGATAGCAATAGTCAGAAAGTCCTTGTGCGCTCTCTGTTGGCGGTATTCTGGTCAGCAACACGCAGAAAGCCCCGTGCGCTCTCTCTGAACAGCGTCTCCGTCAGCAACACGCAGAAAGCCCCCGCGCGCTCGACTCGCGCGGCTCGCTGCGGTCCTCACTCGCTCCTTCGCGTTGCTCAGTCGCTCCCTGCGGTCCTTACGTCGCCGTGCTTCGTCGAGCGCGCGGCCCCTTTCAGTCCCGCCCAGCCGCTGGTATCCACACACCTCCCCAGCCGACTGCGTTACTCAGTCGCGCCCGCCGGGCGCTCCTTGCGTTACTCGTCCCTCGCGCGCGTAGAGGTTCGCGGCCTCGCGGTGCTCGGCACGCTCACCAGCGCGCGCCAGGCGCTGAACGTCCGGGAGCGCGGTGCGGTCGAAGGTCCCACGTGTATGCGATTCCCGAAGCCAGCGTCCGTATCGAAACCCTTACTCCCGCTGCGGGGCTGGCTCCGGGCATGAGCGACACGTCCGTCGATCCCGAGGAGGTCCGCCACGTCGCCGACCTCGCGCGGGTCGACCTCGACGAGGGCGACGTCGAGCGATTCGCCGAACAGTTCGGCGACATCCTCGCGTACTTCGAGACCCTCGACGAGGTGCCCGAGGTCGAGAGCGAACCGGACCTGGTGAACGTGATGCGCGACGACGAGGTGGGCGAGTGCCTGACCCAGGAGGAGGCGCTGGCCAACGCCCCCGAGTCCGAGGACGGCTACTTCAAGGGGCCGAACGTCTCATGAGTCTCAACGCCTTCGTCACCCGCGAGCGCGTCGCGGGCGCCGAGGACGGCCCCCTCGCGGGCAGGACCGTCGCCGTCAAGGACAACATCTCCACCGAGGGGGTCCGGACCACCTGCGGGTCCGACATGCTTGCGGACTACGTGCCGCCGTACGACGCCACCGTCGTCGAGCGCCTGAAGGAGGCGGGCGCCACCATCGTCGGCAAGGCCAACATGGACGAGTTCGGCATGGGTACGACCACCGAGACCTCCGCCTTCGGCCCGACGCTGAACCCCCACGACGACGGGCGCGTCCCGGGCGGGTCCTCCGGCGGGTCCGCGGCCGCCGTCGCCGCTGACGAGGCCGACCTCGCGCTGGGGTCGGACACCGGCGGCTCGATCCGCTGCCCGGCCGCGTTCTGCGGCGTCGTCGGCATCAAGCCAACCTACGGGCTGGTCTCCCGGTACGGCCTGGTCGCGTACGCCAACTCCCTGGAGGGAATCGGCCCCCTGGCGCCCACGGTCGAGGAAGCCGCCGCCCTGCTGGACGTCGTCGCCGGCCCCGACGAGCACGACGCCACCACCCGCTACGACACCCGCGACGGCCACCCCGCCGATGAGACCACCTACGCCGACGCCGCCGACGGCGACGTCGAGGGCCTGGAGATCGGCGTCCCCACGGAACTCGTCGAGGGCGCCGACGAGCGCGTCACCGAGACCTTCTGGGACGCCGTCGACGATCTGGAGGCGGCGGGCGCCAGCTACGAGGAAGTCAGCCTTCCCTCCGTCGAGCACGCCGTCGAGGCCTACTACGTCATCGCCATGTCCGAAGCCTCCTCGAACCTCGCGCGGTTCGACGGGGTTCGGTACGGCCAGTCCGGGGGCTTCGACGGCAACTGGAACGAGGCGTTCTCGGAGGCCCGCTCGGAGGGCTTCGGCGAGGAGGTCAAACGGCGTATCCTCCTGGGCACGTACGCCCTCTCGGCGGGCTACCACGACAAGTACTACAAGCAGGCCCAGCAGGCCCGCTCGTGGGTCAAGCAGGACTTCGACTCGGCGTTCGAGGACGTCGACGTGCTCGCCTCGCCGACGATGCCCGTCCTGCCGATGGAACTCGGCGAGAGCCTGGAGGACCCCCTGACGATGTACCTCGCGGACGCCAACACCGTCCCCGTCAACCTGGCGAACCTGCCGGCCATCTCGGTGCCCGCGGGTAAAGTCGACGGCCTGCCAGTTGGATTGCAGTTGACGGGTCCGAAGTTCGGCGAGGAGACGATCATTCGAGCGGGCAGCGCGCTGGCGTAGTCGCTGCCGCTCGCTGGCCGGTCGGGACACTCGCCTTACTCCACTTTTTAAAAGAAACGTAGGGCCACTCCGTAGAAGGTCCAATCAATTTATTACAACTACGGTCGTCGTTGCCGGTAATAGACGATATGCCTCGACCCGGTTTTCCCCGTTCACAACTGGTGATTGTCAGATGAATCGCGCTGGGTCGATCACGTCTACTCCGTCTTCAGCACCCGGAAAGACAACTCGAAGTCCTCCAACGAAGGGGGCAGCCCTCGTTGGTGGGATCGTAGGGACGGGTGTCGGGCTAAGTTCGCATTTTCTGTTACTAGATTACCTTGTAGTAACCATCACCCTCTGTCTCCTTTACTTCGTCGGGGTTACTCTCATGATCGACTACATGCGCATCCTCCGACAGACCCCCCACGACGGTGGGAGTTGGTGGGCGATCGCCTTCGGAGCCACTGTCGGACTCGTTCTGATGGTTATGCAGCTGGTCTACCGCCCATCCGCTCCAGATCAGATCGCGGCACGGCGAGACCCCGACCTCCCGGAGGGAGTGACGCTAGTTCCGGGGGAATTTCTCCTTCTCTCGGTGCTTTTCGTGTTCGGCGTAGCGTTAGTCTCATTGACGTACGGAATCGGAATGGCAGTAACGGACATGTCCGAAAGCTAATCCTCGTTGCGCGTTAGCTCGGAGATCGTACAGCGTCGACGCCCGGACGAACCCCAGGAGCACCTTCGACGCTCACGGCTGCCCGCCTCCCGGGAACACGCCAGTGGCGACATTTGGCTGAAGCAGTCCGGGACGATCCCGCGAGGGGCAGCGTCGACTTTCGGTCCGCGGTCGTAGCCACCCCGAATGACACTTACCCCTCGTAGGCGAGGTTCATGATCCACTGCGAGAAGATTTCACTGTCGGAGTCGACCTCCTCTTCGTCGATGAACGGCGGGTGCACGTCCCCGGCCATCAAAAGCGAGAAGTCCAAGTCCCGGGGCACGGGCGTCAGATAGTAGGTATTGTGGCCGTCGCAGACGGGTTCCTCCCGCTGGATGGGGCCCTGTTCGGCCAGCGAATCGACGCTGTTCAGCGGCGAGAGCCTGGAGAGCCCCCTGACGATGTACCTCGCGGACGCCAACACCGTCCCCGTGAACCTGGCGAACTTGCCAGCCATCTCCGTGCCCGTGGGGAAGGCCGACGGCTTGCCCGTCGGCCTGCAGTTGACGGGGCCGAAGTTCGGCGGGGGGACAGTGACCCGCCGGGAGCGCGCAGACGTAGCGGCCTACGGGGGGATCGGTTTCGACGAGGCGGGCATCGTCGACCTCGGCTGGAACCCAGAACACCTGACGGTGTGTCCGGGCCTACTGGCGGGGCGCTACCGGTTCGCAAGCGCCGCACCCAGATACGAAGACGTCGCGGTGGCGTTCGATTTCGTGGGGTGACGAGGGAAGTTACGAGCGTCGACCGCAAAACCCTGGTCCCGTTACACAAGGGTTAATTTTCTGCTCTAGCAATAGGCGATATTGATGGGATCAGCTGTACTCACAGTAGCACCTGGAGCCGTTAGCACGTTGTCCACCGTGCCGGTCGTCGGTGTCGAACTGGGGCAGCCAGCATTCACCGTGATCGGTATCCTCATGATTTTGATGCTCCTCATGGGTTCGGGGTTCTTTTCGTCGTCGGAGATCGCGATGTTCTCCCTGTCGGCCCACCAGATCGACGCGATGGTCGAG
>CAYTAG010000240.1:0-5030 GCA_964435625.1 uncultured Halobacteriales archaeon | reverse complement strand
CCATGCACGGCATGGAACTGACCGGCCTGCCGACCCACACCATCGTCGGCGGCGACGTCGTCGTCGAGGAGGGCGAACTCCTCGCGGAACCGGGCGGCCGGGACTACCTGCCGCGCGGGCCGAACGGCGTCCCCGCGAGCGGAACGAGCGACACACCCCAGTAGCGAATGCGCGTCCTCGGCGTCCTCCTGGCGGCCGGGACGGGGTCGCGCTTCGAGGAGGGCAACAAACTGCTGGCGGACCTCGGCGGTGATCCGGTCGTCGTCCGCGCTGGACAGACGCTCTTAACCGCCGCGGAACGGGGCGCCGTCGACGACCTCGTCGCCGTGGTGGGCCACGAGGCCGAGCGAACCCGCGAGGCGCTGGCCGACCTGCCGTTCGAGACCGTCGAGAACACCGACTTCGAGGCCGGCCAGGCCACTTCCGTCGCCCACGGCGTCGAGGCGGCCAGCGAACGAGGCGCCGACGCCGCCGTCTTCGCGCTGGGCGATCTACCCCTGGTCTCCCCGGAGACCGTCCGGGCGCTCGTCGAGACGTGGCGCGACCGGGACGCCGGCATCGTCGTCCCCACCTACGAGGGGGAGCGCGGCAACCCCGTGCTGTTCGACGCCCGGCACTTCGACGTCCTCCGGACAGTCTCGGGCGACACTGGCGGCCGGGAACTCTTCGAGGACAACCCCGTCGAACGGGTCCCCGTCGACGACCCAGGCGTCCACCGGGACGTCGACACGGTTGACGACCTCGCAGAACTGCGCGAACACCGGGACTGAGGTCGATCTACTGATTCTCGCGCTCCCGCAACCGGCGCTTCCGGACTTCCTCGCGCTCCTCGGGCGTCAGGTCGCCGCTCGGTCCGCCCCCGCGGTGCTGGAACACCTCGCTCGGCGGGATCTCCGGCAGCGGCGGGTCGCCGGTCTCGCCGTCGATCCGGGCGAGCGCTCGTTCCGCGACCGCCGACAGTTCCGGACTGACGTCGGCCGCCAGCGCCTCGATCTCGTCGCGGGCCGCCTCGGCGCGGACGACCCCGAGCGCGTAACAGGCGTTCCGGCGGACGATCCGGTCGGGATCCGAGAGTCGCTCGATCAGCGCCGGAACCAGGGGCGTGACGGACTCGGGGTTCGCGCGGGCGAGCGAGCAGGCGATCCCCGCCGCCTCGCGGCGGGTCGGCGCGTCGGCGGCGCCCAGCGAGTCTTCGAGGCGGTCGACGCGGTCCTCGACGGCCGCTGGCGCCTCCGCGGCGACGTTGGCCAGCACCTCGGCCGCGAAGCGGGCCGTCGCCCTCTCGCCGTCGAGGTACTCCCCGACCGTCGGTGCGACCTCCGCGGCGGCCGCCGGATCGACTTCGGATATCGAGGCCAGCGCTTGCAGTGCGCTGCGGACGACGGCCCGGTCGGACGCGGTCAGCAACGGTTCGAGGCCGGCGACCGCCTCCGCCGGGAACGCCGATCCGAGGGCGACGAGCGCGTGGCCGTGGGCGCCGTCGGGCGCTTCCCGGAGGTCCGCGATCAGGGCGTCGATGGTCTCGCGCAGTTCGGGCGAATCCGGGTCCAGCAGCGCTCCCAGGGCCTTCCCCGTCAGGCGCGCGTCCTCGGGCGACGGGTCCCGGAGGCCCTCCTGCAGCGGATCGACCAGCGGCGCGAAGCCGTCGGGGGCGTGGCGGGCGGCTTCCCTGACGGCCGCCAGCGTCGCCCGCCTGGTCCTCGCGTCGTCGGCCCGGAGGAGGTCGGCCAGAGTCTCGGTGCGGGTCACCAGGCGGCCCGGTGCGCCCCGGGCGACGGCTTCCAGCGCCGTCGCCCCCGCCCGGCCGTCCAGTGCTTCGAAGACGGCCTCCAGGTCGACCGACGACGGGTCCTCGGTCGCCCGATTGGCGAGTTCCGCGGCGTCCCCGTCGGCATCTTCCGGCGGTGGATTCGCCCCGTCCGAGTTCGCTTGCCGAGGTGGCCGGTGGATCGACTCGTCGTCCGATTCGTCCTCCGGCTCCCCGGGTGGTTGCGGCGTCATTGGTTTGGATCCGGCAGTGGTCGCCAGGCCGTCGAGGGCCGGCCGGTCGCTCGCTCGCGTTCTGCCGTCCCGGTTAATTCATTAACGTGCCCTTTTTTAATATATCGGTTCCTACGTCGTGTCGAACCATGGCTACGGACGGCGAGCGCGGCGGCCGGTTGAACCGTCGGTCGCTCCTGCAGAAGATGGCCGGCGCGAGCGCGGCGGGGCTGCTCGCCGCGGGCGCCAGCGAACCGGTGGCCGCCGGCAAGGGCAGCCTCGGCGGTTCGGACGGCAACCCGTGTGACTGGTCGCGCGGCGACGACGCCAACCTCCCGTGGGACACGGGCGGCGCCTACGGCGGCTGGGGCGGCCACGAGTACCACGGGACGTCCGCAGGACAGGTGTACAACCCGATCATCTTCGTCCACGGGAACGGCCGGGACGCCTGCGACTGGGAGGGTCACGCCGAGTACATGATCGACCAGGGGTACTACGGCGACGAACTCTGGGCGATCACGTTCGTCGGGACGAGCGACGACGCCGACACCCCGACCCACGAGGACATGCGCGACCAGCTGGACGACTTCGTCCAGCACGTGATGGACTACACCGGCGCGAACCAGGTGGACGTCGTCGAGCACAGCCTCGGGGTCACCGGGGCCTACTGGTGGATGGACAGTTACGACCGATACGACTGGGTCAACACGTACGTCGGGCTGGCCGGCGCGTTCAACGGCAACTGCTGGTGTTCGTGTTGCTGTGACCAGGGCGACGAGGCCGAACCCTGCCAGTTCATCGCCGCGCAGTGTTACTACGACGGCCACCCGCTGTACGACATGCAACAGCCCGACGAGACGCCATCGGGGACGAACTGGTACACCGTCCGCGGGTACTACGACGGCATCTACAACCCTTGCGGGCTGTACTACAGTTCCTATCTGGACGGCGCCGACAACAACCTCTACTACACCGACCACGACGGCGTCCGGACGAACTCGAAGGGAGACGTGTTCGACTGGACGTACTACAACAACTGAGTCGCGGTCGGTTTTCGTCGGAGTTCGGGCGTTGCTGTGAAAGCGAACGGTGACTAATCCCGGGTGACGTGCGTCCGTTCGCCGTGGATCGGGCCTTCCTGATCCCGCAGTCGGCCGCCCTCCCGGCCGTTCTCGACGGCGAGGACCTCCGAGACGATGGAGAGGGCGATTTCCATGGGAGCGCCGCCGCCGAGGTCCAGCCCCACCGGCGTCGCCACGCGGTCGAGAAACGAGTCGGGCAGGTCGACGCCGTCCGCGTCGAGGTCGGATCGAATCTCCTCGAACCGCTTGCGCGGCCCCATCAAGCCGACGTAGGGGACCTCCGTATCCGCAAGCGCCTCCAGGGCCAGTTCGTCGTCCACCAGGTTGTGGCTCATCAGGACCGCGTAGGTCCGCCCATCGACGAGATCGGGGAGGTCGGTCGGGTTGACGGCGACCACCTCGTCGGCCCCGGGGAACCGATCCGGCTCCGCGAGGCCGCCGCGGGCGGTGGCGACGGTCACCTCGAAGCCGACGTCGCGTGCCAGCCGCGCCACCGGGGCGGTGTCGGGCTGGCCGCCGAAGACGAGGAGTCTCGCCGGCGGTTCAAGGCCGTCGACGAACAACGAGACTGCCCCCTCGGTCATCTCCAGTTCCCGGGTCGCGGTCTTCCCGGACTGCGCGCACGACGCCGCGAGGTCGGAAATCTCGTCGAAGAGGTGGTCGGGCAGCGGTGCCCGCGCCGGTGGGTCCGTCCGGTCGCCGTCGGCCGAGACGACGGCGCGGGCGCCGACCGGGACGTCGTCCGCGTCGGACTCGATGGCCGTGACCAGCGCGACACGCTCGCCCGACTCCAGCGCGGCGAGCGCGCCGTCCAGCGAGGCGTCCACGGGGTCGACGAACACGTCGATGACGCCGTTGCATCCCAGGCCGAGGCCCCACTCGTCGTCGTCCATCAGGTCGAAGGTCCGGGAGACGGGATCGCTCCCCTCGAAGACCGTCCCCGCCAGTTCCGCGACGGGGTCCTCCAGGCAGCCGGCGGTGATCGCGCCGACCTGGTCGCCCCCTGGGGTCAGCACCATCTTTGCGCCGGGCCGCCGGAAGGCCGACCCCTCGACGTCGACGACCGTGGCGAGCGCCGCCGTCGCGTCGCGCTCGCGCAACGCGCGGAGCCGCCGCTGGACGTCCAGCGCCGTCGCGTCCCAGCCCTCCCGTTCCATCGTCATGTCCCCCCGTTGCGGTCGTCGGGTCTTAAGCGTCAGGCTCGGATTGGTCGGCTATCGGGCGTCGATCCAGTTGTCACTACTCGTCTGGCACTACGTCGAAAGCCCCCGGGCGGCTTCGGTCCCGGGCCTCGCTGCGCGTCCCTCAGTCGCTCGCTCCGCTCGCTCGTTCATTGCGGTGCTTACGTCGTCGTGCTTCCCGAAGGCTTGGCGAGAGCGACGCTCTCGCTGCTTCCCGCTCGCGGTGCTCGCGGGAACCGCCCGGCCCCTTTCATTCCACCCAGACGCTCGACAGCCTCACCCTCCCCAACCGCCTGCGTTACTCGCCCCTCGCGCGCGTTGCTCGCGCGCGCCGTGACCCGAACTTGGCCGCGTGGCGCGCGCTGGTGAGCGTGCCGACCAACGGGAGGCCGCGAGCCGACACCGCGCGAGGGATGAGCACCGCAACGGAGTGAGGAGCGCAATCGGCTGGGGAGGTGTGTGGTTGCGAGCTGTCGGGCGGGACTGAAAGGGGCCGCGCGCTCGACGCACCCGGCCGACGTAAGCACCGCAACGAAGTGAGGAGCGCAGCGAGGCCCGGGAGTCGAGCGCGCGGGGGCTTTCTGGGCGTTACTGTCCAAGAAACCGTATTCGGAGAGCACGTAGCGACTTTCTGGCTGATGCCGTCGAAACTGTTGCGCGACGAAAACGGAGAGAAGCACTTCAGGCGGTACCGACCAGAACCTCACCCGAACGATCAGCCGACGCTACAGCTCGTCCCAGTAGTCGGGTTCGTTGCCGGGCTTCCACTTGATCGTACAGCCCCGCG
>CAYTAG010000239.1:0-5050 GCA_964435625.1 uncultured Halobacteriales archaeon | reverse complement strand
TCACGACGCCGATCAGCCCGACCGTACCGGCCGCCGTGGCTGCGGCGAGTTGGACATCCCGCGCCGACCACGGGCCGCCGATCAGCGGCCCGCTCTCGTCGATGATGACGCCGGTACCTTGATCAATACTTGTCGGCGTCGTGATCATCGCCTCGGTGGCGGGAAAGGTGACCGTCGATAGACCGGAGGGAATCTCCACCTGCTTCACCTTGAATGTCGCCGCACCGGATGAATCGGTCGGCTCAGTGATCGTGACCGTCTTCGGGACGTCGGCCTCGAACTCGATGACGAGCTCGCCACCGTTCACCTCATAGTCGACGATCCGTAACGCCGGATCAACCTCACCGACGTAGGTCGTGTTCGCCCCATCGGGTGTGGGGGAAGCCGTGGCTCCGTCGGCCACGCCGACCCCGGACACGGCGCCCGCGACGAAGGCGAACAGCACGGTACTCCATAGCAGCAGTCTCGGAACGGTTGAACGTTCCATATGGACCGTCGAGGAGTCGAACCTCACCGAGTCGTAACTGTTACTCGGCCACCGAGATCGGTCCGTGAGTGGACGGAAGAGGGGAACCGGCCCTATCCGTCAAAGCGGGTTGAGTTTGTCCGCGACCAGGCCGGCGAACCACTCCAGGCCGGCCAGCAGCAGGTCCCACAGCGCCCCGCCGACCGTCGAGAGGATGGGGACGCCGAGGAACTCCAGCACGGCCAGCGCGACGACCAGCAGGAGGCCCCGCACTACCGACCACCCCCACGGCCCACGAGCAGGGCCACCGCCGCGAGCACCACCAGGCCGACCATGAGCGACCCCGACCCCGGTGCGTCCCCGTCGGGGGACCCGCTGCCGGTTTGGGTGTCCTCGATTTCCTCCAGGGTTTCCCCGATTTCTTCGAGGGTCTGGCGATACTCCGAGGTGTTCGCCACCTCGTAGTTCACCGAGGTCGTCGAGACGTTCGTTAACTCGGTGCCGTCGCGGTCTTTGATGCTGTTGATCGTCAGGTCCCCCTCCGGCACCCGCGTCTCGCCGGTTTCTGTGACGAACACGGCCGACCCGAGATCGTCCGAGACGTGGTAGGTCGCGCCGGCTTCGAGCGTCCCGTTCGGCGCGGTACGCGCGAACAGGAACCCGGTTTCGGTGCGTTCGGTGGCCGGGTCGGAGGCGTTGGTGCGATACGTGACGTTGAAGCTCCCCGTCTCGTTGAGCGGGGCCGTCTCGAACCCTTGCACCCGGAGCGAGGCGAGTACCGAGTTAAACGTCTCGTTGCCGGCGGCCGACTCGTTGCCGGCCTCCAGGCGATACTCCTGGGCCAGCGTGAGCCGCGAAAGGATGTCGGTGGCGTTCAACTCCCCGGAACCGTAGTCGGCGTAGGTGGCCGTAACGAAATCGTTGACTCCGGCCTTCACGCCGTCGCTCGTGTTGACCGTTCCGTTCCAGCGGTCCGACCACTCCCCAAGGTCCAGATAGATCCGGGTTGGGTCGGTTGCGTCAGGCGGTTTGATGTTCCAGTTCTCGATGGTCCACTCCGTGTCCCACAGTTTCCCCCCGACGTTCACCTGTTTGCTCGTGGTGACGATGCCTTTCGTCGGGTCCAGGCTCACGGAGTGGTTCACGGTCACGTCTCCCGTGTAGCCTTCAATGTCATAGTAGTGGACTTCAACGTCCACTTCCAGGGTCTTCGCCTCCATCGTCGTCCCGTTTGCAAGCGTCAGGTTCGTCGTACCCGACTCAAGCGACTTGTCCGTAATCTCGTGAGAGTGGTTTTGCCAGGTGTCCTGATTCGCATCCTTGAATCGCGTGGAGTCGAAGGGAACGAACAGATTACCGTCGAATGTCGAGTTTTGTCCCTCCAAGTTGAGGAACGCCGAAACGGTGGTGGCCCACCGCTCTTCGAGGTTTGCCAGGTGGACGGAGTAGTAGTCCTCGACGTCCCGCTTCGCGGCCTCGTTGGCCTCCGATTCTGACGAGCCGTTCTTGTAGGCTTCCGCGACCGCGACCTCGGCGTCCATCCAGGCGGCCGCCTCGCTGTCCTTCTGGTAGTTCCGGTAGATCGTGAAGTACTCCTTGTTTCCGGCGATGACGGTACTCCCGTGGCTGTAGGCTCCCAGGTGGTCCGTGTAGTCGTGCTCGCTGGCGTCGTACAGCGTCACGCAGCCGATGCCCGACGTGAAGACAGTCACCGTGATACCGTCGCACGGGCTATCGTCTCCGTCGGCGGCCGCGACCGGCTCCATAGGGGAGATAGCGGGACCGACCCCGACCGACGACACGACGAGAAGCGCCACGGCGACCACCAGCACCGACCGGAGCCGGGGCGGTCGCAGTCGACTCATCGCACGGCGACCCCCCAGGCGACCATCGTGATCGTCCAGGCGACCGCACTGGCGAACGGGTCGTTGTTCGTGATCGTGTTGTTCACGAGGTCGACGTACTGATACGCGAGGATCAGCACGGGACCGGCGACGATCAGCAGTTTCTCTTCGTCGCTGTAATTCTCGTACTGGCGCGTTTCCGAGCTGGCGAACGCGATCACCAGCACGACCAGCGAGACGATGGTGGCGTGTTCGGCGGTCAGGGTGTAGCCGATCCAGGTGAGTTCGACGGTCGAGATCCCGCCGAACTGGTAGAGACTCGCCACCGAGAAGAAGATGCCGAGAATCGCGGGAAGCGTCCGCAGTTCCGCGTAGTCGGACATCGACGAGCGGCGATGGCTCATTCGTCGTCGACCTCCGCCGGGGCGACCCGGACGTCCATCAGGTGGTACTCGATTTCCTCGCCGTCGTCGTTCTCGAAGGAGTCGGTTTCCTCGGTCTTGCGGATGCCGACCGTATCACCGAGGGAGACCCCTTCGGCACCGAGCACGGAGTTCACCTGGCCGTTGCTCCAGTACTTGCAGTACTCGCCCGGTCCCGTGCGGATGCACAGGATGGTCGAGTCGTTCCCGCCCACGTCGAACTCCTGGTAGGCGAGCTCCCCGACCAAGCTATCGCCCGGTTCGAGGTTGATGAACTGGTTGGAATCGCTACCGTCGTGGTCGACCTCCGACTCCGGAAGGGAGTCGAAGTCGACTTCGCCATCTGCAGACATGGCTCAATCTAGATATGGGACTAGAACTCAATTAAACGGGTTCTGATGCTCGGTGAAAGTAAAACCCGAAAAAAAACGACGGTTTGACCGTGACTCGAGACGTGCACAACGGCGCCGTAGCACCGGCAGATATATGCCAGCACGAGGCATAACGTCACCATCGGCACAAATATGCCAATAACGAAGCGAGACAGAATTTGGTCAGTTGCGTTAGAAATACGAGACAAAGCGGAAGATGGAGAATACACGAATAGACATGGAATACCTGGATTCACGCCGCAAGATGTAAAGGACGAAATACAAATTGGTGATGTGTCTGAAAGGACGATTCGAGATTGTCTAAATGCAATGTGGTCTCTTGGTTACTTATCAAAAAGAAATTCTAACCCGACAGAATATCGTTCTCCAACTGACATGCGGTAATTCGACGCCAAACCCAGCAATATATCCGTATTCCTGTGTCGAGAATTCATCAACGAAATCTCCCAGGAGGATTCGCTTCCGGCTCCACAAAGCACTCGGCGAGCTCGTGGTCGGGGTGCCGTCGCTGGAACTCTAGATGCAACTCAGCAGCCCAAGGCTCAGTCAGCCCCAAATTGACGAGTTTCCCGGCCTGTAAGCGAGCGTTGTGCGACGCGAAGCAATCGGCATCGCCGTCGACACCATGGACCAATATCGTAGGTGACTGCACCTCGCCCACGTACTGCAGCCGCGTCTCCCGGAGCAGCCGCTCGACGGGCATCACGACCTCGGCCATGTCGACGCCGCCACCCGATGCTGCCGGGTACTCCTCGTCGTCGACGAGCGCCGCGTCGAGCCGCCAGTCTGGCGGCCGGTCGACACCGACTACCTCCCCAGGATCGACGCCAGCCATCGCCTGCCGAACGAGATCGTCGTCCGAAGGAGGTAGCGAGCACGCGCCGAGGACCTCCGGGATGGATGCCTTCGGATGCCGTTCGAGGTACGCCTCTATCTTGTCGAACTTCTCCCGGTCGGTTGGCCTCATCCCAACCGAAGCCGCCGAAGTCGCAGATGGCCATCGCTCGCGTAACTCCTCTTCGCGGTCGGGGACTTCGATACCGCCGTCCGCGACCGCGGTCGCACCGCCGTCGTCAGCCAGCCGTGCCGCGCTCAGGGTGTCGTGGTCCTGGTCGATGCCCCACGGCGAGCCGCACTCGGCACACTCGAAGTCGACGCCGCGCCGGGTCGACGGCGCGATCTCCTCGCCGTGGTTCACGTCCTGGTCGGCCACGTCGGATTCGTACCGCTGTTTGCAGGCGTCGGCGGTCGCGGCCCAACCGGCCGCGTTCGAGCGCGTCCGCCGCTTCCGGTTGGCGGCCCACTGCGTCGCCGCCCAGGCGACGTACTCCGTTGACCGCTCCAGGAGGTCCGTCGGCTGGATGCCCGTATAACTCGCCACGTAGGCCGCGACGTCCTCAACCTGCCCGGCCGGCAGGACTTCCACGGCGTCGTCGACCGTGTGTGCGTCGGGCCCGGCCACGTTGCACGCTTCGACGTGTTTCTGCAGCACCGGGCGGAAGTCCTCGGCGGTCACTTCGCCGTCGACGATGACGATGGTATGCTCGTGAGTGTAGCACCGGTTCACGCCGCCGCCGCGTTCGGACTTGTGCGGCTCCTCCTTCCGGTAGTAATCCCACTCGTCGCTATCGAAGCCGAGGGAGCGGAGCGTGTTCCGCAGAGTATGGTAAACGGGTTCCCAGGCGTCGTTTATCTCCTCGGTATGGTCAACCGGCGGCAAGTGTTGACCCTCGGGGACGGCGGACCCCGTACGGGTCAGCACAGCCACGTGGGGGTTGTCGAACTCACCGGGACACTTGCCCCCGCTCGGACGGGCGCCGCCGATTGCCTCACGGACCCAGCCTTTGAGTTCCGCGAAGTACCGTTTCTGATACTCCCGCATCCACGAGTTCACCGCCGGGATGTAGAACACCGCGTGTTCCGGGT
>CAYTAG010000238.1:0-5086 GCA_964435625.1 uncultured Halobacteriales archaeon | reverse complement strand
GCGGTCGCGGGTGTCCTCGGGCAACTCGTCGAACCACCGCGCGTCGGTGATCTCGCCGTCGGGGTCGGACACCTCCGGCTCGAAGGTACGGGCCGCCGCGGCGTACACCGGAACGTACCCGTGGGTCTCGTAGTCCTCACAGCGGATGGTCACGTCCATCAGCATCGCCAGGCCGTCGTACTCGACGTCGACGCCGGCCTCCTCCCGGAGTTCGCGGGCCGCCGCCTCGCGGAACGACTCCTCGGGGCCGACCTCGCCGCCGGGCAACACCCACATGTCCACCGGGTCGTGTCTGACCAACAGCAGTTCGCCCGAGGCCCGGTAGACGAGGTTGTGGACGCCGTAGGGGGTACCGGAGTCGCTGCCGCGGTCGACCGCCCGCCTGAAGTGCGGCCGGGACACCCGGCGGACGAGTTCGGGTTCCATGACCTCGCCGTGGCGGTCAAGCATGTCGTGGTAGACCCGCTCGGACTCGCGCCGGGCCTCCTCGGCGCGGTAGGACAGTTCGTCGACCGTCGTCATGGTTCGCCCGGGGGTGGCCCGTGCGTTCGATCCGTCGCGACGCTAGTCATGCACTCCCGTAGGCGCGTCACCGGGATAATTCTTCGGAGTGGGTAGGGCGTGCTTACCGGCCGGTGCGAGCGGTTCCGCGGCTCGCGACCGCCCCGGCGGCACGGCCGAACCGGTCGCCTTTTTAGCGGAGGCGGGCTACTCGGGCACATGAGCTTCGAGGAAGACGACGCGGTCGTACTGCACGACAAACACAGCGAGTTCGACGACGAGGAGGGCACCGTCACGCAGGTAATGGAGACGATGTTCGGCGACGCCACCTACACGGTCAGCTTCGAGGACGGCCAGGAAACCGGCGTGCCCGAGGAACAGCTCGAAGCCGTCGACGGCGACGAGGAGTGAAACCCCGGCGATGGGCGCCGTTCCCTTCCACTACGTCGACCTGCGGGCGTTCTGCTACGCCACGGAGGACGACGAGCGCGTAGAGCGCGCCCTGCGGACGTTCCTACCGGAGGACTACCCCGTCGAGCGCGCCGAGTCCGAGGGTCACCACGGCGACCGCATCCTCGTCCTCTCGTCGCGGGTCGACAACGCCGACGACGTCCGGTACGTCCTCGACCGGTTCGCGGAACTGAACGACGACAGCCGCCGGCAGATCCGCGAGGAACTCGACCAGCGGGTCGACGAGAACTGTTCGCTGTTCCTGCGGTTCGACAAGCAGGCGGCCTACAGCGGCGAGGTCAGGCAGGGCGAGGGCATCAACTTCCGCGCGAAGGTCGAGGCCTACCCCGCGAACAAGGAGGCGGCCGTCGAGAACGCCCGCGAGGCGCTGCCGGAGTGAGTGCCCGGCCGGCCGGGCACACGTTCCGTCGTCGAGACGAGTCCCGGTGCCGTCGGGCCGTCCGCGCGAAAGCTATCACCGGGGCGTGTTTCATTCATTTCATACGTCACTAATACTAACCAGTTGCCCAAAACTTACTTTATTGCAACCGTCCTACCTTTCCGTGTAGCATGAAAAAGCCAGTCAGTTCGACGCACGTTCTCGCGACGCTCGCGCTGCTCGTGGCGCTGACGATGGTCGCCACGCCCGCGGCGGCCAGCCCCGGCGCCGAATCCGCCCTCGAAACGGCCTTCACGAACGTAGGACCGCCGAACGGCATCGGCGCCGAGTGCGCCTGGTGGATCCCGTGGTGCTTCTAGATTATTTCTTCCGTTAACTATTTAATTCAATATCTCCTACCCTTTCGCAATGGGTCGAAGACTACCGAGTTCGCTGGGGTTCGTCTGTCTGATCGGCGGCGTCCTGTTCCCGATGCTGCTGATGGTGTTGAGTAGCCTGCTAACCGGCGGGTCCTCGTCCGTCCTGACGGGCGTAGCGACCCGGGCCGTGCTGGTGACGTTCGTCTTCTTCCTGGCGGGCGTCGTCGGCCTGTACGTCGCCCAGCGAGAGGCGCTCGGGGTAGCCGAGACGGGGGCGGCTGCGGTCCTCGCCGTCGGGCTGGTGTTGACGATCGCCGAGGGCCTCCTCTCGGCGACGTCGCTCGCCGTCCCGTTCGAGGCCCCGCTCGCCCAGGTCGCCGCGGCCCTGCTGGTCGTCGGCGCCGTCGGGTTCGGGGTGGCGACCGCGAGGGCCGACGTCCTCCTGCACGCCCGCGCCGGCGGGGTACTGCTGGCGGCTGCGCTGCCCACGACGTTCCTCGGTACCGTCGCACTGGACGCCGCCGGTACCGAGAGCACCGTCCTCTCGGCGCTCGTCGTCGGGGTCCCCTTCGGCCTCGCGTGGACGCTTCTGGGGTTCGACCTGATGACGATCCAGGACTACGGCGACCTCGTCGACGCGAGTTCGGCCGACCGTTAGCGGTTTGGGGGCCGGCGCCCAACGCCGCCGCATGTACGAGGCGGTCCACGCCGCGCCCGACGGCGACAGCACGGTTTCGCGGCTGGCGCTGACGGCCGCCGACTACGGCTTCGAGGGGATCGTCGTCCGCAATCACGGCGACGCCCGGGCCGAGTTCGACCCCGAGGTTCTCCGCGAGGCCCACGGCGTCGACGTCGTCGCCGGCATCGAGGTCCGTGCGGACGACCCCGAGGGGGCCAGCGGCTACCTCGGCAACTACCGCGAGGACCACGTCGTGCTCGCGCTGCACGGCGGCACGACCGCCCTCAACCGCTTCGCCGTCGAGCAGGACCGCGTCGACGTGCTCGCGCACCCGCTCTCCGGCGACGGCGAGTTCGACCACGTGATGGCCCGCGCGGCCGCCGACCACGGCGTCCGGGTCGAGGTGAACCTCGGGCGCGTCCTCCGGGCCGACGGCGGCCCCCGGGTGCGCGCGATTTCGGACCTCGAACGCCTGGGGACGCTGCTGGAGCAGTACGGGACGCCCTACGTGGTCAGCGCGGACGCCACCTCGCACCTCCAGTTGCGCGCGCCGCGGGAACTGCTCGCGGTCGGCGAGGCCGTCGGGTTCGACCGCGAGCAGGTCCGGGAGGGGCTCGCGGAGTGGGGACGGCTCGCAGAACGGAACCGCGAACGGCTCTCCGACGCGTTCGTCGAGCCGGGCGTGTGGCGTGGCCGGCGCGATCCCGGGGACTGACCGGAACGGTCGGCGTCCACAGTCTTCATGCCCGCCCCGCCCGGAGTCGCTCACATGACGACGCAGCGACGCTGCCCCGACTGCGGCGTGACGATGGAGGAGGCGACCGTGCAGACGACCGGCGGCCACCGGCTCCAGCTCGTCTCCGAGGAGTCGAAGGACGGCCTGCTGGGAACGCTCGGCGTCAACGAACGCCACGACCTCCGGACGGTCGTTTGCCCGGAGTGTGGCCTGGTCCGGACGTACGCCGACGTCGAGGAGTGAAGGAAGCCCGTGGCCGTCCGGCCGGGAGCGGACGGTTCTTGACGGCGGCGGTCCAACCGGGGGACGTGACCAGGACCCCGGAGGACCACGGCGCCCGCTTCGACGAGAAGGCCGACGAGTACGACGGCGACCACCCGCCGGAGTACGAGGACTGCCTGTCGCTCGTGCTCGACCACGTCCGCGCGCGACTCGACGAGGGCGACGCCGTGCTGGATCTCGGCGCCGGCACGGGCGCGGTGGCGCTCGCGCTCGCGGAAGGGGACCCCGAGCCCGGCCGCGTCGTCGGCCGCGACGTCAGCGAGGGGATGCTCGAACGCGCCCGCGAGAAGGCCGCCGAGCGAGGGATCGAATCCGTCGAATTCGCCGAAGGACGCTTCCGGGAGCCCAATTACGACGGCCCGGTCGACCTCGTGGTCTCGAACTTCGCCATGCACCACCTGAGCGACGACGAAAAGCGCGAGACCCTCCAGGTCCTCGCGGGCCTGGACGCGCGCGCGGTGGTCCTGGGCGACGTGATGCTGTTCGGGGAGGCCGACCCGAGCGAACCGTTCTACGATCCGTCGGTGGACGACCCGGCGACCGTGGGGGTGCTGGCGGACGCCTTCACCGACGCCGGGTTCGCGCTGACGGCCGTCGCCCCCGTCCACAAGCAGGTGGGCGTGCTGGTGGGCGAGCGCGTCGCGGCCGGGCGTGGCCCGGACGAGCCGACGGCCGGAGGCGGTGCCTGATGCCGGCGCTCCCGAAGCACCTCCGGCCGCGGTGGCGCTACCTCGGGGTGGGCATCGAGACGTGGCCGGACGCCGACCTCTCGCGGCGGGCGTTCCAGCGACACCTCTGGTACGCGGCCCAGAACCTGCTGGGCGACGTCGGCAGCGCGGAGGCGGACCTGCAGGTGCTCGGATTCGAGTTCGAACGCGGGGAGGGGGAAGCGGTGGTGCGAACCCGCCGGGGGCAGGTCGAGCGGGCGCGGGCGGCGCTGGCCTGCCTGGACGAGATCGACGGCGACCCGGTCGGCGTCCGGGTCCGGGGCGTCAGCGGGACGGTCCGTGGCTGTGAAGAAAAGTATTTAGGACGCGGACGGGAACCACGGGACGAGAGAACAGTCGCGTACCGCGGCGCCGAACGGGACGCCGTCGTCCGGGGCGACCGGACCGACGTGCACCTCGACGGACGGTTCGTGGGCGCGACGCATCTCGACCTCGAGTGATACTATGCAGGGACAAGCCCAACAGCAGGCCTACGACCGCGGGATCACGATCTTCTCGCCGGACGGTCGCCTCTACCAGGTCGAGTACGCCCGCGAAGCCGTCAAGCGCGGCACCGCGAGCATCGGCGTCCGAACGGAAGAGGGCGTCGTCCTGGCGGTGGACAAACGCATCCGTTCGCCGCTCCTGGAAGGCGAAAGCGTCGAGAAGTTGCACAAGGCAGACGACCACGTCGGCATCGCCTCGGCGGGCCACGTGGCCGACGCCCGCCAGTTGATCGACTTCGCGCGGCGGCAGTCGCAGGTCAACCGCCTGCGGTACGACGAACCCATCGGCATCGAGACGCTGACCAAGGAGGTCACCGACCACATCCAGCAGTACACCCAGGTCGGCGGCGCCCGGCCGTTCGGCGTCGCGCTGATCGTCGGCGGCGTCGAGGACGGCCAGGCCCGCCTGTTCGAGACCGACCCCTCCGGGACCCCCTACGAGTGGAAGGCCCTCGCCGTGGGCGCC
>CAYTAG010000237.1:0-5114 GCA_964435625.1 uncultured Halobacteriales archaeon | reverse complement strand
TGAGCTGCGACCAGAACTCCTGCTGGAAGGGGTTGCCCAGCGCGTCGTCGAGGTCGGGCACGACGGTCACCTCGGCGGCCAGGTCGGGGAGGTTGGCCATGACCTCGATGTCGTAGGCGTCGTCGGAGACCTCCGTGTTCGAGGCGATGAACCCGCCGCGCTCGGCCCAGACCTGCTGGCCCTCCGCCGAGACGAAGTGTTCCAGCGCTTGCTTCGCGGCGTCGGTCTTCTCGGTGTACGCGGGAACGGTGAACCAGTTCACGCTGGAGGTGATCCCGCTGGTGCCCGGCAGGCGGAAGACGCCCAGGTCAGAGGGGTCCTGGACCGCGTCCTGGGCGGGGGTGAACGAGCCCATGAAGTAAAGCGGCAGGCTGTTCTCCCAGAAGTACTCGTACTGCACGCCGAACGGCCGCGTCTGGCTGAAGTACCCCTCCTGGTGGAGGCTCTGGATCTCCTCGAAGGCCGTGCGCACCCGGTCGCCGGTGAAGTCGGCGTCGCCGGAGATCAGGTCCTGCTGGAGCTGGGCACCGTTGTCTTGCCGCATGATGAACCCCTCCGTGATGTCGCTCAGCGGCCAGCCGTCGCCGTTGCCCGACGCGATGGGTGCGTCGACGCCGTCGATGCCGGCGATCTCCTCCAGCAGGCTCTGGAACTCGTCCCAGCTACCCGGCTCCGAGAGGCCGTGCTCGTCGAAGAAGGACTTGCGGTACCAGAACCCGGGCTTGAGGTCCATCTTGAACGGGGCCGCGTAGGTGTCCCCGCCCGTGGACACGCGGTCCGGCTGGACGGCGAAGTTGTCCGCGTTCCAGGTGTCGCCGACGGGTTCCAGGTGACCCGATTCGGCGTCCGAGAGGATGCGGGCCGGCGACGGCATCACGACGATGTCCGCCGGGGCGGTCCCGGATTCGTAGTCCATCAGCGACCCGCTCAAAAGCGAGTCGGTGTTCTGGGCGCGGTAGTCGACGGTGAGGTCGGTCTGCTCCTCGACGTGGTCGATGACGGCCTGGAAGTCCTCCTGTTCGCCACCGGACCAGACGCCGGTGACCTCGATGGAATCCGCGCTGTCGCCGCCGTCGTCGCCGCCGAGGCAGCCAGCCAGCCCGGCGGACGTAGCCAGACTGACGGCCCCGGTCGTTCGGAGCACGTTACGCCGCGAAACGTCGGAGTCGGTCGGACGCTCTTTCATGGGTTACCGGTCTCCGTGCGAGACTCACTGTGTCCTACCGAGAAGGATCACTTAAAAGTTGTCACATTAATTCAAAATCGAGTAAAGAAGATGTAACGGTGACAGGAAAATCCGGGCTTACTCGCCGTCAAGCGGGGGAATCCGTGGGCCGCGGTCGGCGGCGACGGAGGCTTCCACCGCCGGGCCGGCGAACCGCCGGCCACGAGCGAGCGGACCGAACGGAGTCGGATACCTTCGGCGAGATGCAGGTGCCGGAACTCGACGGTCACCGACCGCGAACGTCCGGCCGGGACGCGAAATACCTCGTGGGCATCGAGGGTGTGGGAACGGGGGAGTCACGTTCCTCTATCGGGGATACCTTCCTGGTCAAATAAAATCCTCCTGTAGACTGGAGGGCGTTACCAGCAGCCGTACGTGTCCCAGTGCGTACAGTCCGTCGTCGTGGGATTGGCGGGGCAACTCCCCGCAGGTTCGTCGGTCAGGTCTTCCGGCCCTTCGAGGTCGAAGTCAGCGTCGAATTCTTCCTTCTCCGATTCGGTCGAAGTCGTATCGAGTGCAACCGACATGCGAAAAATGCTGCGTACACTCGTCATATAAATTTTTTGTCTATCAGTTTAATGTATATATCTCAAGAGGTTGGAGTCTCACGCGTCCCGGGCCCGTGCCGGAGCGGACGGTCACTCGAGCAGTAACACGCACGGGAGGGAATCGGGGTTACGGAGCCGTAGCAGGGCGTATGCAGCGCCCGCTGCGCCGTTGAAAAACGTCGGGTTCGTTACCAGCTCGGAGTGACCGGGAAGCGACAGCGATCCGTCCCGTTCCTTCCGGGCGAGACATCGGGCTGCGTACTCCCTGGCATCGTCGTGGGCGGCGTCCGTCCGCCGGGCGGCTTCGAGCATCGCCACGGCGCGTCCGAGGTTTCCACAGCACAGCGTGTCCAGCGGGTCGAGTCCGTCGGCAGCCGTCTTCGAGAGGATCGAAACTTCCTCCGCGAGCAGCGCCTCGTCACCCAGGTGCGTTCCGATTCCGAGCCTGGCGAGTGCGATGCCGGACCGGCCGTAACACCAGCGGTCGACGGTCGAGCCGTCCCTGCCCGGGTTGACCCAGTTTCTCCGTCCGGCATCGTACAGGCTCGATTCGTAAGCGAGGGCCTCCCGGGCGGCCATCTCGTATCGGTCGTCGTCGCTCACTGCGGCGAGGCGGGCGAGCGCGTACGCGATCCCGCTCGACCCGTGGGCGAACCCGATCCCCGGATCGTCGTGGATCGTCTGCCAGACCCGGTACCCGTCTACCGTCACGCGGGCGTCGAGCAACCGTTCGCCGCAGGCGGTCGCCCGATCCAGGACCTCCGATCCGCCGTTGCGGTCGTAGTACGCCAGCAGCGCGAGGAGCGTACCAGCACTGCCGGCCATGACGTCGAACACGTCGTCGTTTGCGAGGTACTCCTCGGTGACCGATTTCGCAACCTCTTCGGCCGTTCGACGATACGACCGGACGTCGAGGAGTTCGTCGGCGACCGAGAGGGCGTAGACCACCGAGCCCAGTCCCGCAGTGCCACCGAGCATCAGCGGGGAGGACCGTCGACCGACTTCGTCCACGATTGCGTCGAGGACGTCGGTGGCGTGCTTCCTGAACCGATCCCGGCCGGTCGCTTCGTACAACCCCGCGAACGCGAGTCCGATCCCGCTACGCCCGTTGTACAGTGCGACGTCGGTCGGAAGGACGGCGAGCGACGACGGATACCCCGCCCTATCGAACGAGACCCACCGCCGTCCTGCATCCGTCTCCAGTGCCGCATCGACGACGGCGTCACCCAGTTCGACTGCCCGGTCGGTCAGTTTCCCGTCAGTGAGATCGACCGGATCCGCGTTCGGACTCGCGTACTCGGCCTGCTGGAGGCACCCGCGGATCAACCACACCTGGCGCCGACGATCCGTCGCGTCCATCGACTCCAGGCGCCGTCGGCACCGCTCGTATCCGGAGGCGTCGAGGGTACGCCCAACTGCCGTTCCGTCGTCGTCGATCCCGGTCCCGGTCGGGTCGGCGGTAAACCTGGGGACGTCACCCCGTCGCAGACTCCGGCGCTCGGCGGCGTACAGCGGCCAGTACCGGTCCGACTCGACACGTCCATCGAAAAAGGGGACCGCGAGATCCTCGAACTCGATGGTCGATCTCGCCCCGTCCCGGAGCGGCTTCCGGGCAGTCGCCGAGCGGAGCACGGACCCGTATTGCCGGGTCCCCCGGTACACGAGTCGGTGTTCGATACCGTCGACCAGGTCACGGTCGAGGACGTCCGACAGGAATCGTCCGTCTTCCTGAAGCGCTTCGAGCGTCTCGTAGGTCCGCTCGAAACCGCGGACGATCGCCTCCACGTGGTCGCCCGGCAGGTGGTCCTCCCCGTCGACGGTCGGAACGTTCGACGTGCGGTCGATCGTCGGTGATCGTCTTTCGACCGCCATGACGTCGGTGTTGGCTCCCTCGACGCTCGGATGGGACCGATCGGAAAGCTCGATCTCGCCGCTCACGTTCCCGAACCCGGCGGTCGGTGCCGATTCGTCGTCGCCCATCGACCTGTTCGGATCGGTCGCCGTCCACGGAAGCATGGAGGTGAGCAACACGGAATCGTTGCGGGACTTCGCTACCCCGGTCGGATGCGTAGTCGCCGACGCGCGCACGAACGGATGTAATATGGTTTCCGCGTCGAGGACCATCGGGAACTCGCCGGAAACGATAATGTTCTCGAATTGACAGTCGCTCAGGTTGAGTGCGTACGCCGTACAGAGCAACGTCCCGGCACGCTCGTAGTAGCGTTCGACGGCGGCTTCGTCGTCTGGATCCCGGTATTCGATCTCCTCCATCCAGCCGTATTCGGGGCGGGGCAAGTATTCCGGCGTCGGCATCGGCGCCAACGGGAGGTGGTCGTCGAGGCGCTCGAAGATTTCGTACAGCACGACGCCCGCGTCGACGGGTCGGGGTTTGTAAACGACCGATCCCGATTCGAAACGGACCCGAGCGGGAGCCCGACCCTCCGCGTGGACGTCGTCGGCCAGGGGTTCGACGTCCGTCACCCGACCGTCGACGTCGAACCTGTCGGCGAGCGCGTCACGATCCGTCTCGATCCGCTCGTACAGTTCCGTAACGGCTTCGATCCACTGATCCAGCAACCGGACGAGTCGTCTCGCGAGCACGGGATATTCGACGTGCAGATCCCGGAACCCGCCGTCGACCATGGCGTCGACGAACGCCTCGTACAGCTCCGTCGGCGGATCCTCGAACTCCCCGGGATCCGCGCGTGCCAGCTCCGGATCGTGGTGGGAAACGAACGTCTTGAACTCGACGTACAGCGCACGCGTCCAGCACCGCTCGATTCGGGATCCGATCCACCGGGCCATCGACTCGATCACGTCGAACGGGACGTTCTCGGGCAGTCGTACGACCGCGTACTCGACGACCCTCGCAACGAGTTCGGCGAACGGGGTGTCCTCGGGGAGCCCTATCTTCCCGTCCTCCCGCTCACCGACCGTAACGACTCGCTCGCGGGGGGCCGTCGTCTCGACGTGGCGGACCAACCTCTCGAGTTCGTCGATCCAGTCCGGTAGCTGTCGGTCGGCCGGCCACCGCGTCGCGGCCATCTGCTCGCGGATCGCCGATTTCGACAGCCCTCCGCGTTCGAGCCGGTCCGCGAACGCCGACTCGTCGGGGAACAGGTCCCGCCACTCGGCGAACAGTTCCTCCGGGTCGAACGGCGGGTCCGGACCGACCTCGTTCGGGGGGCCCGACAGCCGCTCGTGAAGCGTCCGTGCCCGGCCGGCGATCTCTCGCCGTTCCGCCTCGCTGAACGTGCCGGTCATCGGTCCTCGCGCTCGCTCGTGGCCTGGGGCCGGAAATATCGATTCATCGGTATCGGTTCAACTCCGGAATTGCTTGG
>CAYTAG010000236.1:0-5122 GCA_964435625.1 uncultured Halobacteriales archaeon | reverse complement strand
CCGCGGCGACCGGCGTCGCGGTCGCGCCCAGGGCCGCCAGGCCGCCCGTCGCCGCACCCATCGACTTCAGCACTGTGCGCCTGGTCTGCTCGGTCCGACGGCTCGGCGGGTCGCTGCCCGCCGCGGCACCGTCGGCCTCGCGGGTTTCCGGGTTGGAAGCCATGTCGTACCAACCGCACGGTACAGAACAGCCCTATTTTCATTAATCGTCGGGTTAATATATAATGTAAAACGGCCGACCAGACTCCCGGCAGGACGGAGGAGGTGCTCGACGACCCGGCCTGCGAAAAACGGATCGGGAGGTGGTCAGTCGTCCGCGGGAGCCACGCCGCTGCCGCCTTCGGCCTGCTGTTTCGTCCAGGCGAGTTTGCCGCCGGCCGAGAGCATCTCGCGCTCGCGCTCGGAGGCGTCCAGGGTCGCGGTGAACTCCCACTCGCCGCCGTTGATCTCGACCCCCTCCTGGCCGGTCTCGACGCCCTCGTGGACCATCAGGACGGAGACGATTGCTTCCCCGGCGTACCGCCAGCAGTTCGTTCCCCGGCCGGTTCGGCTGTTTCGGGTCATGGCGGCCACCACGAATCCCCTCGTGACGACCCGACCACAGGCGAGGCCCCACGTCGAACACGTGGGCTCGACGGCCAGTACGACCTCCGGTTCGCAAGCCACCGGGCCTACCAGGCAAGCGTTCGCGGCGATTCGACCCGAGTTCACTATTTTCTATATATTTATTAGATTAAGAAAAATACATTACCATACGGACACGTTCTCCGGACGGATCATGACAGCAACCCCCGATGCATCCCCCGAAACGTACCGCGAGTTCCTGGCGACCGCCGACCGCGCCGTCACGGGAACCGAAGAACTGACCGCGAACGTGGCCGGCCTGCTCTACACCGGCCTAGTCCTCGCCGCGCAGGGGGCGAAAGAAGTCCGTGACTCGGCGGCCAGTACGACCTCCGGCCCGTAGATCGGCGACCTCGTCAAGCACCGCGCTGAGTTTCTCGCGGTCCAGTTCGTTGCTCCAGTGGAGTAGCCACTAGGTGGGATGCGGGTCTCCTTGGGCTACGTTTCGGGTAATTCGAACCGAACCCCCTATTTTCTATATATTTATATACTTAAGAAAAATATATTACCATGCGGACACGTTCTTTGGACGAGCCATGACAGCGACTACCAGTGCGACGCCTGAAGCGTACCGCGAGTTCCTGACGACCGCCGACCGCGCCGTCACGGGAACCGAAGAACTGACCGCGAACGTGGCCGGCCTGCTCTACGCCGGCCTAGTCCTCGCGGCGCAAGGGACGAAAGAAGTCCGTGACTCGGCGGCTAGTACGACCTACGGCCCGTAGATCCGCGATTTCGTCAAGCACGGTGGTGAGTTTCTTGCGGTCCAGTTCGTTGCTCCAGTGGAGCCGTCCGTTCGCTGTGACCGGGAACGGCTGCGTGGACAGGTAGTCGACGAACTCGTCAGTCGTCACCGTGAAGCTGTCCAGATGTCCAAACGTGAGGTATTCGTCGGCGTGATCCGTGAGCGAAGGTGAGCAGAAGGTTCCTTGCTTGTCACTGCTGGCCGGGAACGTACACAGGTCGACGGTCACCGTCCCGGCGTCGCGGTCAGCGTCTATAATGTCGACCAATATCGGCTCACCAGACTGACACTGCACCAACTGCCGGCCGCCGTCGCCGAGGACGACGTAGTTGTTCGCGGGCGTGTCGAGACCGGCCAGCGCGAACGCCGAGCGGAGCGTGAACCCGGCGTTCAGCGCCCGGGCCATCGTCCGACCCAGGCTGGTCGCCAGCCGGTTGCCCACCTCGGCCAGCGAGGTGACGCCGGCCGTCGCCCCGGCCGCGAGCAGCGCCTGCCCCTGGTCGTAGGAGTTGCACGCGTTCAACAGGAACGCGTCCACGCCGACCTCGTCGAGGTTCCGGGCGTCCAGGGGTTCGTCCGCGCAGGTGAACCCGCGGTCGTCGACGTGACCGACGTAGTGCAGGAGGTCGACGTCGGTCCGGAGAACTTCTGTGAGTTCCGCGTGGGTGAGGTCGTGGGCGACCTCGACGTCGTACTCGACCAGGTCGTGAACGCCGTAGTAGTCCTCGACGGCCGTCTCGTCGGCCATCCGCTCGTCGTTGCAGACGATGGTCACCGTGATGTCGTCGTCGGTCGGTTCCTCGTACGTGAGCCGCCGTTGGAGTGTCTCCGACGAGAGCTTGTTCCGTCGGTACGGCAGCCCCTCGCCGAGGTAGGCCTGTTCCATCGCCGACGTCGGCGCGAGCGAGACCATGTCCTCGGCCGGATCGAGGCTCTCCGGGCCGAACTCACCGGTTCGGACGACCGACCGGGTGGGCGTGTCGCGCGCCGACCGGACGAACGTTTCGCCCGACGAATCGCCTGCCGTCTCGGCAGGCGATTCGGTCCTCCCGTTCGTCCGGCTGAACTCCTCGATGGCGTCGTTGAGTTCCGGGTCGGGCTCGCTCGGCTCCAGTGGCGTCGGACACCGGAGCAACGCCAGGTCGTCGAGCAGGTACGGCAGCGCAGTCACGTGATCGCCCGTCGGCTCGACGTCGACCGAAAGGTGCCACGTCGGAAGGTGAGGTTCGACCACCTCGTGGGGCACGTCCAGGAACGTCCGGACCCGCGACGAGAGCGGTTCGTCGTACAGCGTCGCCAGGTCGAGGTCGAGTTCGTCAACGAGCGCGCGCCGTTCGTGCAGGTCGATCGGATAGAACCCCTCCGTCCGGGTCACGCAATCCATGAAGAACACCTGCTGTAGCGCCCGGCTGACGTTGCGCTGGAAATCTTCGGGTGGGACGCCCGGACCACCTAGCGAGTACGACCAGCCGTCGACCTCGATGGACGGCGGCCCGGACGGCCGAAGCGTCGCTCCGAGGTAGTGGACCAGCGGCGCGACCGGGTAGACGAACTCCCACGTCGGCGGCACCCAGATCGTCACGTCGGTCGACGGCGGGGAAACCTCGTCCGGGATCGACAGTTCGTCGGCGATCTCGAACGCCGGTGGGTGCCCACGGAGCGTCGGGAACGACCGCTCTGGCGACAGCGTCTTCAGCGCCGACCCGGTCGCCGACAGCGCCCGCATCACCGCCTCCGGTTCGGCCGGCGTTTCGATGGTGTGTGCCGGCCGTTCGTGGAACGACCGGACGCCGACCAGCAACTCGCCCGGCCCCGGCAACGAAACCACGACGTCGCGCCCGTCCTGATCGCTCCGTATCTCGAACGGTCCCGGCACGATCAGGTACACTTTCATCGCGGTGCTGGTCAGTTCCAGCAACCTGTCCCCGTCGGCGGTTCGTCGCTCCCCGTCCTGGCCGTGGAACTTCCAGCAGTACCCCCCGTCGAGCGTCCTGACGTGGATCGCGTCCCGTTTCGGGACGACCAGGTCCGTCGTCTCGACGGCGACGGCGGTCTCGACCGGGAACGAGAACGCATCGGAATCGGCCGGACGCGGCTGGACGGCGTCTGCGGTGTACAGCTCGAACTGGGCAGTTTCGATGGGGTCGTACAGCGACAGGCCCGCGTCGTCGTCCAGCGATGTGACGTTCGGTTGCATCGTGTCAGGGGAGTTCATGCCAGTCCGACCGGATCGACTCCGTCGATCCCGGGTCGATGGTCACTCGTTGTTCGACGAACGCCGAGCCCGAGCGCATCTGAAACTGGATGTCCACGTGCTCGCGCAGTTCCTCGACGAGGCCGGGATCTTCGCCCGTCGAAACGACCAGCAGCGCCATCCCGCCGAACTGTTGCATCAACGTCCGGAGTCGGTCGACGAAGTCGACGAACGACGAGAGCGACTGGCGGTCCCGATCCGAAAACAGGTAATCCGGCCGGACGACGACGACGCGGACCTGCCCCGGCCGTGGGGCCACGAGGCCACCTACGAAGTCGAGAACGTCGCCCGTAACGGCGTCGAGGTGTGGTCGTGCGACATCGACCCGGTCCTCGGAAGGCGTCGTGGACTCGGTGCATTCCTGATCCGCCGAAACGGCGTCTCTCGTTACCTCCGAGTGGTCCCGGACCATCACCGTATCGTGATTCGTGGTCACGTCCTCCGGCAACCATTCGTCCGGTAACGGGTCTGGATCGAACGTAACCAGCAGTCGCCGCCGGTTGAGGGACGGATCGCCGAACATTCGCCGGGCTATCGCCTGCATCGCGTCCGACGGGACCGCTCCCGTCGCAAGCGCCACACACCCCTGCTCTTTAAGCTCCGTGAGTCGCTGGGCAACCGACCGGGCGTCTCCGCCTCCCCGGTACATCGTCGCCACTCGTTCCAGCATCGTCTCACCAATATTGGACATCGTACTATTAATTTATGCCATCACGACCGCGTCATCCGGAACGGTTCACGAGAACGTAATCCCGCCGGAACGACCGTGATTGCTCGTACACGGCGGCTCCCCCAACGGTTCACGTGGCCCGTCGGGAGCCCCTGCCCTGAAGAAAGCGATCACTCGAGTTCGTGGCCGAGCGTCGTCAAAAAGTCGAATCCGCCGTGGTCGTGGCGCCAAGGCGGCTTCACTGGGCTATCGGCCGTCCGCCGTTTCGGCCCGGAACGCCCGGGCCCGCGACGCCGGTCAGTCGTCCGCGGGAGCCACGCCGCTGCCGCCCTCGGCCTGCTGTTTCGTCCAGGCGAGTTTGCCGCCGGCCGCGAGCATCTCGCGCTCGCGCTCGGAGGCGTCCAGCGTGGCGGTGAACTCCCAGTCGCCACCGTTGACCTCCACGGTGAACTCCTCCTGGCCGGAGTCGACGCCCTCGCGGACGTCGTCGACGACCGCCATCTCGTCGCCCTGCTCCAGTTTCTCGTAGATCTCCTCGTCGATCCGGAACGGCACGATGCCGAAGTTGAACAGGTTCGCGCGGTGGATGCGCGCGAAACTCCGGGCGAACACCGCGTCGACCCCGAGGTACATCGGGCACATCGCGGCGTGCTCCCGGGAGGAGCCCTGGCCGTAGTTCTCGCCGGCCACGAGGAACCCGCCGCCTTTCTGCTGGGCGCGCTCGGAGAACTCCTCGTCCACGCGCGAGAGGGTGAACTCCGACAGTTTGGGCACGTTCGACCGGTACATCAGGATGTCCGAGGTGGCCGGGATGATGTGGTCGGTCGTG
>CAYTAG010000235.1:530-5122 GCA_964435625.1 uncultured Halobacteriales archaeon | reverse complement strand
GGCACCAGCACCAGCGGTTCGTTGAACCGGCAGCGGTACCGCGAGGTCACCCGATCCGCGAACCGCCGAATCTCGACCCGCCGGAGGGTGTCCTCGGAGGCGGCGGTGATCTCGGCCTCCCGGAGGATCGGGGTGCGCTGCTCCAGGTAGCTCCACCCCTCGTCCAGTTCGCGGAAGACGGCGGTGTGCCACTGCTCGTGGCGGGCCTGCGCTTCGAGGTAGTCGCGCAGGCGTCCCTGGCGGACCCGCTGGCGGACCGTCGCCAGTTCCGCCCGCAGGGCGTTCACGTTGTGGTCCGCGCAGTCCTCGCGGGTGAACGCCTCGACGGTCCCCGCTTCGCGGCAGGTGGGGCAGGCACAGGGAAGTTCGTCGAGGTCGTCCAGGTAGTACTCGTCCTCGCGGGCGAGGTACCGGCCCTGGGTGCCCGCGACGACAGCACGGTCTGCGTCCACCAGGTCGATGCCCGCGTACGCCAGCGTGGCGACGTTGCCCGGCGTGGCGACCCCCGAGAGCATCAACGCGGTATCCGCGGGGATGGCCTCGCGCGTCCGGACGATGGCGTCGACGAACGCGCTCCCGTGGCCAACGAACCCCGGCGCGCCGGAGAGGATGTAGACGTCGGTCCCCTGGTCGCTGGCGGTCTCCGGCGAGACGACGGCCGCGCTGGGGTAGTCCACGTCGGGGTACTCGACGGCGAACGAGTCCTGGACCTCCTCGGGCGTGCCGCTGGGGAACGCCCGGTGGGGCAGGACCGTCACCTCGTCGTCGCTGCCCTCGGGCACCTCCCGGTCGCGGAACCAGAGGCTCCCGGCATCGGAAAGCACGTCGTCCGCTATCGCCGGCGTGCGGAGGGGGTCCGACAGGCGGAGTTCGCCCAGGCGGGCCGCCCCGTCCCGCTCGTGGACCTCGAAGTACTCGGTCATTGCCCCACGGTCGGGGGCCGGTGGACGTGTATCTTGCCTTCCGGCGGCGCTCGGGGTTGTATGGATATCTGTTCATAGGATGCTCTTCGACCGCCGCAGTGGCGCGCGCTGGCCCGCGTGTCGCCCCCGGCGACCGCGGGCCTCTATACGCGCGAGGGATGAGTGAACGAGCGCTTCCGGCGCGAGTGAGCGAATCGGCTGGGGAGGTGTGTGGCGATTAGCGGTTGGGCGGGACTGAAAGGGGCCGCGCGCTCGACGACGCCCGGCGACGAAAGGACCGCAACGAAGTGAGGACCGCAGCGAGGCGCGCGAGTCGAGCGCGCGGGGGCTTTCTGGGTGGTGCTGTCCAAGAGCCCGTCTGCGGAGAGCGCGCGGGGGCTTTCGAGGTGGTCCCCACACAGAACCCGGCTTATCTGAGCACTACCGTGATCCGTCGACCGGTGATTTTTGTCCGCCCCCGCCGAACCCCGTCCCATGACCGGCGAGGTCCGGGACACCTACCACGCCGCGCTCCAGCACGACCTCGTGGACCTTCCCGAGGACGCGCGTCTCGTCGGCGTCGTCCGGAAGCCGACGCCCTGGTTCACGCAGGTCGACGAGAACCGGCCCGAGCTGGGACCGCCGGCGGACTTGCTGGAGGAGACGAAGGCGAAGACCGAGGACCTGAAGATGCGGGGGATGTGTGACGAGGGCGCCCACAACGCCGCCTGGGAGGAGACCGATTTCGACGAGCGGTACCGGGAGTACGTGGAGTCGTCCGAGGAGGCGCAGGCGGCGCTGGACGATCTGGCTACGCGGGTGGAGGGCGGTGAGACGGTCGTGCTGATCTGCTACGAGGGCGACGACAAGCGGTGTCACCGGCGGACGGTGCGGGAGATGCTGGCGGAGCGGGTCGAGGATTGACTTGAGGTTGTTGGGACCTCGACAGTTCTCGGATTAGAACGTTTCGTCGAGTGAGGGGGTGCTCGGACAGGAATACGCTAGCGATCACTGGACCTAGGGGTCAACCTCACACCTCCCCAGCCGCGAGGGGGGCCGGCGGCCGACCGCCGTCAGAGACAAGCTCTGACGAGCCTCCGGCTCGCATGGCTCGCGGAGACGCCCGTCGGAGCCTGTTCCGACGAGCCCCCGTTCGCAGGGCTCACGGGAATCCCGCGCGCCCTGGGCCAAGATCGGCTTCGAGAAACTACGAGGACGTCTGCCAATCGCTATCAGACCGTATCGAAGGAGTCGATGACTTCGCCAGTGGTGAACACCGGTACGAGATCCTGTTCATCGAAATCCGAGTCGTCGCTCCAGATCCCTGCGTTACACCCCAGAGCGCTGGCAAGATACAGGACGTCGTCCGGGTCAGTGTCGCCGATCGTCCGATCCGCCCGCTCGATGTACTGATGGAACTCACTTGCCGGAACGGTTTCGACGTACTCGAACAGCAACTCGACGAACTGGCGCACTCGTTCGAGATCCATCCCCGATTTCTCCACGATGAGGGTTTCGTGGGTCTCGATCTCGCTGTGGACGACCTCGGGAGTGACGAGGTCCGCTTCCAGCGTGACGATGAGTTCTCGTGTTTTCGAATCCGCGATGAGCGCCGACATGACGACGTTTGCATCGACGACCAGTTTCATTCGTCGGTCTACTCCGACTCTTCTTCGAGACGTTCGCGTGCGCCCGCAGTTATTTTGTCGGCGAGTTCGTCTACGTCCGCGTCCGTGAGTTCACTGTCGGCAGTGAGTTCGTCCATCAGTTCGAGTTTCTTGATTTTCTCGCGGATCGCCTGCCGAGTGACTTCGCTCCAGTTGATCTCCGGGTGCTTCTCCATTTCCTCTTTCAGGGCGTCATCGACGTTGACGGTAATGGTCGGCATACAGAATACTATTGTAACACAGAATACTGTGTCTTTCGGTGGCATCACGGCGCACAGATACGTTCGTAGTGCCGGACGAAACGCTCCAACCGTTCACGCAGTCCGGGCCGACACCACGGCGCGCGTGACGACACGCAACCCGGTAATCACGAGCGGTTGCCGGTCAGATCGATCAGTTCGACGTCCTCGGGCACCCGCTGCAACGCCGCCTCGGGCCACCCCCGATGCGCCAACGTCAGGTCCGCCTCGGGGTTCTCCTCGGCCAACCGCGCTACCCCATCAGCCGCGCGCTCGAACGCGCGGTCGTCCAGCCGATCCGGCAATTCAGCCGTCATGGGGTAGGTCTCGTGTAGCGCCGACGGCGTCGGGCCAAAGGGCGGCACCACCCGCCAGACCTCGTCGTACTCGTCCTCGATGCCCGATAGCTCCTCGGCCAGCAGCACCTCGGCCTCCACGGGAAGTCGCGAGAGGCGGTCGTGGTGCCGGCGCACCTCCGGCCGGTCGGCGCTGTCGCCGGAGACGTAGAAGAACGTCCCCTTCGAGGCCGGGTCGGTCGCCTCCAGTTGCTCGCCGCGCTCCAGCAGCGCGCGGTAGCCGTCGGCCATCGCGGGGTGGCTGCGGGCGCGCTCCTCGACCAGTTCCAGCAGGTTCCCCTCGCGGATCGCCTGCTTGATCCGGCGCATCTCCGCGAAGGAGACGTGGAGGTTGTGCTCGGCCAGGCGCTCGTGGCGGGCCTCGCCGTCGAGCGCGCGCAGGGAGTCGGGATCGTGAGTCGCACAGACCGGACACGGGCAGGGCAGGTAGTCCAGGTCGTCCAGTTGGTGGGTACCGCGGACCGTCAAGTACCGGTTGTCGCGGGCGTACAGCGCGTAGGCGGCCGAGTCGAAGAGGTCACAGCCGGCCGCGACGGCGAGCGCGAACATCATCGGGTGGCCCGCGCCGAACAGGTGGACCGGCCGATTCGTGCCCAGGCCCCGCTTGGCCGCCGTCACGGCTTCGATCACCTCGCCGTAGCGGTAGTCGTTCAGCAGCGGCACCATCGCGCCGACGGGGAACACGTCCAGCCCCGTCCCGTCGGCGTGGCGGGCCGCCGACTCCCGGAGGTCCGGGTACGTCGACCCCTGAATCGGTGCGTTGAGCAGCATCTCGCCCGTCTCCAGCGAATCAGCGAGTTCGAGGCGGTCCTGGGTCTCCGCGAGTTCGCGCTCGGCGCGCTCGCGGCCGACGTCCGGCGGCGTCGGGATGTCGACGGGGGTGCCGACGTCCGAACCGATGTCGATCTGGAACTGGATGATCTCCTCCGTGTCGACGTCGACGTCGCCGTACTCCGCCAGCTGGAAGGAGCCGGAGTCGGTCACGACGGCCCCGTCGAAGTCCAGGACGTCGTGGATTCCCCGCTGCAGCACCTCCTCGCGGAGGTCGTCGCTGCCGTGGAGGACGTAGGCGTTGGTGATGAGGATTTCCGCGCCGAACTCCGGTCCGAGCCGCCCGGGGTCGAGCGTCTGGACGTGGGGGTTCACGACCGGCATCAGCGCCGGCGTCTCGACGGTCACGCCGGAGCGGGGCACCGCCAGTTCGCCCAGTCGCCCGGCGGCGTCCCAGTCCCGGACCTCGAAGACCATAGGGAGAGTCGGCCCGTGGGGGCGGTAAGGGTTGCGTTCGCGGTCGCGTAGCTGGGTCACCTTCTGCCGTTGCGGTCGGCGCGTCCTTCCGCCGTGCGGTGGGCGCGCGCGAGCAACGCGCGCGAGGGTCGCGGTCGCCGCTCGTGGCGACCGCACGGCTGGGGAGGCGTGAGGTTGAAC
>CAYTAG010000235.1:0-520 GCA_964435625.1 uncultured Halobacteriales archaeon | reverse complement strand
CCCGCCGCGGGGGGGGGGGGGCGGGCGTCGCCGCGGGGGGGGGGGCGCGCCCCCCCCCGCGGCGGGGGGGGGGGGGGGGCCCCCCGCCCCCCCCCCACGGCTGGGGAGGCGTGAGGTTGACCCCTAGTTGTCGGGTGCCGTCGAGGAGCAGTTGCATCCGAGCACGTCTAACGATACCCGACAACTAGGGATCTCCACGCCCTCCCCAACCGACTGCGTTACTCACTTCGTTGCGTTACTCGTCCCTCGCGCGGTTTGGCGCGCGACGGAGCGCGCGCCCGCGCACGCCGGAGGTCGAGTGTGTCACCGAGCGCGACCCTGCCGGAAGTATCACCGGGCGAATTCGCGGCGGCTGTGCCACCGACCGTGCTCGGCCGAACGACCCGCCTCATCGACCTAGAGTTTAAATCCCATCGGGGGACCAATTCGGGACGTGACCTATCTCAGCGGAGACCCGAGGCAGGACTCGAATCGAGGACTGACGGCCGGACGAAAACCGCCAGATGACGGAGAGTCGAGC
>CAYTAG010000234.1:0-5144 GCA_964435625.1 uncultured Halobacteriales archaeon | reverse complement strand
CCCAGTTTCTCCTCCAGGATCAGTCGGGTCTTCGTGCTCACCACGTCGTCCGATTCGCGTGCACGCGTGATCAACTCGTTGACCCCCCGGGTGTCCGGTGCGTCCACCACCAGGACCAGGTCCTCCTCGCCGGAGACCTGCCAGACGAAGTCGACCTGGTCCCAGGCCGCGAACCGCTCGGCGACCCCCTGGGTGTCGACGTTCATGTCCACGCCGACCTCGATCATCGCCTTCACGTTGCCGGTCCGGGTGGTGACCGTGAACCGCTCGATGATCCCGTCCTCCCGCATCCGGTCGACGCGGTTTCGAATCGTCCCCTCCGAGGTCCCCACGCGCTCGGCGATCTCGGTGTACGGCGTCCGGGCGTCCCGCCGCAACACGTCCAGTATCTCCCGGTCGAGGTCGTCCATGCTGGCCATAGAGACCCGACCGTACCCGCCGCGGACACGTAGGTGTTTCGAAATTCGTAACGAATCTTCGAACAAAACGGTTAAAGGCCCGGGATTCGTGTGAATCTCGTAATGGCCGACGCGTACCTGGCACTGGCGGACGGGCGCGTCGTCGAGGCGCGGACCCGCGCGCCCGGCGTCGCACGCGGCGAACTGGTGTTCACGACGGCGTACACGGGCTACGAGGAGAGCCTGACCGACCCATCCTACGCGGAGCAGGTCCTCACCTTCGCGTACCCCCTGATCGGCAACTACGGAGTCCGCAGGGAGCGCTTCGAGAGCGACCGCGTCCACCCCAACGCGGTCGTCACCCGGGAGTTGACCGACGACGTCGCCGACTGGCTCGCCGAGGAGGGCGTCCCCGCCGTCGACGGCGTCGACACCCGGGACCTGGTGGTCGACGTCCGCGAGGGCGGCGCGATGCAGGTCGGCGTCGCGGCCGGTCCGGACGCCTCGCCCGGGGCGGCACGCACGCAACTCGACGCCGCCAGGCCCACGTCCGAACACACGGACGTCGGCGCGCGGGTGAGCGTCCCCGAGACGAAACGACTCTCCGGTCCCGGCGACGGGCCGAGCGTCGCGCTGGTCGACTGCGGCGTCAAGGGGTCCATCGTCGACGCGCTGCTGGAGCGGGGCGCCGACGTGACCGTGTTCCCGTACGACGCGACGCCGGCCGACGTCGAAGCCGTCGACCCCGACCTGCTGTTCGTCTCCAACGGCCCCGGCGACCCCGCGAACTTCGAGGCCGCCGAGGCGCTGGTCGACGAGTACGTCGGTGACGTCCCGGTAGCCGGCATCTGCCTGGGCCAGCAGATCGTCGCCCGGGCGCTCGGCGGCGATACCGAGAAGATGGAGTTCGGCCACCGCGGGGTCAACCAGCCGGTGCTGGACCGCCGGACCGACCGGGTCGTGATGACCACCCAGAACCACGGGTACGCCGTCGCCGACCCCGGGGACCTGACGGTCACGCAGGTCAACGTCAACGACGACACGCCGGAGGGCCTGGAGAGCGAGGACCTCGACGTGATCACCCGCCAGTACCACCCCGAGGCCCACCCCGGCCCCCACGACACGCTCGGCTTCTTCGACGACGTGCTCGCGATGTGCGACCGGTCGGTCGGCCGGCCGGTCGCGGCGGACTGACGGGAAATCGCGTCCGCGGCGGGTCGGCGTCGTCGCGGGGACGCCCGATCTCCGATTATTTCGCAAAAACCCGGTATCGATTTACAATAGTTTGACAGGACTTAACGTGTTTGATATACGATAACATCCCATGCGCCGACGAACGTTCATCAGGAGTGCGGCGGCAGCGGGCAGCGCAACGGTGCTCGGAAGCGGCGTCGCGATGGCCGGGAAGGGCGGCGACGACGACCTCGACGCTCCCGACGATTACCCCGGCGTCTCGACCCGGGACCACTTCAGCATCAACTGGTACGGGGCCGTCGAAGCGGAGCGTGGCACGTACGACTACGACTACCGCGGCGACTGGGAGAAGTACGACCACGGGGACGAACTGCAGATGTTCGTCCACGGGTGGCGCAACGACGAGAACGACGGCATCAACGCCGCTTACACCAACGAGCAGGCACTGATCGAGCAGGGGTACGACGAGACGGGCGTCGCGTACGTCTGGGACTCCGACAAGGGCGGCGGCATCGACGACGGCTGGTACGAGGCCCAGGAGATCGCCCAGCAGAACGGGCCGAAGCTGGCGAACTTCCTGACGGACTGGTACCACAGCGACGGCCGGCCCGTCAGGCTGGTGGCTCACTCGCTGGGCGCGCAGGTCGTCTGTTCGGCGATGACGTACCTTCACAGCTGGGGGTACTACGACCTCGTCGAGGACCTCGTGTTGCTCGGCGGGGCCGCCGACAACGGGGCCTGTGCCCTGGAGGGCGACTACGGACAGGGCCTGGAGTACGCGGCCAAACGGGTCCTCAACGCCTACAAGACCGACGACGCCATCCTGGAGTGGGCCTACTCGCTCGGCGAATTCGACTCGGCCGTCGGCGAAACGGACGTCGATGGGACCCCGCCAGCCAACTGGGTCTCGCTGAACGTCACCGACGTCGTCCCGGACCACTACTCCTACCCCGAACTGAAGGCAGACGGCGGCTGCATGGACGTCGTCACCACCTACTGGTAGCCCGGACGGCACCACGATCCCGGACGGGTTCCCCGCCCCCGAGCGGGCTAGTCGTCCCCGAAGGCCCGGAGAGCGGCGGCTCCGGCCGCCCCGGCGAGTGCGGCGAGCACCCCGAACCCGGACCCGTCTGACGGGGTCACCGTCGGGCCGGGGTCCTCGCCCACCAGCGCCCGTCTCGGGACGGACTCGGCTTCGAGGCCGATCCAGTCGCCGGGACACGACCCCGTTCCCTGGATGATGAAGAAGGTCCCGGGTTCGATCTGGGCCTTTCGGCCGTCCGTGAAGACTGTCAGGTCGACCGTTAGCCCGATGTCCCGGCGGCGGTCGAGCAGTTGACCCTCGTACGCCTGGGTCTCCTCGGACGGCCAGGTCGACTCCATCGCGCACTCGTCAAGCGGTGGCTCGGCGTCGTCGTCGGTCGGTTCGTCGACGAACACGAACTGGCCCTGGTAGTCGTCCATGAAGGCGTCGGCCGATGGGATCACCATCTGTCGGGTGATCCGCGCCTGGCCGGCCGCGAGTCCGGCGCCGAGTGGAAGGCTTCCGACGACGGCCGCGGTCCGCAACAGTCGTCGCCGCGATGCGCGCGTCGGGGGGTGATCCTCGTCGATCATGGCTATCTGGCCGCGGTTGGCGGCCGGCCCCCGCCCAGTGTCGGACGTTAGCGGAGGACGTGGATAAGCCTTCTCCGGACCCGTCCGGGGCCGGCACGGCGATCCGAAACGTTGAGGCGGCCTCCCGTCGAGTCACGATCCATGATCGACGCGCCGGCACTGGACGGGTTCGCCGGCCGGACCCGGCGGGACCAGGCGCTAACCGTGTTCGGGGGCGTCCTCGCGTGTCTGGTGGGCTACGTCGGGGCGGTCGCGCTCGTCTACGGGGACCCTTCCGTCCTGGCTGCGGACGGGCGCAACCCCAGGCGCATCGCGGCGGCCGGCGCCAGCGTCGCTTGCTGGGGCTACTACGCGCTGGCGTTCGTCCGCGCCAGGGGCGGCCCCGTCCTCGACGTGCTCGTCTACCCGCTGGTCACCGTCGGCGTCGCGCCGACGCTGCTGCGGTTGGTGGCGTTCGGCGTCGACGCCGCGATGCTGTTCCCCGGGCTCTCGCTGGAACCGCTGGTGCTGGCTGCGCTCGCGGTCGTCCCCGGCGTCGGCTGGTTCTGCGTGATCCTCGCGGTCTGGTCGTCCCGGCTGGACGAGCGGGAACGCCGCGAGTGGGAACGCCGGCACCTCACGCCGGCGTTCCGCGAGCAGTTCGTGGACGAGCACCGCGACTGACGGCGGGCCGTCACCGGCCCCACTCGCGGGGTCGCTTCGGCCGGCGGTCGACCGCTCGAACGTCCGGCGGTTCGTCCGTCGCGGCCCGGGCTTCCAGCGTGGCCCAGGCCGCCTCCGGCGTCGAGACGTACGGGACGCCGGCCTCGACGCAGGCCTGCAGCGTCGCGCGGTCGTCCGAGACTACGACGTCGACGGCACCGTCCCGGACCGCCGCGACGGGGTCGGCGGGGTCGAGGAGTTCGTATTGTTCGTCGAACTCCGCGGCGAGCGCCCGCCCCTCGTCGGAGTCGGGGAACTGGCCGGAGAGGTCGACCAGTGCCGACCCGGAGCGGGGAATGGGGTTGCCGGCGGCGTCCTGGGCCTTGTCGTAGGCCCGGCCGAACGTCTCCGCGGTGCCCATCACCTCGCCGGTGGACTTCATCTCCGGGCCGAGTCGCGGGTCAGCCCCCTCCAGGCGGTCGAACGGCAGGACGACCTCCTTGACGCTGTAGTCGTCGGGCACCCGCTCGCGGACGTCCAGTTCGTCGAGGCTCGCGCCGGCCATCACCGCCGCCGCGCTCCGGGCGATGGGGACGCCCGTCGCCTTCGAGACAAAGGGCACGGTGCGCGAGGAGCGCGGGTTGGCCTCCAGCACGTAGACGGTGCCGTCCCGGACAGCGAGTTGGACGTTCAGCAGGCCGACGGTATCGAGCGCCCGGGCGATCTCCTCGACGACCTCGCGGACCCGGCCGAGGGTGTCGGCGTCCAGCGAGCGTGGCGGGATCACGCAGGCGGAGTCCCCGGAGTGGACGCCGGCGGACTCGACGTGTTCCATGATCCCGCCGATCAGCACGTCACTCCCGTCCGCCACCGCGTCGACGTCCAGTTCCACGGCGTCGGCGAGGAACTCGTCGACCAGGATCGGTCCCTCGGGGCTGACGCGGGCGGCCGCCGCGACGTACTCCCGGAGTTCCCCGTCGTCGTGGACGACGTCCATCGCGCGCCCGCCCAGCACGTAGGAGGGCCGCACGAGCACGGGGTAGCCGATTTCGTCGGCGAGTTCGACCGCCTCGGCCTCGCTGGTGGCGGCGCCGCCGGCCGGCTGTTCGATCCCCAGGTCGTCAAGCAGGCGGTTGAAGCGGTCCCGGTCCTCCGCGAGGTCCATCGCCTCGACGGTGGTGCCGAGGACCTCGCAGTCCAGGTCCCGACGGTCGAGTTCGCGGGCCAGCGGCTCGCCCACGTCGACGGAGGTCTGGCCGCCGAACTGGACCATCACGCCGTCGGCGCCGGTGG
>CAYTAG010000233.1:0-5228 GCA_964435625.1 uncultured Halobacteriales archaeon | reverse complement strand
CCGCGATCCGAGAGTACAACCGCGATCCGAGAGCACAACCGCATCAGAGGGCACGGACCCCGACGCAAGGGCCGTCTCACCGCCATGAATTCAATTAACTGACATTTCCCGGTTCGAAAAACCGGTTGGTTGAAGGTGCCCCCGGACGCGGGTACCGCCAAACCGGTCGGCAGGCCGGACACCATGAGCGACACGGATCCACCCCCGGAACTCGACATGGTCGCGCGCCGGATCGAGTTCCTGGAGTACCTCCGGGAGGAGCCCCGCCGGAAGCCCGAGATGGTGGAGGCGCTGGACAACTCCCGGTCCACGGTCGACCGGGCCATCCGCGAACTGGAGGTCGCGGGCCTGGTCGAGCGCCGCGACGGGGGCTTCGCCACCACGTCGACGGGGGCGGCCATGGCCGAGAGCTACCGGGACTATGTCCGCGAGCAGGGGTCGCTGCTCGCGGCCCACGAGTTGCTGGACGTCCTGCCGCCGTCGGCGCCGCTGGGACGGACGGCGGTCGTCGGCGGCGAGGTCCACCTGGCCGACGGGCCGACGCCGTACCAGCCGCTGGAACACGTCGAGTCGGCGGTCCGGAACGCCGAACGGCTCCACGGGCTGGTACCGACGCTGTCGAACCCCCACACCGTCCGGCTGTGCCACGACCGCGTGATCGAGGACGGCATGTGCACCGAGCTGGTGCTGGGGCCGGACCTCTACCGGACCATCGACGGGAGTCTGCAGGCCCAGTTCGCCGAGATGGCCCGGAAAGGCGACGTCACCCTGTCCGTCGGCGAGCAGCCGGGGTTCACGCTGTTGCTCTCCGAACGCGAGGGGACCACGGAGGTCGTGGTCGTCGTCTACGACGACAACGACGCGCTGCACGGCGTCCTCGTCAACGACGCCGAGGACTGCGTGCGGTGGGCCCGGCAGTGCTACGAGCGGATCGAAACCGGCGCCGAGGAGGTCACCGACGCCGTCATGGACCCGACCTCCGGCGCCGGGTTCGGGGAGGTGCCGACGGGCGACGGCGCCGAGTCGGAGGAGTCGGCCGACGAGGGGCAGGCCGCCGGCGAGGCGGCGGACGCCGGTGACGAAACGGCCGCCGCGTCGACCGCCGACGGGACGGCCGGGAACGGCGGTCGAGCCGGCCCCTCGATGGGTGCGCTGTCGGGCGGAGAGGCGGATCCCACGGAGGGCCGCCGCGTCGACGAACTGTTCACGGTCGAGCTAGAGGCCGAGGGCGTCGTCAGGCTGGACGACTCGTACTTCGCCTCCCGGGAGCCGGCACCGCCGTCGGTGGCCTGGCGGACCGGCCTGGACCTCGTGGACGTCCACGCCGGGTACGCGGTCGACCGCGAGCGACCCGCGACCGACGGTACCGGGTCGGAGCCGGCCGACGACGCCGCGGGCGCCGAACCCGTCGGGGTCGGGGATAGGGGCGATGACGACGCCGGTACGGCCGGGGATGACGACCCGGAGACCGACGAAGGCGAGCGCGAGAACCTGACCGAATCGCTCGTCGATACGTTGCTCGACGGCGAGGACGTAGTCGTCGTCGGGCCGCCGGGGGCGGGCAAGAGCACGATCTGCAAGCAGGTCGCCTGCCGGTGGTACGACGCCGACCACGGGGCCGTGTTCTACCGCGAGAGCGGGGCCGACGAGCGGTTCGGCGCCGTGGCGAAGCTCTGTGACCAGTTGCGCAACGCCCGCGGGACGGCGCTGGTCGTCTTCGAGGACGCGGTCCGCGAGGAGGCAAACGCCGTCTTCGAGGTGATGCGGGCGCTGGACGGCCACGACGACGTGACGTTCCTGCTGGACGCCCGGGAGACGGAGTGGCGCAACCCCGACGAGTTCCCCGTGGACGCGAGCCTGGAGGCCTACCGCCAGGCGGCCGTCGAGACGGTCCGGGTGCCGCCGCTGGACGACGTCGAGTGCCGGCGGCTGATCCGCCGGTTCGAGGAACTGGTCGACGCGGACCCCGAGCCCTCCGCCGAGCGACTCCTGGCGGACGTCAAACGGGACGCGACGGCCGGCGAACGGCCGCGGGCGGGCGCGCTGTTCCTGCTGTTGCACCGGCTGTCGACCTACGCGGACCCGCTGGCCAGCGACGGGGAGGCGGTCACCTCGCTCGACCAGGACGTAAAGCAGGTGTACCGCACCCTGCGGGGGATGGGCGACCTCGCGGTGGACATCGGGGTCCTCGTGAGCCTGCTCAACGCCGCCGACGTCGGCATCTACCCCGAGTACGTCCACGCGCTGGCCGAGGAGGGCGACCACGACCAGGTCCGGGCGGCGCTCGACCGCCTGGAGGGCCGGGTCGTCTTCCGCCGGGGCCAGGAGGACGCCTACCGGGCGGTCCACGAATCGTGGTCGACGCACTTCCTGGCGCACCTGCTCGACGCCGAGTCCGAGCCCCAGCGGCGCTTCGGGCGTTGCATGAGCGCGCTCCTGTCGCTGGCCGACGACGCGGACCTGCGCGACCGGATCGACTGGGAACTCCGGGGGACGACCCTCGAACGCATCGAGGCGGCGCCGGGCGAGTGGGTCGACGACACCGTCGCCAAGCTGTTCGCGCTGGGACGCAACCGACCGAAGCTGGCGCCGCTGTTCGGGACGACCGACTACTCACGGATCGAGTTGCCCGAGGCCTGTTCGCGGGAGACGCGGCTGCGCTGTACCGCCTGGCGCGGGCGGACCTACGTCGCGGCCGGCCTGGTCGACGAGGCCCAGGCCGAGTTCGAACGGCTGGAGGAACTGGTCGAGGCGTCCGGGGACGACCTCGACGAGGCGGTCGCCACGGAACTGGTCGTCGAGAGCCTGCAGGGCCAGTCCGACGTCGCCCGCCAGCGCGGCGACCTCGACGACGCCGAGGCCCACGCCCGGCGGGCGCTGGAACTTGCCCGCGAGGCCGGCGACGACCGGGCGGTGGCCCGGAGCCTGCGGGACCTCGGCCGGGTCGCCGAGGAGCGCGGCGACCTCGACGAGGCCGAGACCCGCCTGACCGAGAGCCTGGAGACCTTCGAGATCCTGGGCGCCAGGCAGGCGGTCGCGGCGACGCTCGCGGACCTGGGGTCGGTCGCCGAGGAGCGCGGCGACTTCGACGAGGCAATCGACTACCACGAGCGGAGCCTCGACGCCAGGCGGGCGGTCGGCGACGAACGCGGCGAGGCGACGTGCCTGCGACGGCTCGGCGCCATCGCGGCCCGCCGCGGCGAGTACGAGCGCGCCGAGCGCTACCACGTCCGGAGCCTGGAACTGGCCCGGGCGGTGGGCGACCGCCGCGGCGAGGCGACGACGCTGAAGGAACTGGGCTCGCTGGCGCTGAACGAGGGCGCCTTCGACGACGCGGAGGCGTACTACCGCCGGAGCCTGGAGTTGGCCCGGGAACTCGACGACCAGGAGGCGGTCGTCTCGGCGCTGGGCAACCTGGGCAACGTCGCGAACATGCAGGGGGACTTCGAGGCGGCGACCGACTACTACGACCGGACGCTCCAGCAGGCCAGATCCACCGGCGACAGGCGGACCCAGGCGCTGGTCCACCGGAACCTGGACCTGCTGTACGGCCGCAAGGACGAACTGGAGACGGCCGAGGAGCACGCCCGGCGGGCGCTGGACCTGCACCGCGAGATCGGCAACCAGGTCGGCGAGGCCAGGGCTCTGATCGACGTCGGCCGGCTCGCGCTCCGGACCGGCGACGCCGACGAGACCGAGAGCCGGCTCGACCGCGCGCTGGAGATCGCCCGCGACGTGGGCGCGCCGCGCCTGGAGGCCGAGGCCCTGGAGTACCTCGGCATCGTCGCCCACCGGCGCGGCGACCACGACGAGGCCGAGACCCGCCTGACCGAGAGCCTGAAGCTGCACCGCGAACGCGGCCACCCCTCCGGGGAGGCCGACAGCCGCAAGCGGCTCGGAGTCCTCGCCCGCGACCGGGGCCGACTGGAGGACGCCGCCGAGCACGCCCGGGCGGCCCGGGAGCTGTTCGAGGAGACGGACAACCAGCTCGGCGTGACGAACTGCTGGACCCTCCTGGGCGAGGTCGCGCTGGAACGCGGCGACCTCGACGAGGCGGGTTCGCACCTGACGCGGGCGCTGGAGCGCGCCCGCGACCACGCGTACACGCTGCCGGAGATCCGGGCGATGCGCGCGCGAGCGGCCCTCGCGCGGGCTCGCGGCGACCTCGACGCGGCCCGGACGGACGCCGAGCGGAGCCTGGAACTGGCCCGGGAGACCGGCGATGTCTTCGACCGGGCGAACGCGCGGCTCGAACTCGGCGACGTCGAGCGGGCCGCCGGGAACGCGGCGGCCGCCTGCGAGCACTACGAGGCGGCCATCGACCTGTACCGCGACGTGGGAGCGACCGGCCGGGCAATCGCCGCGACGGACCGGCTGATCGAGACCGCCGAGTCGCCCGCGACCGCGGCGGAGTGGTGCCGCGAGGGCGCGTCGATGGCCGATTCCCCCGGCTTCGAGGACGAGCGCGAGGCCTTCGAGGAGCGCCTCGACCGGCTCACCGCCGAGTGATCGGCGCCGGAGAGAACGGCCGGGAACGGAAAGCGAGAGAAGAAAGCCGGGAACGGAAAGTCGACGAGATGTCGGAACCGGTGGGCTGACAGTCAATGCGGGGCAACCGCATCCCCCTGTTTGCCGCTCTGGGAGCCATCACAGCGGCAACCGTACGTATGCCCCGGGAGGTATTGTCCTCACCGGGTGAGCGGGTCGCTCACGCCGTGAGCGAGCGGGGGTGATCGACCCCGAATCGCCCGAGTTCCCCGGCAATCCCACCGTTTCGTCTCCAGATTCCGATATTTTTGCCGGGGACCGAAACGTACACGCGGATGGGTGGCCACGCTGTAGCCGTGCGCGTGAGCGTCATCGGCGGGGGGACCGTCACCGACGAGGAGTACGGGACTGCCAGGGACGTGGGGCGGGTGCTCGGCGAGCGCGGGCACGTCGTCGTCTGCGGCGGCCGGGGTGGCGTCATGGCGGCCGCCTGCGAGGGTGCCCGCGAGGCCGACGCCCTGACCGTGGGCATCCTCCCGGGCGAGGACCCCGCTGCCGCCAACGAGCACGTCGAGGTGCCCGTGGTGACGGGCCTGGGCCACGCCCGGAACGCGCTCGTGGTCATGAACGGCGCGGCCGTGATCGCGGTGGCCGGCGCGGCCGGCACGCTCACCGAACTGGGGTTCGCGGCCATCTACGACCGCCCGACGGTCGGACTCGGCACTCACGACCTCCGGGGC
>CAYTAG010000232.1:0-5252 GCA_964435625.1 uncultured Halobacteriales archaeon | reverse complement strand
ACATGTCTTCGGGCCGGTAGAGCCCGGTGATGTTGCCGAGCATGTGATCGAAGTATTCACCCATGAGCGACCAGTCCCCGGCGATACCCCTGACCTGGGTCTGTGCGAGGTGAATGTGCGAGTCGACGAACCCGGGGAGGACGATGTGGTCCTCCGCGTCGATGACCTCGGCGTTCGACGCCGACAGTCCGCGTCCGACCCCGACGATCTCACCGTCCTCGATCAGGACGTCCGCTTCCTCCAGTTGCCCGACGTCCGGATCGAGCGAAACGACCGTGCCGTTCCGTATGATCGTTTGTGACATGCACGGTAAGACCGTTTTTCCAAGGAGTTAAATATTTACCGCACGGTAAAGTCCGTTTCGTGGCCAGCGCCCCGGGAGCAATCGTTATTTATTGCGAATAGACACAGTAGGGACATGGGCGATTCTGACGGGAAGGTTTCCTCGAAGGATACGCGGGAAGTGATCATGGAGGCGACGTTCCGCGCCATCAGCAAACACGGATATTCGGACCTCCGGATGCGGGACATCGGCAACGAGATGGAGATGACCCGTCAGGTGATCCACTACCACTTCGACGGCAAGAACGATCTGATGTCGTCGTTTCTGGAGTACGTCGCCGAACAGTACGAGGGCAGCGTCGAGGTCGACGGGGACGCGGATCCGAGGTCGGAACTGGACGCGCGGATCGACCAGTGCCTGTTCGGGCCGGAGTTCGAGGAGTTCACCCACTGGGACCGCATGCGGGTCTACCACGAACTGTTCGCGCACGCCCAGAACGACGAGCAGCACCAGCAGATCCTCGACGACCACTACGCCGAGATCCGCGACAGCATCGTCCGGGTCGTCGAGGAGGGGGTCGAGGAGGGCGTGTTCCACGACGTCGACGCCGAACTGGTGGGTCAGCTCATCACGGACGTAATTCACGTCGCCCGCGAGCGGAAGATCTCCCTCGGCCACGACGATGCACCGGAACAGGCGCGGCGAGGGATCGACGAGTTCGTCGTCAGCTCGCTGTACGCCGACGACTGAACGGCGGATCCCCCGGTCGTCACGGCCGACCGCTCGACTCGTTCGTCGCTCCACGTGCCTCGACCCGCGTCTCGAAGGACACCCCGTCCCGGTGCACGCCCGGCCGATCAGGCAAGTACGTCCCCTCGTTGCCGCACTCGGTCACCAGCGGGCAGACCGACCGCTCGGGCGGCCAGATGGCCTCGACGGTCCCGCCGGAGGCCCGCACCGTCACCTCCTGGCGGTAGGTGAGCGTCGAGCCGTCCGGCTGGACGAGCGTCACCGTCAGGACGAGTTCGTCGGCCCCGTCGATGGCGACGGCGGCGTCATCGACGGCGGCGAGTCGCGCCGCGTCGCCGTCCATCGACCAGTCGACGGCGATCCGCTCGCCCGGATTCTCGACCCCGTACTGGACGTGCTCGCCGTCGTTCTCCAGGCGGACGCTGGCCCGCGTAACGCGGTCGGGGACGCCGACCACCGTCTCGGCGTCGAGGGAGTCACCCCCGCGCACCGCCAGCCGTTCGAGTTTCGGGGTGACGTGGCGTTCGGGATTCGGCGTCCACGTTCCGCGGTAGGCGTACCGGTAGTACGTCCGGTCGGGGTAGGCGTCGACCACGGCGAAGTCGCCCGCGGGATCGCGGTCGAGCGCGTAGACGACCTCCCCGTCCAGGTCGGGGCCGTTCCGCAGCGACTGGAAGGGGTGGGCCAGCCAATCGCCGTAGGGGGTCGGCACGAACACGACGGCGTCCTCGAAGTCGGTCTCCTCGAACGGTTCGTAGGCGGCCTCGTACTTGGCGGTGTGGGCGGCGTTGCGCTCGGCCGGCGGCGAGACGACGGCGGCGTTGGCAGCCCCGAGGACGAGGACGCTGACCGCGAGGACGGCGAGGCCGAGCGCCCGGGCCGCCCGCGGCGAGGTCGCCGGGGCGATGCGCCCGCGGAGGAGACCCCGGAGCCACCGCCAGCCGGCGACGAGGGCGACCGCGGCGAACACCGACAGCGGGGCCAGCAGGTCGAAGTGGTAAAAGGGGCCGAACAGGGCGACGAGGCCGTCGGTCGGGTCGGTCACCGTCGCCAGGAGGTTGAGGCTCCCCCAGAAGAAGACGTTCCCGAGCGGGACCGACACGAACAGCCCCGCGAGGAGGACGCCGGCGGTGCGGCCGCGGCCGGGCGTCGTGGCCGACTCGCCGGCGGAGTCGCCGGCGATCCATCGGCGCACGGCCAGCGCCAGGCCGGCCGCCGCGCAGGCGGTCCCGAGCACGCCCGCGGTGAACCAGTGCGTGGCGAAGTACCGGAGGACGTACTCGTTGGCCCACAGCGCGACCTCGGGGGTGTACTCGACGGAGTGGTCGAGGATGCGCCGGGTGCCGAAGCCCGGCCCGTCCATCGGCGCGAACGCCTCGTAGGGAAACAACCACGGCGACCCGGTGAGCCGGGCGTTGTACGCCAGCGTCACGCCGACGAACGCCAGTCCGAGTGCCGCGGTGAGCGCGTTCCGGCGGACGGGGTCGGGGAGCGATCCAGGGGCCGCGTCCACGAGACCGCCGGCCGGCCACCACTCGCGGACGGCCCGGAGAACCTTCCAGGCCGCGTGGGCGACGAACGGCGCGGCGAACAGCACGGCCGTGTACGGGCGGGCGAAGAAGGCCAGGCCGACCGCCACGCCGGCCACGCCGGCGGTGCGGAGCGACTCCTCGCGGACGCCCCGGAGGTACGCGACCGCAAAGAGGAGGTTCAGCAGCGTCGTTGGGGCGTACGGCAGGAACACCGACGAGGTGAGCAGCGCCATCGGCGAGGCGGCGAAGACGGCGGCGGCGACGACGCCCACCCGGCGGTCGAACGCCGTCGCGCCGAGGACGTACACCAGCGCCGCGTTGCCCGCCGCGACAGCGGCCAGGGTCACCCGCGGCTCCCCGAACAGGGCCATCGAGACGGCGTACATCCCGGCCGGGACGGGCGCGTACTTCGGGTAAAGGTGCCCACCGTCCTCGACGAAGAACCAGGGTCGGACGGCGTCCGCCAGCTCGCCCGCGAACAGTTGGAGTCGGCCGTCCAGCAGCAGCGCGGCCTGCTGGAGGTAGACCCCCTCGTCGTGGTTGGCCGAGTGATGCGGAAAGAGGTCGGTGGCCAGCCAGAAAACCACCGCGCCGGCCAGCAGCGCGACCGCGGCGGCCGCGAGGCGCTCGCGCCCGATTTCGTCGACCCGCTCGCGGACCCCCGCCTCGTCGGAGCGTCGGATGCGCTCGCGGGCGCGCCGGGCGAGACGTCGGAGCGGCGAGGGGGACACGGCGCTCGATCAGACGTCGATGCCGACCTCGCGCATGAGGTCGATGGTCGGTTCCAGGTCCGAGAGTTTCGTGAGGTCCAGGTCGGGGACGTCGAGTTCGTCGATGGTCGGCAGTTCGCCGATTGGTTCGACGTCGGGGATCAGCGGGTACTCGAAGGTCGCACGCGCGAAGTAGTCCTGGGCCTCCGCCGAGAGGAGGTGCCGGACGAAGTTCTCCGCGAGTTCGGGATCGGCGGTGGCGTCGGTGACCGCCGCCCCCGCGACGTTGAACATCGTGCCGGCGTCGCCCTGGGTGAACGCGGTGTCGATGGACGCGTCGGGCGACCCGTCGAGCACCCGTTGGATGTAGTAGTGGTTCGTGAAGCCCGCGTCGATCTCGCCGTCCGCGATGGCCTGGCAGACGGCGAACTCGTCGGGGTAGGCAGCGATCCCCGAGTCGACGACGCCCTCCAGCCACGTCCGGGTCGCGCTCTCGCCCGCCAGGATGCGCATCGCGGTGACGAACGCCTGGCAGGAACCGTAGGAGGGCGCCCAGCCGAGGTCGCCCGGCGGGTTCTCGGCGTAGGCCATGATGCCGTCGGGCAGGTTGCCCGCCGAGAGGGCCTCGGTGTTGTACGGCACCGTCCGTGCCCGCCCGGAGGTGCCGACCCACTGGTCGGTGTGGAACTCCTCGCGGACCATCGTGCGGATCTCCTCGCGGAGTTCGCTCGTCCGTCCCTCGTTGGCGAGTTCGCCGAGCGAACCCGCGTTGACCGAGTAGAACACGTCCGCCGGCGTCGAGGACCCCTCGGTGACGATCTGGTTGACCAGGTCGGTCGAACCGCCGTAGCGGACCTCCACGGAGAAGTCGTCGTACAGCTCCTCGACGTATCGGACGAGGTCGCCCACGAGGAACTCGTGACGGCCCGAGTAGACCGTCAATTCGCCCGAGAGGTCCGGCATCTCCGCCATCGGCGTCCCGCCCGGGGCGTCCCGGCCCTGGCGGCCGGACCCGATCTGGCCGATCTCGTAGTCCGTCTCATCGCCGTCGTCGTCCAGCGAGTCGAGACAACCGGCGACGCTCGTCGTACCTAGCGCGGCCGACGCGGCGAGAAACCGCCGCCGGTCGACGCGTTCCGGGAGGTGTCGTGACCGTTTCATGATTTTTAGGTCAGCCTAAAACTACTTATACTCGTCGGTTCAGTCCCCCGCGGCGGGGACTTCGACGCGGTCGAGGGCCGCCAGGCAGTCGAGCCAGTCGAGCATGTACTCGCCGACGTAGTTGAGGAAGGCGCCGTTGTTGTACGCCGAGAAGTCGCCGTCGGCGAGTTTCCGGGCCATTGCCTCGAAGACGTCGGCGTAGTCGTCGGCGTCACCGCCTACATCGTTCCGCGGCGTCGCCGCGTCACCGTTCCGTCGATCCGTCGGATCGACGCCGTCGACTATCCGCCAGAGGTGCTCGTTGAGTTCGAGGCCGGGGACCTCGTTGTTGAGGTCGTCGAACGTCGAGCGGGCGGCCTTGTTGTGCTCACACAGCGGCGCCCCGTTGTAGATCCGTTTGCCGAGCACGTCGCAGGCGCGCTTGAGGAACACGCCGCTCCAGATGTCGTCGAACCGGCCAACCGCCCACTCGTTGTCGTCCATCGGCAACTGGTAGAACGCCGGGATCACCTCCCGGCGGAACGCGAGGTTCATCGAGCAGACAGTCAGGTACTGGCCCTCGGCGGCGACGAAGTCGCCATCGAAGTGGTCCCGCTTGGTTCGGGTTTGGGCCTGCCCCTGGAGGTCGCCATCCACGAGAATCCGAACCGCGTCCAGGTCCGGGACGTCAGTCCAGAGTCCCTGAGACGCGATCACTGGTGCCGCCTGTTCCTGGGTCGTCTCGACGGCCTCGTCCATTGCGCTGTAGGGGTACCCTCGCGGGTAGAGGCCGTGGTCATCGGCGTGTTGATACAGAACGTTGACCCACTGTTCGTC
>CAYTAG010000231.1:0-5425 GCA_964435625.1 uncultured Halobacteriales archaeon | reverse complement strand
CGGCAAGCGCGACGTAGAACAGCCAGCCAGCGGCGCGGTCGGCGAGCACCTGCGTCCGGGACTCGCTGCTCTGGGCTTGCTCGACCAGTCGCACGATGCCCGCGAGCGTCGTGTCCTCGCCCGTCGCGTCGATCCGGACCCGCAGGCTCCCGTCGCCGTTGACGGTCCCGCCGATCACCTCGTCGCCGGGTTCCTTCGGGACCGGCCGGGACTCGCCGGTGATCATGGACTCGTCGACGTCCGAATCGCCCTCCTCGACGACGCCGTCCGCCGGGACGTTCGCCCCCGGGCGAACCAGCACGAGGTCGCCCGCCGAGAGGTCGCTAACGGGCACCTCCTCGACGCCCTCGTCGGTTACGCGCTCGGCCGTGTCGGGCATGAGCTTCGCCAGTTCGTCGAGCGCGCTGGAGGCCCGCCGGACCGAGCGCATCTCGATCCAGTGGCCCAGCAACATCACGTCGATCAGCGTCACGAGTTCCCAGAAGAACGCCGACGACGTCGGGAAGACGACGCTCGCCAGGCTGTAGACGAACGCGACGGTGATCGCCATCGAGATGAGCGTCATCATCCCCGGCGAGCGGTCCCGCAACTCGGGGGCGGCCATCTCCAGGAACGGGACGCCGCCGTACGCGAAGACGACGACCGCAAACGCCGGGTTGATCCACTCGCTGCCCGGGAACGCGGGGGCCGAAAAGCCCAGCCACGCCTGGATCGTCTCGCTGTACAGCACCACGGGGATCGACAGCAGCGTCGAGACGAAAAACCGCCGTCGGAACATCCGCTCGTGGCCCTCGTGCATCCCACCGTGGTCGTCGTGACCACTACCGTTGTCGCCATCATGGCCCCCATCGTCGTGGTCACCCCCATCGGGGTCACCGCCGTGGCCCCCACCGCCGTGGTCGCCCTCACCGTGGCTTTCGACCCGTTCCGCAGCCTCGTCGGCGTCGGCCGCGTCTTCCAGCAGTGACTCCTCCGTTCGCTGCCCGTCCTCGGGCCCGGCGTCACCGTCGGAGTGTTCGTCCATGCCGTCCCTCGTTGACCGGTACGGAGGCGGGACTGAAGGACCTCACGCTCGGTGGCAGTCCCACCCGGGCCGATCCAGTTCCTCGACGAGCGGCCGCGACGGGGCGTTCTTTCACCGGTTATTTGGGCGGGCGCTCCCAACGATCGCTATGTACGACCGGATTCTGTTCCCGACGGACGGCAGCGACCCGGCGACGGCGGTCCACGATTACGTCCTCGAAATCGCGTCGGCGCACGACGCGACGGTGCACGTGCTCAACGTGGCGGACACGACCCACGACAGCGTCACCCGCATCCAGGGGCAGGTGGTCGATGTCCTCGAACCGGAAGGCGAGCGCATCGTGGACGAGGTCGCCGCCAGCGCGCGGGAGGCGGGCGTCGACGTCGTGACCGACGTACGCCAGGGCGTCCCCCACGAGACCATCGTCGAGTACGCCGGGGCGAACGACGTCGACCTGATCGTCATGCCGACCCACGGACGAAGCGGGATCGAGCGATACCTGCTGGGCAGCGTCACCGAGCGGGTCGTCAACACCTCGGCGGTTCCCGTGTTGACGGTCACCCCCAGCGAAGGTGGCGAGTTCGAGTACCCGCCCCGGACCGTCCTGGTCCCGACCGACGGGAGCCGGGGGGCACAACTGGCCCTGGACCGGGGGATCGACCTCGCGAACGAGACCGGCGCGACGCTTCACGTCCTCCACGTCGTCGAGACGTCGAGCCTCGGGATCGACGTTCGCTCGGCGATAGCGGACGATCAGCTCGAAGAGCGCGCCAACGAGATCCTCGCGGCGGCCACCGAAACCGCACGGGAATCGTCCGTCGAGGCGGTCACGAGTTCGGTCGTGCACGGACAGCCAGTCAAGGAGATCCGCTCGTACGTCGAGGACAACGACGTCGACGTCGTCGCGCTGGGGACCCAGGGCGAGACCGACTTCAGCCGGTACGTCCTCGGCGGCGTCAGCGCGAAGCTGATCCGGACGTCGCCGAGCCCCGTGTTGATGGTCCGGGCGCCGGAGGACGATTGACTTCTTCGACCGCCGCCAGCGCTCCGGGGAACGGCCCCGTGGCGAGCGACCGGACGATCCCGTCCTCCGAGGCGGTTTTGCACCTGGCCTGTGAACTGGTCGAAATCCACCTCGATTCTCCACGGAGAAGGACGGATTGGCAACTCGAGTGAACGCCGGCCCTGTCCGGTTTCCGCCTCGGCTCTCGAACGGCGCGTCGGAGCCTGCGCTCGGACGACGGTAGCAAGTGACGGACGGTCTCGAATCGTCCCGGCCGCTGCTGGCGTCCAGCCACGGGCGGATCACTACGGGCACGTTGCGGGACTACGTGTACCGGTGGACCCGTCCGTGTGCGTACGGGGAGGGATGTCCCCACGACCGTGATCCTGATACTCGTGAGGTCAGAGAACACGGGTCCGCTTCACAGTGTCCCGCGAGCGTGAGTCCGGCGGTCATCGAGCAGCACTACGATCGGCGGTCGGAGAAGGAAAAGATGGAACAGCGGCGCGCGTATCTCGACGATTAGGAAGCCGATAAGGACCATCCCGCCCCTCACCACTCGTACACGTGTTCTCAATATCTTGGGGTTGTTCCCAAGCTATATGGGATATAGGGACAAATCTCCGGTATGGTCGATACGTGGACCGAGGCGACGACGGCCCGAGAGCGCGTCGAGACGATCGCAACGACGCTCTCGGAACCCCGGAGTGCGAACTGGGTCGCCGAGCAGGCCGAGGTCGAATGGGACACCGCGAAGCGACATCTGGAGGATCTCGTCGATTCGGGCGTGCTGGTCGTCACCGACGACGACCGGTACGTCCCGGACCCGACCAGGGCCTTCTTCGATCACCTCCGGAAGCTCATCCTCACGAACGACAAGGCCGAACTCCGTGGCGAACTCGAAGCCATCGCCGAGCGAATCGAGGACTGGAAGACGACCTACGACGTGGATTCTCCTGACGAACTCGAAGCTTCGCTCGCCGAGGACCTCCCGCCCAAGGAGATCAGCGAGCGAAGGCAGGCCCTCCGTCGGTGGGAAACCAGCCTGCGCTCCCGCGAGACCATCCGGACTGCGCTGGGGTTGTACGACGAGGTCCAGTCGCTCACCGAGGACATCCCTGGCGACGTCCGCGTCGAGGGGACGGAGTAACTGTGCCCCCTGTGTTCGGCGTCTGGCGGCCCATCGAGCCAAAGCTGCTCCGCCGAGTTCACGACAGATTGGCCAGGACAGGCGGGTGTGAAACGGTCCGGTACGAGCCGTCCAGGCGAGACGCCAACGAAGTCGTCGCCGAAATCGACCCGGTGGTGTTCCTCGAACGCGAGTACTCCTCGTCCGAGGCACGTCTGCGTGTGGAGTTCGACCTCTCGGGGGATCGACCGCATTCCTGGATTCAGTGGTGGGAGCCGGACGCCGGTCGCGGGGTCGGCTGGCACGCCGACGAGACCGAACCCGAATTCGGCCCGGTGCATCTGCAGGTCGAGTCTCCCGATGGAAGGACTGATCGCCAGGCCGCCGACCACGTCGACGACGAGCATCCCTACAGGACGTTCGAGCGGCAGTTCGGTGCTATTCCCGAGGAACTGGTTCGGTTGGGGTGGGACTGAGCTGGTCGTGGAATTTCGAGTTCCGAAATCACGTTGTGTCGACGGCTCCGTCACCCGCACCACGGTCCGCGGCTGTCGTATCGACGACCGTCTCGGTACTGTGAATACTCGCCGTATCACGGCAGGTGCCGTGACGTGAGCTAGCGGCCTGCCCCAGATTCGTCCGTCCGAAACCATTATCCCAAATCAGAATAGTCGAAGATTCAATGGGTGGACGGGTTACTTCATTCGTGGCGGCAGCGATGGCAGTGCTGGTGGTGACGGGGACGCTCGGACCGGCGGCGGCGGCCGGCGGTCCGGGCAATTCCACGCCGGCCTCGGCCACGGATCCGGCCGCTACGCTTGACGGCAACCGGACTACATCGGCCGACAACCGGACGGCGCTGGAGTACCGCCTCGACGCATATCGCATCCTCGACGAGGCGAGCGAGCGAGGCCACCTCGACGCGCTGAACGCGACGTTCACGTACGTGATCGACCAAAACCGGGTGAACGCTAGCCTAGTCTTCTACACGGTCAAGGGGACGGTCTGGGACGTGCGCTCGCACCAGATGACCGGGACGCTGACGCTCAACGGTAAGGAGCACGAGGTGACGCTCGAGACCTCGACGGATCCCGGCGAGAACGTAAGTTTCGCCAAGACGGTCACGCTGGACGACCCGCTGACAGTGATCAACGTCTCCGTCTCGAACCCGGTGGACTACGTCGACTACAGCCGGCGGCCAGCGTCCCCCGGCGGGCCCGGCCAGGGCAACTCCAGTACGGGTCGGCCTGGCGGCTGCCCCGACGCGAACGGTAGTGCGGGGGAAGCGAACGGGAACGACGGTGGCCCACCGGACGACGCAGGTCAGGGGAACGGCCCACCGGACGAAGCGGGCCAGGGACAGGGTCCGCCGGGGGACTGCCCACCCTCTGATCGCGGTGGTGGCTCGGGACCGGGGAACGGAAACGGTCCCGAGAACGGCAACGGGCCCGGAAATGGCAACGGTGCTGGACCTGGAAACGGAACCGGACCCGGTAACGGCACCGGTGCTGGCCCCGGAAACGGCGGTGGACCCGGTGACGACGGAGAATCCGGAAACGGGAACGGACCCGGAAACGGTGCGGATCCCGTAACGATAGTAACGGCGCCGGTCCCGGCAACGGGAGCGACTCCGGCGGCCAGGGATCCGACGGGAGTCCCAGCGATGGCCAGAACGGCAACGGGGCCGACGGGGACCAGGGCAACGACGGCGGGGGGAACGACGGCGAGAGCGGCAACGGTGGCAACGGCGCCCCCGGCAACGGCCAGGGCAACGGGAACGCACTGGCCTACGGCGGGATGCTCGACGGTGGCGAACCGGACTCGGTCCAGGTCGGGTACGACGTGCTGAAACTGGACCGCGACGGGTTGCCCGACCGCTACGAGGAGACGGTCGTCGGGACCGACCCGCTGGATCCCGATAGCGACTCGCGGTTCACTGAGCCCGACGAGTCCGACCAGGGGCTGCTCGACGGGGCGAAGGACTTCGACGGCGACGAGTTGAGTACCTTCCAGGAGTACCGGCTCGGGACCGACCCGCTAGCGGCGGACACGACCGGCGACGGCCTGGAGGACGGCTTCCAGGTGCTTCCGGCGGGGACGGATCCACTGAGCAACGACACGGACGGCGACGGGACGCCCGACGTCGCGGAGGACCTCTCCGGGGACGGCCTCACGTTGATCGAGGAGCAGGAACACGGCACCCACCCACGGGTCAACGACACCGACGGCGACGGCCTGCTCGACGGCAAGGAAGTGAACGGATGGACGG
>CAYTAG010000230.1:0-5431 GCA_964435625.1 uncultured Halobacteriales archaeon | reverse complement strand
ACCACCAGCCTCCCCAGCCGATTCGCTCACTCGCGCCGAGGGCGCTCGTTTCGCTCATCCCTCGCGCGCGTTGCTCGCGCGCGCCACAGCGGAAGGACGGGCCACCGCACCCCGTCTCCGCGGACCCTTTCGCAACGCCCTTATAGCCGCTGGGACAAGCCCCGACCGATAAGGAATGCCGAGGCCAGAGGTTCTCGAACGGATCAAGCAGGCCGAGCAGGAAGCCGACGAGATCGTCGAAGCGGCCGAGCAGGAAGCCGACGAGATTCTCTCGGACGCCCGCGAGCGCGCCGACGAGATTCTCGCCGAGGCCGAGGCGGAAGCCGACCGGCAGGCCGAGGAACGGCTCTCGGACGCCCGCGACGAGATCGAGGCCGAGCGCGAGGAGATCCTCGCGGAGGGCGAGCGCGAGCGCGAGGAACTCCAGGAGCGCGCGGAGGATCGCACCGACGAAACCATCGAGTACGTGGTAGAACGGTTCGAGGAGGCGGTGCATGCTCAGACCTGAGCGAATGAGCAAGGTGTCCATCACCGGCTCGAAGGCCGTGATGGACGACGTCGTCGACGCCGTGCACGAACTGCGACTGCTGCACCTCTCGGACTACGACGGCTCCTGGGCCGGGTTCGACCCCGGCGATCCCCAGGAGGGCGCCGACGCGGTCAGCGAGCAACTGGTGACCGTCCGGTCGCTGGAGAGCATCCTCGACGTCGAGGCCGAGGACGCCGGCCGGGCCAGCGACCTCCCCGACGACGAGTTCGACCGCCGGCTGGAGGAGTACCGTGAGGAGGTCAACGAACTCGACGACCGCCGGGACGAGGTCGAGGACGAGTACCGCGAGGTCACCGAGCGGCTCAACGCCATGGAACCGTTCGCGGTGCTGGGCATCGACCTCGACCTGCTGTCGGGCTACGACGCCCTGGAGGTCGCCGTCGGCGAGGGCGACGCCGAAGCGGTCGAGGAGGCCCTGGCGGCCGACGACGACGTGCAGGAGTTCGACGTATTCGCCGGCGACGGCGTCGTCGCAGCGTTCGCCTACCCGACCGCGGACGCCCCCGAGGACGTCCTGGAGGAGGCCCTGGTCGGGGTCGACTTCGCGCGGCTGGAGGTCCCCGACGCCGAGGGCAGCCCCGGGGAGTACATCGACGAACTGGAGTCCCGCGAGCAGAAGCTGGAGAGCCGCCTCGAAACCGTCGAGAACGAACTGGAGGACCTCAAGCTCGACGCCGCGGACTTCCTGCTGGCGGCCGAGGAGGAACTGACCATCGAAGCCCAGAAGCGGGAGGCGCCGCTGTCGTTTGCGACGACCGAGCACTCCTTCGTCGCGGAGGGCTGGCTCCCCAGCGAGCGCTACGCCGAACTCGAATCGGCGGTGACCGACGCCGTCGGCGACCGCGTCGAGATCGAGGAACTGGCGCGGCTCGACCACGAGGAGTACGCCCGCCAGCACGGCCACGAGGAGCACGAGGGCGAGCACGACCAGGCGCCGATTGGCGAGGACGAGGCCGTCCGCGAGGAGGAGCCGGCCGAGCCACCGAAGGCGGCCACCGACGGCGGAGGCAGGGCTGCCGCAGGGACGGCAACCGGCGCCGCGGTCACCATGGACGACGCCCCGCCGGTGGTGCTGGACAACCCCTCGGGCGTGAACCCCTTCGAGTTGCTGGTCCAGACCGTGGCGCTGCCGCGGTACGACGAGTGGGACCCGACGGTCCTGCTGTTCCTGACGTTCCCGGCCTTCTTCGGGTTCATGATCGGCGACCTGGGCTATGGCATCCTCTACATGGCCATCGGTTACGGGCTGTGGTCCCGGATGGAGAGCGACGCCCTGAAGGCGCTGGGCGGCATCGCGCTGTGGGCCGGCGCGTTCACGGCCGTGTTCGGCGTGCTGTACGGCGAGATATTCGGCCTCCACCAGCTGGGCGAGCTGTACGACGGGCCGATCATGCACAAGGGCCTCCAGCCCGCCGAGATCGACTGGGCGATCCTGTGGCTGGTCGTGGCGGTCATGGTCGGGCTCGCGCACCTCACCCTGGGGTACCTGCTCTCGTTCCTCACGGAACTGAGACACGGTGCCAAGGAGGCCGTCCTCGAAAGCGGCTCGTGGGTCCTGATGCTGCTGGGCCTGTGGGCCTGGATCTTCAGCCACCACCTCGGCGGTCCCAAGCCCGACTTCCTGGTCGGGTCGGACTCCGTGTTCGCCGGGCACCCGGTTGGCCTCGGCTTCACCGGCCTGCCGGAGACCGTCGGCTTCGTCGGCATCGCGGCGTTCGCCGTCGGCCTGGTGCTGATCTTCATGGCCGACTTCGCGGAGGCCGTCGAGGCGGTGTTCCTGAAGGTGTTCGTCGACGGCCTGTCGTACGCCCGGATCGCGGCCGTCCTGCTGGCGAAAGCCGGCATGGCGCTGGTCGTGAACCTGCTGGTGTTCGGCGCCGCGGCGGAGGACGGCCACTTCCACTTCCTGTTCTTCGCGGACCACCACTACCCCGAGGAGGCGATCATCTTCGGCGGCCTGCTGGGCGCCGAGGGCTCGATCCTGGCCGTCGCCGTCGGCTGGATCGCCGGCCTGCTCGTGTTCGTCGTCGGCCACCTGGTCGTCCTCGGACTCGGGGTCACCAGCGCCGGCCTGCAGGCGGTTCGCCTGGAGTACGTCGAGTTCTTCAGCAAGTTCTACGAGGGCGGCGGCGACCACTACGAGCCGTTCGGCCACGAGCGGACCTACACCGGCGAGGAGTGACCGCCCCCTGGGGCGATCCCGCCCCGACCGTTCGACGACGACGCCCCGGCTCGCGACCCCGTTATCTAGAAATAGACAATTGTTAGTCCGGCGCATACCGCCCGCTACCGCCCGGATTCGTGGGTCTCGGTCACATACCGTCCGGCGCTTTTAACAAGCTTTATCAACGCTCTCTGTCGACTACCGAACGTTCGGTCACGAGAGACCACCGGAGGACCACGTAATCATGTTCGAAATCGTCGACGCAGTCGCGAACGGTGCTGTACCGCTTCAGGAACAGGCGAGCGGGCCCGCCCTCACGGACCTCGGTGCCGCCGCCATCGCAGTGGGACTGGCCGCGTTCGGTGCGGGTTACGCCGAGCGTGGGATCGGTGCGGCCGCCGTCGGCGCGCTGGCCGAGGACTCGATGTCCGTCGGTATCGCGCTGCTGATGACGGTCCTGCCCGAGACGCTGGTCATCCTGGCGCTGCTGGTCGTCTTCCTGTCGCTGTAAGCGACCTTCCTTCCTACCACAATGAGCCTTGAAACGGTCGTAGAGGACATTCGGGACGAAGCGCGCGCGCGTGCGGAGGAGATACGCCAGCAGGCCAGCGAGGAGGCCGACGGGATCGTCGCGGAGGCCGAGAGCGAGACCGAGGAACTGCGGGCCGAACGCGAGCAGGCCGTCGGGGCCGAGATCGCCCAGGAGCGCGAGCAGAAGCTCTCCAGCGCCCAGCTGGAGGCCAAACAGGCCCGGCTGGAGGCCCGCCGCGACGTGCTCCAGGAGGTACGGGAATCCGTCGAGCAGCGCATCGTCGACATCGAGGGCGACGACCGCGAGGAGTTGACCCGCGCGCTGCTGGACGCCGCGACCTCGGAGTTCGGCGACGACGAGCGGGTGCTGGTGTACGGCCGCCCGGACGACGCCGACCTGCTGGAGTCGATCCTCGCGGACTACGACGGCTACGAACTCGCCGGCGAGCGCGACTGCCTCGGCGGCGTGATCGTCGAGAGCGAGGCCGGCCGCATCCGCGTGAACAACACCTTCGACTCCGTCCTGGAGGACGTCTGGGAGGACGAACTCAGGGAGATCAGCGCACGACTGTTCGAGCAATGACCCTCAAGCAATCCGGCCGCGGAAACTCCAATCCCGAGTACGTGATCGCCAGGGTCCGCTCGCGGAAGGCCAAGCTGTTCGGCGAGGAGGACTACCGGAAGCTGGTCCGGATGGGCACCGGCGAGATCGCCCGCTTCATGGAGGAGACCGAGTACGAGCGGGAGGTCAACGCGCTGGGCGCCCGCCACAGCGGGGTCGACCTGGTCGAGTACGCGCTGGTCCGAAACATGGCGCGGCACTTCCAGGACCTGCTGGACTTCGCCGACGGCCGGCTGTACGAACTGATCGCCCGGTACCTCCGGAAGTTCGACGCCTGGAACGTCAAGACGGTGCTCCGGGGCGTCTACTCGGGGGCCGACCGCGATGCCATCCGGGCGGACCTCGTCCGGGCCGGCGAATTCGACGACCGCTTCCTCGACCGGCTGACCGAGGCCGGCAGCATCGAGGAGGTCGTCGAACTGCTGGAGGACACGGTCTTCGGCGAGCCGCTGTCGGCCGCCACGGCCGACTACGAGTCGACCGGGCTGTTGATTCCGCTGGAGAACGCCGTCGACCGGACCTTCTACGAGAACCTGCTGGGCGAGGTCGGCGCCGCCGACCGGCCCACGGAGCTGTACGTGGAGTTCCTCCAGGCCGAGATCGACTTCCGGAACGTCCGCAACGCCCTGCGGATCGCCCGCAGCGGCGCCGACATCGACCCGGCGGAGTACTTCATCGCCGGCGGGGACCTGTTCGACGAGGCGGAACTCCGCCAACTCGCCCGCAACACCGACGAACTGGTCGCACACGTCCGGGAGAGCCGCTATGGCGACGACCTCGACGAGGCGCTTGACCTGTTGCGGGACGCCGACAGCCTCATCGGCTTCGAGCGCGCCCTGGAGGCGGCGCTGCTGGAGTACTCCGATCACCTCTCGCACGTCTACCCCCTGTCGGTGTGTCCGGTGCTGGCGTACGTGCTCGCGAAGGAACGCGAGGTCGACAACGTCCGGGCCATCGCCCGGGGCCGGCAGGCCGGGCTCTCGCCGGAGGAGATCGACGAGGAGCTGGTGTTGCGATGAGCGGGAAGCGACAATTGGAAACCCCGTGGACCCGAAGGGCCAGCGAGATCGTACCAGCGGGTGATCGTCGATGAGCAAGGAGATAGCCGTCGTCGGCAGCCAGGAGTTCACCACGGGCTTCCGGCTCGCTGGCGTCCGCAAGTTCGCCAACGTCCCCGAGGAGGACAAGCCCACGGAACTGGACGACGCCGTCGAGGGACTGTTGAACGACGCCGACGTCGGCATCGTCGTGATGCACGACGAGGACCTGGAGCACCTCTCGCGGGACGTCCGCCGGACCTTCGAGGAGAGCATCGACCCCGCGACGGTGACGCTGGGCGGCGGCGCCGGCAGCGGACTCCGTGAGAAGATCAAGCGCGCAATCGGTATCGACCTGATGGACGAGGACCAAGAATGAGCCAGGCACAAGCGACAGACGTCACCGAAGACGGTACGATAGAGAGCGTGAGCGGTCCGGTCGTGACCGCCACGGGCCTCGAAGCGAAGATGAACGACGTCGTGTACGTCGGCGACGAGGGACTGATGGGCGAGGTCATCGAGATCGA
>CAYTAG010000229.1:0-5464 GCA_964435625.1 uncultured Halobacteriales archaeon | reverse complement strand
TGCTCGCGCGCGCCACCGCAACGGTGGAAGCGATGAAAGCGGTGAAATGTCCTCCAGTCCAGTATCACTGCCGGCCGGTCGGCTCCGGGGGTCGGTCGCCGGAGACCAGTTGCTCCGAGGAGAGGAACTGGAACTCCGAATCCGCGCCGGCCTCGCGGCCGCCCTGGAGAGCCCGCCGGATGTCGACTTCGAGGCTCGCCAGCCGGAGCGCCTCCTCGACGCTGCCCGTACGGTCGGGATCGGCCGTCCCGAGGGCCGGCTCCTCGTCCTCGACGGCGTGGGGATCGTCGATCACCCCGTCGCCCGCCTGGCTGCGGATCTCCGAGAACGCGAGTTCGAGCGCGGTGTCCTGCCGGAGCCGCTCGTAGGACTGGACGGTCGCCTCGCGCCGCAACTCCGTCAGCGACCGGCGGTCCCGCGGCGACTCCGCGTGCAGCAGCTCCAGGACCGACTTCTCGGCGACGGTCGGGGACTCGTGGCGGAGCTCCACTTCGGCATTTCGCGCGTAGCGGCGGGCCTTGGCGAACCCGGCCGCGGCGTCCCGGCGCTCTAGGCCGGCGAGTTCGAGGTACTCGCAGGCGTCGGCCAGGAGGTCCCGGGTCTTCGTCCGCCGGGACGCGCTCTGGGCGTTGACCAGCCGCCGGCGCGCGAGTTCGGCCTCGTCCAGCCCGGTCAGGTTGGCCAGGTGGTGGGCCTCGAACAGCGCCGCCTCGATGAACTTCTGGGGCGAGGGCTGCTCGTCGTCCGACTCCGGGACGGAAGTCGGCTCGTCGGCCGCCGCCGAAACGGAAGCCGAGTCGCCGTCCGCTTCCGGGGCGGTGTCCCCCTCGTGGCCGGACGAGTCTCCCATGCGGGAATCGCTCGGCGCCGCGACACTTCAAACCGCCGGCCGACCGGCCGACAGGTTTATTTACGCCCCGTCTGCGGTGAACGCGCTACGCCTCGCCGTAGACCGGGACGGCGGCGCCGCTGGTGGGTGCGGCGGCGTCCGACAGCAGGAAGGCCATCACCGCGGCGATCTCCTCGGGGTCGACCCACTCGTCGTGGTCGGCGTCGGACATCATCTCGCGGTTGGCCGGCGTGTCGATGACGCTGGGCATGACCGCGTTCGCTCGGACGGTCCCGCGGTTCTCCGCGGCGACGGTTTCGGTCAGGATGCGCACGCCCGCCTTCGCGGCGCGGTAGGGGCCGTCGCCCTCGCCTCCCTCCAGGGATGCGCGGGCGCTCACCGAGACGATGGCGCCTCCGGTCTCCCGGAGGTGCGGGATGGCGTGCTTGCAGGCCAGGAACGTCGTCTTCAGGTTCACGTCGAACAGGAAGTCGAAGGCGTCGGCGTCGGTCTCGTCGATGGGCGAGCCCCCGCGCCAGGTGCCGGCGACGTTACAGAGGTGTTCGAGTAGGCCGTTCTCGACGACGACGGCCTCGACGGTCTCGCTGACGTCGTCCTCGTCGGTGAAGTCCGCCTCGTAGAAGTCGGCCGTTCCAGGATCGAGCAGGGCGTCCTCGTCGTCCGGCGCCACGAGGTCGGTCGCCGCGACCGTCGCGCCGGCGTCCCGGAGGTACTCCACGACGGCGCTGCCGAGCGCCCCGGAGGCGCCGGTCACCAGCGCCACGCTCCCGTCGAAGTCGAAGGCTGCGTCGGTGGGCATGGTCGTCGTTCGGCCGCCGCGCCGATAAAGGTGGGCAGCGTGGCAGGCCCACTGACGGAGACGCCCCGTGGGCGTCGACTCGTACCGGTCGATTGATATTTACGTGCCGACGTTCCCTGCAGTATCATGAGCGGTGACGAATCCCGTCGTCGTCCGGATGAGAACGATACCCGCCGTCACCAGGCTAACGACCGTGACTTCAGCCAGGACGAGGGTACCACCCGCCGTCGCGCGCTCGTCGTCGGAATCGCCGCCGTCCTCGCCGCGCTGTGGTACTTCCTGACCGGCAGCGACGAACCCGCCGCTCCGTCCGGCGGGACGCCCACCCCGGGGAATCCCGACGCCCCGGCGAACGTGTCCGTCGACGACCCGTGGCCGACGTACCAGTACGACGCGGCCAACCGTGGATGGGTCCCCGACGGCACCGGCCCGACGGCGGCCGTCGAGTCCCGGTGGAAACTTCCCACGAACGACACGGCCTACGGCTGCGCCGTGGTCGAGGGGACCGTCTTCGCCGGGACCGAATCCGGATTCCTCGTCGCGGTCGACGGGGCCACGGGCACCGAGCAATGGCGGTTCGACGCCGACGGCGCCGTCCGTGCCGTCCCGGCCGTCCACGAGGGGACGGTCTACGTCGGGACCGACGCGCACACGCTGTACGCCATCGACGCAGAATCGGGGGACTCGGTCTGGGAGACGACGCTCCCGCACCGCCCGAAGTCCGCGACGGTGCAGGACGGGACCGTCTACGTCGTCGCGGAAGCATCACTGACGCTGCACGCCATTGACGCCGCCGACGGGACCGAACGCTGGCGGACCACGTTGGCCGACGAGGCCGGCGGCACCGAGTCGGCCCCGGCGGTCGGCGAGTACGTGTACGTCACCGACCCGTTCGTCGGCGTCCACGCGCTCGACCCGGCGGATGGCTCGGTCGCCTGGGAGCAACCCTTCGAGACGCGAATCCGGTCCACGCCCGCGCTCGCGGACGGCCGCGTGTACGTCGCCGGGGGCGCCGACTCGGGCGAGGGGATCGTCGCGGCGCTCGACGGCGCGACGGGCGAAACGCAGTGGACGACGACGACCGGATCGGGCGTCCGGCACTGCCCGGCCGTGACCGACGATGCGGTGTACGTCTCCGAGCAACTCGGCGGGCAGGTCCACCGACTCGACCGCGCGACCGGGGAGTCAGACTGGGAAGTCGCCCGGGAGTCACAGGGTCGCCCCGGCGGCGCGTCGGTCGTCGGCGGAACGCTGTACGTGACCGCGTCCGCGACCAGGATCGACGATAGCGTCTGGGCGTTCGACCCCGAATCCGGGGACCAACACTGGTCGTTCGAAACCGGCGGGTCGGTGCTGGGGCCGCCCGCGGTGGCCAGCGGTCTGGTGTTCGTCGGGAGCGCCCTGCCGGACGGCGGGCGCGTGATGGCCCTCCAGGAGCCGCAGTAGCACCGCCAGGGCAGCGGTATCCCATCCGCGACGACGTCACGCTAACGAAACACGATGTCGCCGGGACGCCCCGGACTTTTTGCCCGCGGGGACCAAGGGACCCACGTGCGGCTCATCGCTCACCGCGGGTTCGCCCTGACGTTCCCCGAGAACACCCTGTTCGCCGTCCAGGCGGCCGCGGACGTCGCCGACCTCGTGGAGGTGGACGTCCGCCGGTGTGGCTCCGGCGAACTCGTGGTCGTCCACGACGAGACCGTCGACCGGGTGACCGACGGGAGCGGGCGCGTGGCCGACCACAGCCTCTCGGAGCTCCGTGACCTCGACGTCCTCGACTCCGGCGAGCCGATCCCGACGCTGGCGGAGGTGTTCGAGGCCGTGCCGCCGGACGTGGGGATCAACGTCGAACTCAAGGAGGCCGACCTGGCGGCCGACGCCCTGGCGGTCGCCGCGGCGGCGGCCAACGACGCCGTCGTCTCCTCGTTCGACCCCGGGGCGCTGGCGGCGGCCCGCGAGGCGGACCCGGCGGTGCCCCGGGCGCTACTGTTCCGACGAGATCCGCGGTCGAACCTCCGGCGGGCACAGGACCTCGACTGTGCCGCCGTCCACCCGCACCACGAGTGTTGCACCCCCGACGTCGTCCAGCGGTTCCACGTCGCCGGGCTGTCGGTCCACGCCTGGACCGTCGCCGAAGGCGCGACCGCGGCGCGGCTGGCGGACGCCGGCGTCGACGGCGTGATCGCCGACCGGCCGGACGTGCTGGAGGGCGTCCAGGGCCGGACGTGACCGTTCACCGCGTCGCCACCTCGACCCGGGCGGCCGGTGTCACCTCGACGCCCCGCCGCCACGTCGTCGCCGCCAGTCTGCACCGCCCCGTCTCCTCCGGCGTTTCGACACTACTAACTCGCGGTCGGGAAAAGTAGCGGACGAGCCAAAATGAAGCTGCACGAGTACCAGGCGAAGCAGGTCTTCGCGGACGCCGGCATCCCGACGCCGCGGTCGAAACTGGCCGCCAGCGTCGAGGAGGCCGCGTCGGCGGCCGGGGAGGTCGGCTATCCCGTGGCCGTCAAGGCCCAGGTGCAGGTCGGTGGCCGGGGGAAAGCCGGCGGGATCGAACTCGCGGGCGACGAGGGGGAGGTCCGCGAGGCCGCCGAGTCGATCCTCGGCATGGACCTCAAGGGCTACCACGTCGACCGCGTCCTCGTGGAGGCGGCGGTGGACTTCACCAACGAGCTGTACGTCGGCGTCACCATGGACCGGGGGGAGGGCAAGCCCGTGGCCATGGTCTCGACCCGCGGGGGCGTCGACATCGAGCAGGTGGCCGAGGAGGACCCCGACGCCATCGCGCGCGAGCACGTCGACCCCGCGTTCGGCCTGCACCCCTACCAGGCCCGGCGGGCCGTCTACGAGGCGGGCGTCGACCGCGCGGTCGCCAACGACGTCGCCTCCGTCCTCACCACCCTCTACCAGCTCTGGGACGAGAAGGACGGCGCCGACGCCGAGATCAACCCGCTAATGATCACTGCCGACGACGACGTGATCGCCGCCGACGCCGTGTTCAACGTCGACGAGGACGCCCTGTTCCGCCAGCCCGACCTCGCGGAGATGGGCGAGGAAGGGGAGTTCGACGAGGACGAACTCGAACGGAAGGCCGACGAGTACGACTTCGACTACGTCCGCCTGGACGGCAACGTCGGCATCATCGGCAACGGCGCCGGTCTCGTGATGACCACGCTGGACCTGGTCGACCACTACGGCGGTACCCCTGCGAACTTCCTTGACGTCGGCGGCGGGGCGAAGGCCGAGCGCATCGCCAACGCCCTGGACATGGTGTTCTCCGACGAGAACGTCGACTCCGTCGTGTTCAACATCTTCGGCGGCATCACCCGCGGCGACGAGGTGGCCCGCGGCATCAACGCCGCCCTCGGTGAGTTCGACGAGATTCCCAAGCCCGTGGTCGTCCGCCTGGCGGGCACCAACTGGCAGGAGGGCATGGAGATTCTCGACGAGGACCTGGTGACCGTCGAGGAGACCCTGGAGGACGCGGTACAGCGTGCCGTCGAGTACGCCCAGGAGGTGCAAGCATGAGTTCCGTTAGACGATCCGTCACTCGCTTCGCTCGTTTGGCTGCGACTACCGTCGGAGCTTTGCTCCGACGACGTCCCGCTCGCCTCGCTCGCGGGACTAACGACCTCACGCTCACCACGGGGTGGTTCGCGTGAGCATCTTCGTCGACGACTCCACCCGCGTGATCGTACAGGGCATCACCGGCGGGGAGGGGAAGTTCCACGCCGAGCAGATGATCGAGTACGGGACGAACGTCGTCGCCGGCGCCGTCCCCGGCCGCGGCGGCCAGGAAGTCCACGGCGTCC
>CAYTAG010000228.1:4174-5576 GCA_964435625.1 uncultured Halobacteriales archaeon | reverse complement strand
TGCGCCGACGAGTGCGAGCAGTTCGACGCCGAGCACTGCCAGGTCTGCGCCGACGTGCTCCGGGAGTGTGCGGACTCCTGTCGGCGGATGGCGGCCTAGTCGCGAAACCGCCGGCCCAGCAGGGGGACGCCCGCGACTTTCGCCCGCAGGCGGGCGCCCAGTTTCCGTTCGACGTACTCGGGAAACAGGAGCATCAGCGCCGCAATCGCGAGGAAGCCGACGCCGAGCGCCGGCCGTCCGCCCAGCAGGAACTCGACGCCCACGACGGCCGGGGGGGCTGCGAACGACAGCGACGCCGCCAGCTTGATCGTGTCGTAGAGGTTCACTCCTCGTCCTCCTCGGGGGGTTTGGCGACGGCGCCGGCGACGCGTTCGAGGACGGCCCCCGGCACGTCCGACGGCCGGAACAGGTACTCCTCGGCCAGCACCATCCCGGCCGCAATCGCGAGGAACGCCAGCCCCAGCGGCTCCCCCGAGGCCAGGAAGTCCAGTCCCAGGAGCGCCACCGGGATGGCGAAGACGACGGTCCCCGCGAGTCCGATCAGTTCCGTGATCGACCGCGCCATGTGGGCGGCGTAGGCGCGGGGGTCGGATAAGCGGACCGGAGCGCGACGGGAACCCCCGTCCCGGTCTCTCGTCGACGACGCTCCGGAGATAGCTTTTTCGGCGTCGCATTCGGATCTCGTCGGGTGAACGTAACGGTCCTGACGCTCGTGGCGTCTCAGCCGGGGTCCCAGGGGAGCCTCCTGGCACCGGTCGCGTGGTTGCTCGGCGGATGGGTGGTGTTACTACTGACGTTGATACTCGGCACGGTCCTGGTGAGTACCCAGCGGAGTCGACTGCGTCCGTCGTCGTCCCTCGCCGTTGCCGTCCTGGCGGCGGCGACGACGACCGGATACGTGTACGCGATCTTCCGGCAGGAACTCCCCGAAACCGTCCTGGTGAGTCTGGCCCTGTCGTTGTCGTTCGCGCTGGGCGTCGCCGTCGCTCGGAGGGACCGCAACTGGTCACTCGCAGTGGCTACGGCGATTCTGACGGACTTTGCCCTGACCGCAGTTCTTTTCGCGAACTCGTACCAGGGCATGGTACTGGTGTCGGTGGTCGGTGGAACCGTCCCCTTCGGGGTGGGGTTCCTGGCTTCGGAGGACTGACCGTCGTCCCCGGTGGCTCCGAGTACGCGGGCCGGGTCACGGTTCGACAACCCCGAACAGGAACGCTGGCCATCACGGATCTGGAAGTCGTCAGGGTTTTGCACGAACCCGGCCAACCCCCGTCCATGTTCACGGGGATCGTCGAGGAGCAGGGCGAGGTCGTCGGCGTCCGCGCGCTCGCCGACGCCGGCCCGCCGCCGAGGTCGAATTCGGGGAGTCCGTCGGGAGGAGAGAGCACGACGAGGCCGGCCA
>CAYTAG010000228.1:0-4164 GCA_964435625.1 uncultured Halobacteriales archaeon | reverse complement strand
CCCCCACCCCGCCCCCCCCCGGCCCTGTTTCCGGGGGACGGGGGGGGCGCTGGGCCTGGTGGCGGCCGCCGCCGGGGCCGCCGACGCCGACCGTCAACCGAGTTCGAATGCGTGGATTCCGTCGGGATGAGAGAGCAAGAGGAGGCCGTCAACGACGACCGCCGAGTAGCCTCCTACGTCGAGATCACGTCGGATGGACCCGTCTTCGCGGTCCAGGACGTGCGTCGTGTCCAGAATCGTCGGGTCCCTCGGAAGGACGACGGCGTCGTCGGTGACGACCGGATCCGCCAGGTTTCTCCCTACGTGGAACTCGATTTCGGTTTCCCAGCGTCGCTCGCCGGTCACGAGGTCGAACGCCTGCACCGATCCCGCCGGCTCCGGCTGGTCGCTCGTGACGAACGCGTAGACGGTTCCGTCAGCGATGGCCGGACTCGTATATACGCCCTCGGTACTGCCGGAGTTCGTGTCCGTATCGGTCCGCCAGAGGGGGTCGCCGGTACAGGCGTCGAATCCTCGAATCCCCTTCCGTTCGCCAACGACGAGGACGCCGTCGGCGACCGTCGGTGAACTGTTCCTGGCAATCTGCTCGTTCTGCCACGTCCAGTGAGTCTCACCCTCCTTCGCGTCGAGTGCGTAGAGCGTCCCAGTGTCGAGGAGGAAGACCGTTCCTCCTGCGATTGCTGGCTCGCCGAGAAACTTTTTGCCCCCGAACTCCCACGACACGTCACCGGTCTCGACGTCGAGCGCGAACAGCTTGCTCGGCTCGCCCAAGTCGAACCGCGTAACGAACACGGTCCCGTCTGCAACGTTGGGAACCGTCTCGGTCGGTCCGCCGAGGTCGAACTCCCACAGCTGGTCGCCCGACCCCGCGTCGAGGGCGAACACCCGTCCTTCGTCGTCGAAGTTGGTCGATTTGCAGAATACGACACGTCCGTCGATGAAGGCCGGCCGAGTGATTCCACGGCCGCGCTCGAACCGCCACTGTACCTCCCCGGTCGAGAGGTCGATGGCGTGAGGGAAGTTCCCGTCCGACACCGGCGGGGCGTAGAGGACGCCGTCGACGACGATGGGCTCGTATAGCGGTGTAGCATCACCTGGCTCGATCTTCATCGATTGGTCCGCGATGGAGACGGAGGACGTCGGGACGTACGAGGTGTTAGCCGAGTTCCGTCCGGCCAACGGCCAGTCCCCTTCGGACACTCCCTCGAACGGAGTCGTACAGTCCGACGGAGTGTTGTACCTCCTGCGGCCCTGACATCCGGATAGAATACCACAAACCGCGAGGCAACTGCCTTGCAAAACGGCCCGTCTATTCATACAGATACCACAACCATGTGATGTTTAAATCTTATTTGTGACGCTAACAACACATGTTAAAATGTGAACTTGAATTAGATACGCACGATCTCGTGGGTGCTGAATGGATTCCATACGTCGAAATCACGAATCTGGAAGTCGTCAGCGTTTTGCGAACCCCCGACCAACCCCCGTCCATGTTCACGGGGATCGTCGAGGAGCGGGGCGAGGTCGTCGCGGTACGCGAGGACGACGGCGGACGGCGCCTCCGGATCGCCGCCGACGAGGTGGGAGAGGACCTCGCCCACGGCCAGAGCATCTCGGTCTCGGGGGTCTGTCTCACCGTCGAGGACTGGGGGCCGGTCGCGGACCTCGACGTCGAGACGGCGGCGGGCGACACCTGGTTCGAGGTGTTCCTCACCGCCGAGACCCTCGAGGTGACCTACCTGGGCGAGGTCGGCGTGGGCCACGTCGTCAACCTCGAACGCGCGATGCCGGCGGACGGCCGGCTGGACGGCCACGTCGTCCAGGGCCACGTCGACGCGACGACCGAAGTGGTCGAGATCGAACGCGTGGGGGAGCGCGAGGCGCGAAGCGCCTCGAATGGGCCGAGCGGTGACGATGAGGAGCCGCGAGACGACTGGCGGTTCACGTTCGCCGTACCGCCAGGGTACGGCAAGTACGTCGCCAAGAAGGGGTCGGTCGCGCTCGACGGCGTGAGCCTCACGGTCGCCGAGCGGAACCCCGAGACCTTCGAGAGCGCGGTCATCCCCACGACCTACGACCTGACGAACTTCGGCGAGAAGGAACCGGGCGACCCCGTCCACCTGGAGGTCGACGTGCTGGCCCGGTACGCCGAGCGCCTGCTGGACGAGCGCGAGCGCGCCGAGGTGCCGGTTCGCGGGGAGAGCGAGGAGTCGGCAGCTATCGAAGGGCGGTAGGACGCTTCGTCAGGGGGTCCTCGAAGTCGTTTCGTCCATCAGGTACGGCCGCGGGGGTGATCGATACGGGAAGCTACGCCCCCTGATCGCTCGCGGTGGGGAGCGTGACCGAGAACGTCGACCCTTCGCCGAGTTCGGAGTCGACCCAGATGTCGCCGCCGTGGCGCTCGACGATGCGCCGGCAGATGGCGAGTCCGATCCCCGTCCCGGCGTGTTCGTCGTGGGTGTGGAGCCGCTGGAATACCTGGAAGACCCGGTCCTGATCGTCGGGGTCGATGCCGATGCCCTCGTCGTGGACCGAAACGCGCCACTCGTCGCCGACCGATTCGGCGGAGACGTGGATTCGCGGCGGGTCGTCGCCGCTGTATTCGATGGCGTTGTCGAGCAGGTTCTGGAACAACTGCCGCAGCTGATTGGCGTCGCCCTCGACGCGGGGGAGGTCCGTAACGGCGACCTCGGCGTTGCTGTCCTCGATCTGGAGCTGGAGGTCGGTCAGCACGTCCTCGAAGACGGCGTCGAGGTCGACCGGTTCCAGCGGGTCGCCCTGCGTCTCGACCCGCGAATATTCGAGCAGCCCTTCGATCATCTCGCGCATGCGGTCGGCGCCGTCGACCGCGAAGTCGATGAACTCCCGACCGTCCGGATCGAGGTCGTCCGCGTACTGGTTCTCGATGAGTTGCAGGTAACTCGAGACCATCCGTAGGGGCTCCTGCAGGTCGTGGGAGGCGGCGTACGCGAACTGCTTGAGGCGTTCGTTTGATTCCTCGAGTCTGTGTTCGTACTGCTTTCGTTCGAGTTCGTGTTGCACCCACTGGCCCATCAGGCGACAGAACGTCCGTTCGGCCTCCGAGAACGGCGCGTTCCGGGAGTCGGCCGAGACGAAAAAGAACGTCCGGTCGAGGCCGTCGTCGAGGGTGAGACGCGTCCCGAGGTACGACGCCACGCCGAACTCCTCGTAGGCCGCCGCGTCGTCGAAGCCCGCGCGTTCGGGATCCGTGATGGCGGTCGGTTCCCCGTCGGTGGCGTGCACTCGACAGTACGTCTCCGAGAGGTCGACCGGGGTACCCGGTTGGAGGTGTTCGTGGTCGTCGCTGACGTACTCCACCTCGAACAGGTCGGTCGCGGGGTCGATGCGGGCCATCCCGCCGAGGTCGAGGTCGAACCGCTCGCACCCCAGGTCGAACAGGGCCTGCAGTTTCTCGTCGAACGGGACGTCGGGCCGGGCCGTGACGTCGTTGAGTTCACGCAGGTAGCGTTCGCGTTCGGCGCGGTCGACGGCGGTAGCGACCGTGTTGGCGACGCTCTGGACGAACGTGGCGTCGTGCTCAGAGAAGTCCCGCCGGTCGCGGGTGTGGACGCCCAGCACTCCCCAGGGGTCGTCGACCGGGCCGACGATGACGCTGATCCCGCTCGTGACGCCGTGGTCGACCAGGAGGTCCGGGCCGTCGAACCGGGATTCGGTCGCCAGATCCTCGACGATGACGGGGTCTTCCTGGAGGAGCGTGTAGCCGGCCTGGGAGTCCCGGTCGGTGCCGACCGTCGCCTCGCCGACGACGCCGTCCCGCCAGCCGACGCCCTCGCGCAACAGGAGCCGGTCGCCGCCGGGGAGCAACTCCAGTACCTTGCAGTAGTCGGCGCCGAGGGTCTCGGCGACCCGCTCGGTCACGTCCGCGAGCAGGGCGTCGAGGTCCCGGCTCTCCAGGCCCTGCCGGCTGAGTTCGGTGACGACCTCCTGCTGGCGGAGCCGCGAGCGGAGTTGGGTTTCGCTCTCCTGGAGTTCGTGTCTCGTCCGGGCGCGGGTGACCAGCCCCTCGACCGTCCGGTCGACGTCCAGCGAGGGGTGGTCGGTGCCGAAAAACTCCCCGGGCGGGTGGTAGTAGAAGTTCTGGCAGACCGTGCCGTCGTACACCACCAGCGGGTGGCTCCG
>CAYTAG010000227.1:1976-5593 GCA_964435625.1 uncultured Halobacteriales archaeon | reverse complement strand
CTGGCGCTGGACGGCGGCCTCTCCGGGGAGGTGAAGGTGTCCTGCTCGGCGTTCGCCGAGCGGCTGGACGCCTCGACGCAGACGGCCTCCCGGCGACTACAGGCGCTGGACGACGCCGGCCTGCTGGAGCGGGAGGTCGTCGGCGACGGCCAGTGGGTCCGGGTGACCGAGTCCGGCGAACTGGCGCTGCGCCGCGAGTACGAGGACTACCGGCGGCTGTTCGAGCAGCCCGGCGTCCTCGAACTGACCGGCACGGTCACCGGCGGCATGGGCGAAGGGCGCCACTACATCACGCTGCCGGGTTACATGGAGCAGTTCCGCGAGCGGCTGGACTACGAGCCGTACCCCGGGACGCTGAACGTCGACCTGGACGACGAGAGCGTCCGGCGGCGGTCGGCGCTGGACTCGCTGTCGCCGGTCCCCATCGACGGCTGGGAGGACGACGAGCGAACCTACGGTCCCGCGGTCTGTCATCCCGCGTCGGTGACGACCACCGACGGGGAGACCTACGAGGGCGCCCACGTCATCGAACCCGAGCGGACCCACCACGACGCCGACCAGCTGGAACTCATCGCCCCCGACCGCCTGCGGGACGAACTCGGGCTGGCGGACGGCGACCACGTCACCGTCTACGTCGAGGACCAGTCATGAGCCCGACCGACGCCGACGCCGTCGCCGACGGGACGGACGCGGCCGAAGGGGACGGCCTTGCGAACGAGACCGACGGCGACCTGCCGGCCGCCGTCGCGGCAGCGATAGCAGCGTTCCGCCGCGGGGAGCCGGTGCTGGTCCACGACGCCGCCGACCGCGAGGGCGAGACGGACCTGCTGTACCCCGCTGACGCCGTCACGGCGGCCGACGTGGCGCGGCTCCGCAACGACGCCGGCGGCCTGCTGTTCGTCGCGCTCTCCGACGAGGTGGCCGCAGCCTTCGAGTTGCCGTACCTCCACGAGGAACTGGAGCACCCGGCCGCGGACTTCGAGGACGTGGGCTACGACGCCCGGCCGTCGTTCTCGCTGTCGGTGAACCACCGCGAGACGTTCACGGGGATCACCGACGAGGACCGCGCGCGCACCGCCCGCGAACTGGCGGCGACGGCGGCCGACCCCGACGGGACGGACTTCGCCGCCGAGTTCCGCGCGCCCGGGCACGTCCACCTGCTGCGGGCCGCTCCCGGCCTGCTCGACGAGCGCCAGGGCCACACCGAGATGGGCGTCGCGCTGGCCGTGGCGGCCGACCGGCCGTCCGCCGTCGCGGGTTGCGAGATGCTCGACGACGAGACCGGCGGCGCCCTCTCGCCAGCGGACGCCCGCGCGTACGCCGAGCGTCGCGGCGTCCCGTACGTCGAGGGGAGCCGACTGGTCGAGCACCTGTAGCTTTTCGTCCCGTCGGTCCCGAACCCGCCCATGGACGTTCGCCAGGGGTTCATGGGCGACCCGACCACGACCATCGGGGAAGCCGCGGCGTTCGCCGCCGACCACGGCTTCGACTTCCTCGAACTCAACATGGAGAACGCCTACCGGCAGGCACGGCTCGATCCGGCGGCGGTCCGCGCGACCGCCGACGACCACGACCTCGACCTCCTCGCGCACCTCCCGTACCGGGTCGATCCCGGATCGCCCCACGATCACGCCAGGGACGGCGCCTGCCGCGAACTGGAGGCCGCCGTCGACGCGGCCGCCGAGGCGGGCGTGGAGAAGGCGGTCTTTCACGCGACCTCGCTCGTCCCGGGCGAGGAGTACGACGGCGAGGAGATCCGCGAGTACGTCTACGACTCCGTCCGGCGGGTCGACGACTACGCCCGCCGGCGGGGGGTCGAGGGCGTCGTCGAGAACCTGAAGGGGCCGTTCGTCGACGCCGGGGACTTCCCCGAACTGTTCGACGAGACCGACGCCGCGATGTGCCTGGACACGGGCCACGCGTACGCGACCGGCCACGACGGGGCCTGGCAGGCCGACTTCCTCCGGGAGTACGGCGACCGCGTCTCGCACGTCCACCTCAACGACACCCGCCGCGAGGACGACGACGAGCACCTGCCGGTGGGGCTGGGTCACGTCGACTTCCGCGCGCTCGCGACGGCGATGGTCGAGACGGACTGGTCCGGCACCTGTACCCACGAACTGTACGGGTTCGACCTCCGGTACGCCGCCGGGAGCAAGCGGGCGTTCGACGAGTTGCTGGCCGGCCGGTGATCGGCCGCCGTCGCTGGCCGGACGCCGGCGAGTTCTCCCGTTCGCGCTACGCGACGACCAACACCTAATAGGGTGGCACCTGATTGCTCGCATATGTCCTTCGAGGAAATGGACGTCGACACCATCTGGATGGACGGGGAGTTCGTCGACTGGGAGGACGCCCAGGTACACGTGCTGACCCACGCGCTGCACTACGGGTCCGGCGTGTTCGAGGGCGTCCGTTGCTACGACACCGAGAAGGGGCCGGCCATCTTCCGGTGGGACGAACACCTGGACCGGTTGTACGACTCCGCGAAGCCGTACGGCCTGGACGTCGGCCACGACCCCGAGGAACTGACCGAGGCCACCGTCGAACTGATCCGGCGCAACGGCCTGGAGTCCTGTTACATCCGACCGATCTCCTTCTACGGGTACCACAGCCTCGGCGTCAGCCCCGGCGACTGCCCGACGAAGACGGCCATCGCGGTCTGGCCGTGGGGCGCGTACCTCGGCGAGGAGGCCCTGGAGGAGGGCGTCGACGTGATGGTCTCCTCCTGGCGCAAGCACGCCTCCAGCCAGATCCCGACCAACGCGAAGACCACCGGCCCGTACGTCAACAGCCTGCTGGCGACCGAGGAGGCCAAGGACAACGGCTACGTCGAGGCCATCGTCCTCAACAAGGAGGGCAACGTGGCCGAGGGGCCGGGCGAGAACCTGTTCCTCGTGCGCGACGGGACGATCTACACCCCGGGGCTCTCCGAGAGCATCCTCGACGGGATCACCCGCCAGACGGTCATCGACCTGGCCGAGGAGATGGGCTACGAGGTCGACGACAGCGCCACGATCAGCCGCGGCGAACTGTACACCGCCGACGAACTGTTCTTCTGTGGCACCGCCGCGGAGGTCACCCCCATCCGGACCGTCGACGACGTCACCATCGGCGAGGGGACGAAGGGCCCGGTCACCGACGAGATCCAGACCCGCTTTTTCGAGGTCGTCGAGCGACGGACCGACGACCACGAGGAGTGGTTCACGTACGTGGAATAGCGGCGCAGTGATTTCTGGAAATCCGTCGTCGGAGCTTGTCTCCGACGGTGTCTCCGCGAGTGAAACGAGCGGAGGCTCGGGAGAGCTTGCTCTCCCGGTGTCCCCGCGAGCCCTGCGAGCGGGGGCTCGTCGGAGCTTGTCTCCGACGGTGACCGGAGCCGGGCCGGCGACCGGCAGCCGAGGTCGCCGGCCCGGCTCCGCAGCTGGGGAGGCGTGAGGTATACCCCTAGTTGTCGTGCGCCGCTCGTCGTGACGGCCAGACGTCCGGGCGTCGACATGCTAGCGACATCCGGCAACTAGGGATGTCCACACCCTCCCCAGCCGAGGGGGGGGGGGGGGGCCGGGGGGGGGCGGCGGGGGGGGGGGGGCCCGCGCGGGGGGGGGGGGCGCGCCCGCGGC
>CAYTAG010000227.1:0-1966 GCA_964435625.1 uncultured Halobacteriales archaeon | reverse complement strand
GTACCCTCACACCGCTCGCGCCTTGCTTGCCCCTGGTTGGACCACACCCACCCCTTCGATTGCGCTCCTCAGTCACGTTCGTTCCCTCCGGTGCTCGTCCCTCGCGCGCGTTGCTCGCGCGCGCCACAGCTGACGGTGGGGGTAACGGAGACGGGAGCGTATATGAATATATGCACATATGTTCATATATCCCGTACGACCGGCGAGAACGGACGTGAACACCCCGAGGCCAGGGGCCAGCCTCGCGCGCCTTGCTCGCGCGCTGTACGGTGGACTGTCTTCTTCCCGGGACGACACTCTTCCCGCGACCCCCGAAGCCACCCATATCGCCGCGACCGACAGGCCTTCCCGCGTCCCGGCCACAGCCGTCGCATGGCCCACGTCGAACGACTCACCGTCTACCCCGTGAAAGCGCTGGACGGCCACGACCGCGAGGCCGTCCGGATCACGGAGGCGGGCGTCCTCGCCGGCGACCGCGAGTACGCCCTGTTCGGGCCGGAGGGCGATCCGATCAACGGCATGCGCACCGAACGGGTCCACGACCTGTCGACGACGTTCGACCCGGCGACCCGCGAGTTGACGGTCGACCCCGACGACGGCGAAACTCGGCAGTTCGACCTGAACGATGACCGCTCGGCCGCCGAGGCGTGGTTCGGCGAGTTCTTCGAGACGCCGGCGTCAATCGAGCGCGACCGGACCGCCGGGTTCCTCGACCGCTCGAACGCCGGCCCGTCGGTGGTCAGCACCGCGACCCTGGAGACGGTCGCGGACTGGTTCGACGAGGTGACCGTCGAGGGACTCCGGCGGCGGCTCCGCGCGAACGTCGAGGTCGGCGGGGTGGACGCGTTCTGGGAGGACCGCTTCGCTTCCGGCGACGCCCCCGCGTTCGAGGTCGGCGGCGTCCGATTCGAGGGGGTCGAGCACTGCGGACGTTGCGTCGTCCCCCAGCGCGATCCCGACACCGGCGAGCGGACGCCGAACTTCCGCGAGGAGTTCGTCCGGCGGCGCCGCGAGACCTACCCGGAGTGGGTCGATCCCGGAGAGGTGCCCAACGACTACTCGCTGATGCTGATCGCGGCGGTCCCACAGGACCACCGCGGCGGAACCGTCCGCGTCGGCGACGAAGTGACGGTCGTCGGGAACGACTGAGTGTTCTTCGACGGGGCGTAACGGGGTTGCGACGGACGGGAATCGCCGGGCTACTCCGCGGCGTCCGGGGCGGGTTTCTCCTCGGACTCCTCCTCGATGGGGATGGGCGTTCCCTCGTCGCCGGTGTCGCCGAAGCCGGCCGAGAGGATGCGCGTCAGCGCCTCCTCGACCTTCTCGTCGACCTCCTCGTACTCGCTTGGCTCGACCTCGATGACGAACCCGGTGGTGATGTTGGGCGCGGTCGGCAAAAAGAGGACGTCGCGGTCCCCGGCGGACTTGCCGGTCTTGAACGCGGTCATCCGCATCCCCTCCCAGGGTTCCAGCTTCACCGGCGTCTGGAGTTCGTCGGTGCCCGACAGCGCCGTCTCGACGGCCATCTTCGAGGCGTTGTAGATCACCCGGATGATCGGGAGCTGGTTGACGGCGGTGTCGACCAGCCCCTCGACGAAGCTGCCGAGCGCCGACCGCATCAGGAACCCGACGGCCAGCACGACGGCGCCGAACACGACCAGCAGGAGGCCGACCTTCAGCGGTTCCTCCAGGCCACCGAGCACGGGGATCCCGGCGAGCCGGAAGTAGAGCCAGCTAACGACGTAGAAGCTGACGAGAATAGGGACGACGACGATGAGACCACTTGCCGCATCTCGCTTCCAGGACGACATTACGCCCAGGTGCGTCCGGCTAGGCCTTCAGCGTTCCCCATTCGGGCGCCGACGTGCCGGACCGACCTACCGCCCGACGATTGCCCGGAGCGCGAACACGAGGTTCTCCTTGCGCTCCATCACCCGCCGGTAGAAGTACGACAGCCACTTGCCGC
>CAYTAG010000226.1:0-5644 GCA_964435625.1 uncultured Halobacteriales archaeon | reverse complement strand
CGACCTTGGTGTCGTTGCGCCAGGTCAGGCGGTGCCAGACGATCCAGTCGCACTGGGTGATGAAGTCCTTGTCGACGGAGGCGGGCCGCTGGGAGACCCCGCAGATGCCCAGGCCGCGCTTGCGGCCCCGCTTGGCCACGCGGACCAGCATCTTGCCGAGTTCGCCGGACCCGCCCTGCTCGGGGACGTACTCGTGGACCTCCTCGACGATCAGCAGGAACGGCTTTTGCACCTCGTTCTCGCGGGCGAACAGCCGCCGGACGACGTTGTAGACGAGTTCCCGGGCCGTCTCCTCCTCCATGTAGCCGGAGACGTCCAGGATCACGGGCTGGTTGTCCTCCAGGGCCTGGTCGGCGATGTGTTCGCCGTCGTCGACGCCGATGGTCCGGTCGCACTCGGCGCCCGCGCCGACGTGCAGGACGTCGTACTCCTCCTTGAGGCCGTGGTACTCGCCGTCCTGGTCGACGATCAGCAGGGGCAACGACTGCTCCAGCAACTCCTCGGCGACGACGGTCATGCTGTTGCTCTTGCCCGACCCGCTCTTCCCGAAGATCGCACCCCGACCCGTCAACAGGTCCTCTACCGGGAGCCGATAACCGGATTCGGAAACGACGATCTCCTCGGCGACCTCCGACATCGTTGTCCAGTACGTTCGCGGGCGGGCTTTAAATGCTTCGTGGGAGCGTAAGCGGGCCTTACCCGCGAGAGATCGGCTCACTCGGCGCAGGCGAGGCCCACCCGCCGCGGGTTCGCGGTAGCCGAATGTTTTTGTGAACAGGTGGTGTCGGACCCGGCATGGACGTCACTACGACGGTCCGGAACGCGAAGTTCCGCGTCGGGGGGCTGATACTCGCCTCCACGGTCGTGTTGACCGCGAGTTTCATCGGCGTGGTCGCGTTTCTCACCGGGTTCGTGTCGGCGATGGAGCAGCGGCTCCCGATCTACGTCCTCCTCACGGCAGTCATCTTCGTGGTCGTGCTCGTCTCGCTGGACGACGAGAACGCGCCCGGGGGACCGGTGATCGTCACGACGATCACGATTGCCGCGCTGGGGTTCCTGCTGCTCACGCTCAGCGGCGAGGGGCTGCGGTACGCGCTGGCCAGACCGGGCAAACTCGTGAGTTCGCAGCTCGTGTTCTACTTCGTCGCTGCCGCGCTGTTCTGCAGCGGCGTCGGCTTCTGGGCGCTGCACCACTGGCGGGAGTTCACCGACGAACCGACGGAACAGGGCACGCGCTACTGAGGTCGGCTCGCGCTACCGAGGAGCGGGGCACGGGTTACTGGCGCGGTCGAGCCTCCGGGTGCGGTCGATCCCCCGATGCAGTCGAGCCCCCGGCGCGGTCGAGGCGGCCGTCGACGTCGTGGCTGTCACGTCGTGGCCACGGACATCGCGGCCGCCGACGTCACTGGAAGACGCTTAGCGACTCCGAGACGGTGAAGTTCGAGATCGACCGGACCCGCAGTGAGTCCAGAAACCGGTCGCGCTCCTCGAGGATCTTCTCGCGTTCGGTTCGGCCGTGCTGGTCCATGTTCATCTCCGCGATCTCCAGCATCTCCGCCCAGGACCGACACCGGGTGCACAGCGGGACGATGCACTCCTCGTCGGGCGCGCTCGCGTCGTACTTCTCGACGAGGCGGTCCACCCAGTCGATGGTGAGAACGAGCCGGTGGGTACCGTCGGGATCCCCACAGGCGGCACACTGCTTCGCCGTCTCGCCGGTCGTCACGGCGGTCGATTCCTTCCCGAGCCAGTCGGCCGCGTGATCGGCGACGCCTGTCTCTCCGTCCGTCGATGCGTCGGGTAGCTTCGTACTCATTGTCCTCCCGTTCGAGCGACTGCCGTCGATCCGGTTCGCCTGCCAGTTCCCCCTGGTCGGTCGGCGGACCCGCGGTCCGCTCCCGGAGGGCGGCCCCACCCCGGTCGACGCACGCTCCGCGCGACCCACCTGCGTCCCCGGACCCCAGTGAGATCGGCGTGGAGCAGGCCGCTACCGGCCGCGCAGCTCCGGCCGCCGCGCCGACGACCACCGACCCACGGAGGAGTACGCAGTTCCATTAGACAGCGGATACTGTATTGCCATGAAACGGTTATAGATATTGACCCCGGTGAAAGTAACGTTTAAATAGTTATTTTGATACGATAAAACCACCGGACAGAGAGCGATATATTTCGTTCGTTCTCGAAATCATATCTCGATCCTATATAAAGTCAGGGCCGGCCGGCAACGATAGTCGATTTTCCGATAGGTAACGTGAGCCGATAGTACTATTCGACGAACCGCAAGACGTGGCGGGCCTAGATAGTGGTTATCGTGCCGAGTAGGAAGGACGTTCCAGATAGTCACGACGATAGTCGAAGCGTAATTTCCCGTGGTAGCTCCGGACATGCGACGGTTCCCGGGGGAGAATCCGGACGTGAGCCGGGTGACGGGAAACATAATAAATCCGGTAGTAACTGGCACGGAATCAGATCGAAAATCGCAGGAGAACACGGGAAGTTCCGAATCGTCCGACCCGCGTTTCGACTGGATTCATCATCGAAGTAGAAAGAACGTCAATCGTCAATCGTCGAACGCCCGCCAGCGGCACCGCGGTCGGCCGTGGTTGCGCGACGGCAGGCGGCGCTCGCGGACGGCAGGGGGCGCTCTCGGGCGGTAGACGATGCTCGCGACGGTCGGCCGGCCGTCGAGCGAGGTCGAGGCCGTTCGCGTGCCCGGCGACCACGGTCGAGGTCCGCCGTCGAGTGAGCACGAGATCCGCCGTCGAGTAGGATCGAGACCCATCGTCGAGCGGGGTCGAAGCCCATCAAGGTCGGTCGAAGCCCGCCGGTCGACCGCCCCGTCGAGCCTTCGTTTCACCTGGAGCGAATCACCAGTCTCCAGTAATTCCGTCGAGAGGTGTCTGACGATGGTTTTCGATCCGATAGTTTCGTATACGACCATCCTCCTTCTCGCGATATAGAGCCATTCTTCATCTGACTTGTTTGCAGGACGAACCCCGACGTCTCCTCGGCGATCCGATTCGAACGTAGACGAAACGGAGGGGTTTGGTAACGGTTGACGTTTCGGCAGTGACGGGCGCCGTCCGGGCGGGGGCTGTCCGTCGGGGCGTCCAGGTCGGTCTCGGGGTGCGCTCCCACGGGGGCCCAGGGTCGGTTTCACTCCCGCAACGAGCGGACTTTCTCGACGTTCCAGGCGTAGCCCTTCTCGTCCTCGGGGGTCTCCAGGACCATCGGGACCGCCCGGAGGTCGTCGTGGTTGACGAGGCGCCGGAACCCGGTCTCGCCGATCTCGCCCTCGCCGACGTGCTCGTGCTCGTCCTTCTCGGAGCCCAGCGGGTGCCTGGAGTCGTTGAGGTGGAGGTAGCCCACGTTGTCGACGCCGACGTGCTCGTCGAGTTCGGCCACCATCTCCTCGATGCCCTCCTCGGTCGTGAAGTCGTACCCGGCGGCGTAGAGGTGACAGCTGTCCAGGCAGACGCCGAGCGGGCCGTAGTCGTACGACGACTGCTGGACCATCGCGTCCAGTTGCTCGAAGGTCTTGCCGAGGGTCGTTCCCTTGCCCGCGGTGTTCTCAAGCAGCAGGGTCACGTCGTCGGGGATCTCCAGCTTCGAGAGCCGGTCGGCGATGTTCTCGATGCCCGTCTCGACGCCGGCGCCGGTGTGCGACCCTGGGTGGAAGGTGTAGTAGTCGATGCCCAGCGCGCTGGCGGCGTCCAGTTCCGCCTGGACGGTGTTCAGCGACTTCTCGGCGAGGTCGTCTTTCGGCGTCGCGAAGTTGATGAGATAGGTCCCGTGGACGATCCACGGGCCGACGTCCTCCTCGTCGCTGCGCTGCTGGAAGGCGGCCGCCTCCTCCTCGTCGACGTCGCTGACCGACCAGGTCCGCGGCGACCCGACGAAGATCTGGCCGCAGGTTCCCCGGAGGTCGGTCTGGCGGTCGACCGCCTTCTGGACGCCGCCGCTGATCGAGACGTGTGCGCCGATACGGAATTCGGACATGCGCGGGCAATCTCGGCGGACCGTAAAAATTCGCTCGATGCCCGGCAGACGTGCCGGGGCGGGCGGCGAGCGGGGACCGCCGGCGCGCGGCTGCCCGGCCGACGAGCTGACGACGGACTCGCCGTTACGGCGGACGGCGCCGCCACGTCGAGCCGAAACGTTATCGTGTCCGTCCCGCGACCGGGCTACCACTGGTCCGCCCCAGCGGGCCGAGACGACGAGACGCGACGACCACCGCGACCGATGACCGACCAGGCCGACCGATCCCACGCCGACCGCCGACCGGACGATCCAGGAGGAGCCACGGCCGGCGCCGCAGGGCCCGTGAGCAGGTACGCGGTCTCGCCGGACTGCACCCACGAGGAGTTCCTGGCCGCGGCGAAGCTGTACGCCCGCGAGGTCGTCGACCGACACGACCTCTCGGCGTCCGTCAGCGACCTCGACTGGGAGGTGAGCACCCGCGCGAAACGCCGCGCCGGCGCGGTGAAGTGGCGGGACGGCGAACCCCGGGCGGTCGTGCTCACGTGGGAGCACTTCGTCGAGCAGGGGTGGGCGGCCGCCGCGGCGACGATCCGCCACGAACTCGTGCACGTCCACCTCCTCGAAGAGGAGGACGACGCCAGCCACGGGCCGGCCTTCCGGCGGCTCGCCGGGCTGCTGGACGCTCCCCGCCACTGCGAGCGGTTCGCGGAGCCGAAGTGGTGGGTCACCTGCCGGGACTGCGGGGCTCGCCTGGCCCGGTACCGCCGGTCGAAGCTCGTCGCCAACCCCGACGAGTACGAGTGCGGCGACTGCGGCGGTGACTTCCGGATCGAGCGCAACGACTGATCGCCGCCGGGCGAGTCCGGAGCCACGCTGCCACCGGGCCCCGGACCGACCGCCGTCGAGCGGGCCCCCGGGATTCACTACCGCCGCGCGGCCCCGGACACACCACGTTTCCGATGAAGCGACGCCGGCCATTCCCGATGAAGCGACGCCGGCCATTCCCGATGAAGCGACGCCGGATCGTGTCGACGGAGGGGGGACACCGTCTTTCCAGTGAAACGAGAACGACACGTTCCCCCTGGACGGGACGTGCCGTCGGTCGCGGGCAATCGCACACCACGTTTCCGCGGAAACGGCGGCACCGGGTCGACGAGGGCCGTTTCAGTGGAAACGCCGGCGCCGGGTCGGCGGCGTTGCCGGCGGAGACACCACGTTTCCGATCAAATCCGCCGAGTTAGGCGGATTTGCGTCGGAATCGAACGGGGATCGAACGTCGATGGGTCGAACGGTATCTCCGGGTCGAAGGGTCAGGTCGAGGGGGCCGGGCAAGGAGTTGAGCCGGTACAAGGAGTCGAACCGAAACGAGGAGTTGTATCGAAACGAGGAGTTGTATCGAAACGAGGAGTTGTATCGAAACGAGAAGTCGAACCGAAACGAGGAGACGAGCCGGGGCAAGGACGAGGGATCCTCGGTACGACGAGGTGAGGCCCGCCTTGAGGACGAGGGATCCTCGGTACGACGAGGTGAGGCCCGCCTTGAGGACGAGGAGGACCTCAGTACGACGAGGTGAGGACCTCCTTGACGACCTCGGGGTCCTCGAGGAGGCGGTGTTCGGTGTAGTTGCCCTCGGCGCGGCCGCCGCTCTTGCGGGTCTGCTCGA
>CAYTAG010000225.1:0-5777 GCA_964435625.1 uncultured Halobacteriales archaeon | reverse complement strand
TGGAATCATTTCCACCAGGAGATGGCTGGCGAGGACGCCGAGACGGCCGAGGACATTGGGTCGTCCGAGGAATAGTTGCCGACTGAAGGACGATAATAGCTGAATTACTGAGGACATATCGGTATTGCGTCCCCGGACAGACCCCATTTTGCTTGGGGAAGTCAAGCGAAAGCCGTTTAGACTCGCTATTATCAATAATGTAGAAATACCATGAAAAAGACGTTAAGTGGGTTCGGCCCCGAGAGTAGGCTATGGCATCATCGACCACAGTAGGGCTGGACGAGACGTTCGACATATTGGCGCATTCTCACCGACGCTACGTGTTATACTACCTACGAACGAACTCGGAGGTGGTCGCCATCGATACCCTCGCAGCGATGCTCGCCAACGAACTGGAGGGTCCATCCGCGAGGGGTACGAGCGACACAACCGAACATATCAAGGCCGCCCTCCGTCACACGCACCTCCCGAAGCTCGCCGACGCTGGCCTTATTACGTTCGACACAGACACCAACTCGGTCGAACTCGACGGGACGGGTAAGCACGGCCACTTCATCGACGAGGCGGCGCGTGTCGACGGCTATGCGCGGGCCTCCGCTGGCGATTGAGCGAACCCCGCCAAAGTCCGTCCCCTGACGCTCGCCGATTTACGATGGCGTTCGTCGATAGCTTTGCATATCTACATAACACTCGTTTTATGATAGAATCGACAGAACCGGGTTTACTAACTACCAGAGATCGTCAGCGTCGTTACTCAGCACCGTTCCCGAGCTGTGAGTATACCCGAGTGTGGTCTCTATATCCTTATGCCGGAGCTGCTTCTTCGCTTTATACAACCCCTTCTCCACCGCCCAATGTGAGGCGACCCCGTGCCGCAGAGAGTACCAGGTAAGGTTCCGACCATTCAGATTAATCTCAGCCTGCTCAATGAGTTTGTCCAATATCGTATTCAGAGGACCGGAACTGTATGGGTTGTTCTTCCGGTTCAACCACATTACGTCAGTACCCTGGTAGTCCTCGTAGCTCTGGCGCTCCTTCCGCCACCGCCGAACCGCGCTGACCGAGGAGTCCGAGAGGCCGCACTCCCAATACTCCTCATTCTTCGTGGCTTGGTCTTTCGGCACCTGCATCTCTCCGTTCTCGAGGTCGAACCACGTTATTTTCGTTCGCCTGCTTAAAGTCGTCCTGCCCGATCTTGTCCATCGGCTTCTGGAGCCGCTGAGAGAGCATCCGCTTAATGCGCTGCCGTTCCTTCGGTGTCATTGTCTTATTGTCGTAGGACTTCACCGCGCTCAGGTCGATGGCAGCGTCGTACAGCAGTCCGAACTCATGGGGGCGGAAGCGGTCGTGACCTTTCTTCTCGGTATCGCCGTGTGTCGGCGAGATGGTCATGCCGTGGTTCCACTCCTCAATGCGCTGATTCTCTGCGTCTCGCCAGTAAGCGAATAACCGTTTGAGCGACTTCTCCATGCGATTGAGATAGTTATCGTCCTTCCCCGCCTTCCGCCGGAGATAGTTGAGGAACTGCGTGGCCGTGTCAGGGTCGAACCGCTTGGTGTACTCGCCTTCGTGCTTCCAGACCCACCGGAAGGCTTCCTCGATCTTGTACTGAGTGGTAAGAACCGTGGATTCTGCGTAACCCTCGTGTTTCTCCGGTCGCTTCCCCTTGACGAGCATCCACTTCAGGAGGGACTTTTTGAACTCAGTGTAGTCCTCTTGATAGATTGGAGCGTACTGCTCTCCTACGAAGGGGTTGTGAGAGTCGTAACTCTGTGGAATCGCGGTATAGCGTCGAGTTTTCTGGTTGAGTGATAGCATGGATATTACCTCTGTTTATTTCAGGCATGCAGACCACAGAAGAACCCGAAAAGCGGTGCGTTACGCCGTCTTCCGGTTGAACCCCCCTGCCGCCGAAGGCGGCACTTGGGAAGCTCATGTCCTGCCACTGGACCAACGGCGCGCAACTGCCAGTACTCGACCGCTGCACTTGACGGTTGCGCTTCCAAGAGCGTTCGACCGCACTGTCCACCCGCCCCCGAAATTCCCGGACGGCCGACCCAATTATTGCCATCACGGTGGGCGAACGTCCACGAAAGCCGCCGTCGGACAGGGTATTTAGCACCGGAGTTACAACCCCGGGTATGGTCGATCTGCGATTCTCCGAGGCCGAACTGGAGGCCCGCCGGGAGAACGTCGTCTCGTTCATCGAAGAGACCGTCGAGGCGGCCGGCGCCGACGGCGCGGTCCTGGGTCTCTCGGGCGGCATCGACAGCACGCTCACCGCCCACCTCGCCGTCGAGGCGCTGGGGGCCGACGGCCTCCACGGCCTCGTCATGCCGGGGACGGTCAGCCGCGAGGACAACATGTCCGACGCCGAGCGCGTCGCCCAGGAACTCGGGATCGCCTACGACGTGATCGAGATCGAGCCGCTGGTGGACGCCTTCCTCGGGGCGTACCCGGAAGCGAAGGGCGACCGCGAGGCGGTCGGCAACGTCCGTGCGCGCTCGCGCGCGGTGATGAACTATCTGGTCGCCAACCACGAGGGCCGCGTCGTGCTGGGGACGGGCAACCGCAGCGAGGCCATGGTGGGGTACTTCACGAAGTACGGTGACGGCGCCGTGGACTGCCACCCCATCGGCAACCTCTACAAGGTGCAGGTCCGCCAGCTTGCCCGCCACGTCGGGGTCCCCGAGGAGATCGTCACGAAACCCCCCACTGCGGGACTGTGGGAGGGCCAGACCGACGAGGACGAACTCGGGCTGGACTACGGGACGCTGGATTCGATCCTCGCGTTGCACGTCGACGGACCGCTGTCGAAACACGCGACCGTCGAGACGCTGGGAGTCGAGGCGGCGACCGTCGAACACGTTGCTGAACTCAACGCCCGGAGCGAGCACAAGAGGGCGATGCCGCCGTCGCCGACGCCGCCGTAGTTACCTCACGGAGTTCTCGGGGCCGCGGCCGATGTACTCCGCCAGGAACGCCCGGACGACTTCGGGGTCGTACTCGTCCATGGTCAGCTTGTTGTTCCAAGCGGTCACGGTGTAGGTGGCCTCGGGGTCGTCCTCGGGATTGGGGACGACGACGACGGCCGCCCAGTCGTCGTCGTGGGCGCCGACGAACTCCCGGAGGCTCTGCTCGGCCTCCTCGGAGAGTTCGGCGGGGTCGTAGTAGACGACGACGTGGCCGTGTTCGAGGTTGTGGACGAGTTCCTCGTAGGACTGCTCCTGGTCGTAGAAGCCAGGCGGGACCCAGTCACCGTAGTGGGGGCCGGAGGTCGGCGGAACGGTGTCGTAGTCGACGTCGGTCCCGCCCGAAACGTGGTTGCGGCCCTGGCTCTCGTAGCTCTCGACGTCCTCCAGCAGCGCCTGGTCGCCGCTGTCGGGCAACGGCTCCGCTTCGAGGCCCGCCGGATCGGCGCCGCCACCGCCGCCACCGCCGGCGAACGTGACGTACGCGATTCCCGCGATCACGATCCCCAGGACCGCGACGACGGCGTACAGCGTCCGGTTCGAGGGTCCCTCGGCGTCCAGTTGCTCGACGCGCTGGCGGTCGATCCGCCCGAGTTCGCCCTCGTGTTCGTCACGGAGGTGCCGGAGGTAAGCCTCCTCGTCCTCGAACGTCCTGCTACAGTAGTCGCACTCTTCCATTACCGGAGGCGAAGGCGTTCGACGGTTTCAGTCCTTTCGGTTCGAACGTAACCGGTCTCCGTGCTCGGCGTGGAGGCGTGCGAACGCCTCGGCCTCCCGTTCGAGTCTGGTCTCTTGGTCGGCGTCGTCGTGCAACCGCGCTTTGATCGCGCCGAGCGCCGTCGGGTCGTTGGCGGCGAGTTCGTCGGCCACCGTGCGGGGGTCCTCGACGATCCGTGAGACCAGGCCCATCCGCAGGGCCTCCTCGGCGTCGACGACCCGGCCGGACAGCGCCAGGTCGGCCGCGTCCCCGGCCCCGACGATCTCCGGGAGCCTGACGGTTCCGCCCCAGGCGCCGAACAGGCCGAGTTTGACGCCGGTCTCCGCGAAGGTGGCCTCGGGCGTGGCGACTCGCAGGTCGCAGGCCAGCGCGAGTTCGACGCCGCCGCCGCGGGCGGCGCCGTCGACGCCGGCGACCACCGCGGCGTCCGCGCCCGCGATTGCGTCGGCCACGCGCTGGCCGTGGCGCGCGAACGCCGCCGGGTCGTCCAGATCCGCCACGACGTCGAGGTCGGCCCCGGCGGAGAACGCGGGGCCGGCGCCGTGGAGGTAGACGACCGGGGCGTCGGCTCCGGTGACGGCTCGTTCGAGGTCGTCGAGCCCCCCGGGGGTGAGAGCGTTCCGGCGGTCCGGCCGGTCGAGCGTGACGGTCCGGACGCGGCCGTCGTCGGTCCATCGGGTCACGTCCCCCCGTATGTCGACCTTTCCAAAGGTCTTTGGCCTTCGCGTGGGTACTCCGGAGCGATGGACGAAGCGGCCGCGGTACGCGAAGGGGCCCGGGAGGTGCTCCGCGACGTCTCCCCGGCGGCGTTGCGACGGGTCGCCTGCGACGTCGTCGAGAACGGCTGGCCCGCGCCGGGCGTGGTGACGGTGCTGGCGGCCCGGCGCGCGGGTGCCGACGGGATCGACCACGACCTCCGCAGCCGGGCGGTCGGCGTACAACTCATCTACGAGGGGCTCGCGCTCACCCGGCGGCTCGTCCGCGAGGAACCCTGGCTGGACGCATCCGGCCGCCCCGGCGGATCGGACGCCCGCCCCGCAGTCGACAGCCCCCGCGAGGACGGGCGTCCCGGGGCGGACGCCGTCCCCGGCCGCCGGGATTTCGACGCCGACCCCGACGTCGAGGTGCTGGCCGCGGACGTGCTCGTCGCGCGCGGGTCGAACCTGCTGGCGTACACCGAGGCGGCGGACCGCTGCGTCGAGGTCATCCGGGACTTCGGCCGGCGCCAGACCGCCCGCGAGAGCCTCCCCTCCGACAGGGAACTGGAGGCCGACGTCATGACCCTGGCGGCGGAGGCGGGTACGACGGCCGTCACGTCGGCCCCGGCGCCGCACGCGGTCGAGTGGGCGGAGTCGATGGCGTCGTCGCTTGACGGCAGCGAGTTGCCGGACGCCGCCTCGCTGGTCGCCGGCGCGGAGTCGATCCCGGGGCCGAACCAGGCGGCGCTGGCCAACGAGGGCCGCGGGTCGAGCACCGATCCCTGATCCCGGGGTCGAGTGCGGTGGATTTTTCGCGCCAGGGACCGAGTACGGAACCGTGACCGTCCAAGTCGAGCGCACGTTCGACCTGTCGGCGCCCCCCGGGGAGGTGTGGGCGTTCATCTCCGACGCCGGCAAGCGAGCGGGGGCGATCAGCGTCGTCGAGTCCTACGAGTTGCACGACGAGGACGGCGAACGCGCGACCTGGCGGGTCTCGTTGCCGATCCCGCTGGTCAGCGGGACCGTCGCCGTCGAGACCGAGCAGGTCGAGCGCGACCCGCCGTGGTACGTCCGCTTCGTCGGCCGCTCGAAGGTGATGCGGGTCGTCGGCGAGCACGAACTGGAGGAGGTCGAGGGCGGTACCCGCCTGCACAACCGGTTCCAGGTCAAGGGGAAACTCCCCGGCGTCGAGACGTTCTTCGAGCGGAACTTCCAGGGGGAACTGCGGAACCTCGAAACGGCCATCGAGTCGGACCTGGGCATCTCGGTCGACGAGGAGTGACCCTGCAGTGAATCGAAACGCCTAAAGACGAATCGCGGCAACCGCCATACGCGCCTCGGTAGCTTAGAGGTAAAGCGCGTCCTTGGTAAGGACGAGAGCCCGGGTTC
>CAYTAG010000224.1:0-5801 GCA_964435625.1 uncultured Halobacteriales archaeon | reverse complement strand
GACGGCTACGTCCGCGAGCGCGACGGCGACCTCGAACTCCACGTCGGCGACCGCGGGGCCGTCGAGGTCGTCGACGAGGAGATCGAGTACGTCCCGGACGCCACCGACGTCGCCGACGTCGAGATCGGCGAGACGGTCACCCTGGTTGGCGTCGTGCGCTCGGCCGACTCCAAGCGGACCTTCGAGCGCGACGACGGCTCGGAGGGGCAGGTCCGGAACGTCCGCGTCCAGGACGGCACCGGCGACATCCGGGTGGCGCTGTGGGGCGAGAAGGCCGACGTCGACCTCGGTCCGGGCGACGAGGTCCACCTCGAAGACGTCCGCATCGAGGACGGCTGGCAGGACGACGTCGAGGCGGCCGCCAACTGGCGCTCCAGCGTCCGGGTCGTCGACGCGGCCAGCCCCGAACCGGAGACCGACGACGATGCGACCGGGCTGGACGCCTTCGCCGGCGACGGCGGGACGGCGGCCGACGACGGAGGGACGGCGACCACCGGGGACGACGCCGACACTGAAGACGACACTGCCAGCGACGACTCGACGGACGGCGGAGACGCCGGCGGAATCTCCGCCCGCGAGGACGGCGAGGAGGTCTCGTTCACCGGAACCGTCGTCCAGGCGGGCGACCCCGTGGTGCTGGACGACGGCGAGGAGACCCTGTCGGTCGAGACCGACGCCGACGTCACGCTCGGCCAGGAGGTCACCGCCCGCGGGCGGATGCGTGACGGCCGACTGGCCGCCGACGAGGTGCTGTAGGCCGTCGCCGGGTCCGGACCGTGGTGGGAAGATTAATCCGCCGAGCATCGTGTAAGGGCGTATGGACGAACGTACGTCACGTCGCACCGCGTTGCGGACGGTCGCCGGGCTGTCGGTCACCGCCCTGGCCGGTTGCTCACAGGGCGGGTCGGACCCCCTCGAAACGGGGAGTCCCGAATCGACCGACGGGCCGGAGACGCCAACCGAGACGGCAACGCCGCGACCGCTCCCGTCGGACCCCGAGCCGTCGAAGTGGCCCCAGCGACGATTCGACGCCCGACAGCGCGGACACAAACCCGGGGCCACCGGGCCGACCGACGGCGTCACCGAAGCGTGGGCGGCGGAGATGCCGGAGCACCAGGAGCCCCGGGGGACGCCGGTCGTCGGTTCCGAGACCGTCTACGCCACCAGCGGGGCTACTGCGGGAAGCAGTAGCGTATCGACGGACGTCGGGGCCGTCCACGCGCTCGATCCCGGTGACGGGAGCGAGCGCTGGCGGACCGACGTCGACGGGTTCGCCCCGAGCGGCCCCGCGGTCGTCGATGGCGTCGTCTACGTGCCGGCGGACGACGCGGGCGTCTACGCCCTCCGGGCTACCGACGGCACCGTCCTGTGGCACGCCAACCCGGAGGCCGAGGTCCGGGGCCCACCCGTGGTTGCCGGCGGGTCGGTGTACGTCCAGGGCCGCGACGGCCTGCTCGCACTCGCACACGATACCGGGGCGGTCCAGTGGCGAACCGAGCGTGCGAACGACGTGCCGTACGCCGCTCCCGTCGTGGCCGAGGACCTCGTGTACGCGTACGGGGACGAGGGCGACACCCTGCTCGCGGTCGACGCAGCAGACGGGACGGTCGAGTGGGAGAGCGAGGAGCTGATCGGTACAGGGGCCGAGGCCAGCCTCGCGGTGTCCGGGGACTACCTCTACGCCGCGACCGGCAACGCCCTCGAAGAGTACGACCGACGGTCGGGATCGCTCCGGACGCGGTGGCGAAACCTGGAGAGCGGTGACCCGGTGGTGGCCGACGGGCGAATCTACGTCGGGGGGCGGACCGGTCAGCTAGCCGACGCCACGGTCTACGCCTATCGGTCCGGGGAGCGAGAGCCCGTCTGGACGCGTGACACCGGTGTGGACGTGACCGGGGGCGTGACGCTCGCCGGGGACCTCCTCTACGTGACACAGCGAGACGGGACGCTCCTCGCGCTCGACGCGACCGACGGGACGACGCGGTGGGAACACGTGCCACGCGAGGGACGCTTCCGTACGCCGACGGTTCTCGACGGGCGACTGTACGCCTCGCTGCACACCGGTGCCGCGGGAGCCGTCGTTGCGCTGGCCGAACGCGGATGACGGGGGAGACGCCGTCGTCGTCGCTCTCCCGCCGTGCGACCCCCGAGACGAACGCAGGGGCGGCAAGCGTCGCTACGGAAAACGTTAAGGCGGCCACTGCCGCCCCTCCGTTATGAGCGTCGAGTTACCGTTCGCCCCGGTAGATGCGATCATCAGACGGAACGCCGGCACGCTGCGAGTGAGCGCCGAGGCCGCCGAGGAGCTGGCTCGCCGCATCCAGGACTACGGTGCCGACCTCGCCGTCGACGCCGCCGAGCGGGCGACGGCCGACGACCGCAAGACCCTGATGGCCGAGGACTTCGGCGTCGAGGCCACCGTCGACGACGACGACGTCGAACTCCCCATCGCGCCGGTCGACCGGATCGCCCGCCTCCGGATCGACGACCGCTACCGCGTCTCCATGGACGCCCGCGTCGCGCTCGCGGACATCCTGGAGGACTACGCCGACAACGTAGCCGAAGCCGCGGCGATCCTGGCGCGACACGCCGACCGCAGAACCGTAAAGGCCGAGGACGTCCAAACGTACTTCGAACTGTTCGACCAGCGATGACCGACCACCGACGGACCGCCGACCCCACCAGCAGATGAGGTTCGGCTACAGCGACGTCTGTCTCGACCACGACGCCGGCGACCGCCACCCCGAATCGCCCGACCGGCTCCGGGCCATCCGCGGGGGCCTCGACGGCCGCTACGGCGTCGAGTTCGTCGAGACGCCGCCGGCCGACCGCGAGGCCGTCGAACGGGTCCACGACCCCGAGTACCTCGACGACCTCCGCGTGTTCTGCGAGGCCGGCGGGGGAAGCTGGGACCCCGACACCGTCGCCGTCGAGGCGACGTGGGACGCGGCCTTCCGCAGCACCGGCCTGGCGACGTGGGCCGCCGAGCGCGCGCTCGCGGGCGACGAGGGGCGAGACGCACCCTTCTCGCTGGGTCGGCCGCCCGGCCACCACGCCGTCGCCGACGACGCCATGGGCTTTTGCTTCCTCAACAACGTCGCCGTCGCCGCCGCCCACGCACTCGGAGAGGGCACCGGCCGCGTGGCCGTCCTCGACTGGGACGTCCACCACGGCAACGGCACCCAGGACCTGTTCTACGACCGCGGGGACGTCCTGTACGTCTCCCTGCACGAGGACGGCCTCTACCCCGGCACCGGCGACCGCACCGAGGTCGGCGACAGCGACGGCGAGGGCGCGACGCTGAACCTCCCGTTGCCCGCGGGCGCCGGCGACGTCGACTACACGACGGCGTTCGAGCGGGTCGTCGGCCCCGCCCTGCACGAGTACGACCCCGACCTGTTGCTGGTGAGCGCGGGCTTCGACGCCCACCGCCACGACCCGATCTCGCGGACCCGCGTCTCCACCGAGGGGTTCGCCCGCCTGGCCGCCCAGGTCAGGTCGTTCGCGGAGGGGGCGGACGCAGCCCTCGGATTCGTCTTGGAGGGCGGCTACCGGCTGGACGTCCTGGCCGACAGCGTCGCCACGGTCCACGAGGTGTTCGACGGCTACCAGCCGACCGACCCCGAGGGCGACCTCGAACCCGGAGTGGAGGACCTCCTGGGGCAACTGGCGAACACGCATCCGTTGTTGGATTGACCCGGGCCCGAGCGACGGCGGGTACTATCCTCGGCCGCAGGTTGAAATAGGAGTAGGAAGCAGTTCGTCGCCGAATGCAACGGTTCGACCTGTTACGCGACGGCTTCAAGTCGACTGTCGGTCTGATCGCGGGCAGTCTCACGATCCTCCTGTTCGTCCGGGAGTTACTCACACTCACGCTCGGGAATACGCTCCGGACTGCGGTACTGATCGCACTTGCCGGACTGTATCTCGGCCTTTCGGCGATGGAACGTGACGTCGAGGATAACATCCACGAGTTACAAGACGAACTCAACCGGGGGTTCGATAAGGTCGAAGCGTTAATTCGAGCACGTGAGATGAACGAGGACGTGAAAACGGACGGTGCTGGCGAACCTGTCCGTGAGGACGCTGGCTCGTCAGGCTACGGTGCGCTCGGTGGAATGATCGCCGTCGGTGCACTCGGCCTCCCGTTCGGAACGGCTGGCGCCGTTGTTGGCGGTCTCCTCGGTGCGCTGATCGGCAACGAAATCGAGTACCAAGACATCAAGGATCGAAGGCGTGCGCGCAGGTAGCGCGACCCGTATTAAAGAGCGGTGGCGCAGGGTCCTACTCAGTCACTCCTGTATGGGGAAGGACTTCCTCGATTACGAACCGAGTGAACTCCTCGGTGCTGATCTGCCGACGACTGTTCTGATCACGGTATAACTCTACGTATCCGCTGGCGGTTATCGTTCCGTAGAGGTTCCGGCTGTCCCATTCAAGATTGTCGAACGTGAACTGGACACGCTCGTTCTGGTCAATGCGACTGTTCTCCGAGAGGTCCCCGTCCCCGTCTGCTACGAGGCAGACCCTGCCGTACTCTCCTTCCGCATCGTCACCCCATTCAAGACGCGAGTCTGCATTGGGGTGTGCGTCATCGAACGACCTAATATCGATCCATCCCGGTTCGATGTTCGAGCCGGAAACTGATTCGAACACCGAACGGGCTGGACCACATTCCGTTCGCTCCGTGATTAGTATTCGTTCGGGGACGTGGATGAACTGTGTCTCTTCGACGGATGGTTCAGTTCCTTCGTCGTCAATTTCAAGCTGGCCATCCTGATTAAGACGTTTATCGCGTTAAGTTTGGTATGCATCATCGGAGACGACGAAGTGTTCGAGTAAGCGTTCAGCTGTTGTGGAGCAACATGGCTGAAAAATTCGAAAACGATCAGGTTCGGCGGTGTACCTCGTGGAAGGCTCGCTCGCTCGTTACGGCCCCGGATCGAAGTACTCCGCCAGTTCGACGCCGAACTCCCCGGCAAGCGACGCCAACTCCTCGCCCATCAGCACGTCGTAGCCGTCCGCAAGCGCCTCCGCGACGTGGACGCCCAGCGCGACGTCCAGCAGCGCGTCACTCTCCAGGAACGCCCGGGCGGTCGGGAACTCCCGCTCGCGCTCGACGACGTAGCGGTCGCCGTCGACGAACGGGCCGTACGCGCCGTCGTCGTCGGCGTACTTCTCGTAGAATCCCTCGGCGTGCCCGCGGACGTGGACCGGCGGTCCCTCGTGGCGCTCGACCCGCGGCCGTTCTGCGACCGCCAGTTCGGCAAACAGGACGGCCGAGCGAGCATCGGCGGCGACGTCTCCGGATTCGGCCCACGTCGCCGTCCGAAGGACGTCGAACCCCCGTCGGTCGAGTTCGTCCGCGACCCCGGACAGCGACTTCCGGAGTTGCGGGTACAACTGGTCGTCCACGAGGTCCGGCGCGTCGAACCGGACGGCGACGGGCGTCGTCCCTCGGTTCTCGACGTGTTCGCTGACCGCCTCCGGCGAGAGGGGGTCCGGATCGTCGGGGAAACAGCGCTCGACGGTCGGATCCCCGAGGAACGCCCGGGCGTGGTGCTGGAGGCGGGCGACGTTGGCCGCCGAGGTGACCGCGGCCACGTTGCGTTCGGGGTCGGTCGGGTCGATCACGACGAGCGGGTCGTCGAACTCGGCGCGGCCGTGGGCTTCCGGATCGAGGCGGACCTGTGGGTTCCAGTCGGCGGCCGCTTCGAGGGTCTCGCGGAAGCCGCCGTATTCCAGCACGAGCAGTTCGGTCAGGTAGCCCGAGAACCCCCGCGTGCGGAGGTCGCTCCCGT
>CAYTAG010000223.1:0-5829 GCA_964435625.1 uncultured Halobacteriales archaeon | reverse complement strand
CATGACTGGTTGTGCGGCGAACCGACTACTGAAAGTTTGGGTGCGGCCCCGAGCGCTCGCTCCCCCGGCGTCGCGCCTTTTCAGTCCCGGGCTATCGGGTCCGGGAGCGGTCGCATCACCGGCATCGTCCGTTCGTTATCTACGGTCCGGAGCGTCTCGCCGCCCGCGGTGACCCGAAGCGACTCGAAGTCGGTCGGGAGGGTCCCTGACCCCCTGACTCGCGTGCCGAACGCCCGATCATCGGCGTCGGCCGATCCGGACGGGGTTCCGGACGCTTCGGTCGTACCGAATGCGAGGTCGTACTCCCCGCCGGGGATGCCGCGAAGGGAGACCTGCACCTCCTCGGTCCAACCGTGTTCGATCCGCACGTCGAAGGTCAGGTCGTAGGCGTCGCCGTGTGCGACGAGGTGGACCCAGCCGCTGTGAACCTCGCTGGCGTCGGCCAGCGTCCCCGGGCCGCCCTTCGAGAGCGTCAGGTCGCGGATGTCCACCTCGTCAGTTGCCCGCTCGTCTCCGGGCTTGCCGTTTCCCGTCGATATTGCGGTCAGGCAACCGCTCGCTCCCAGCGAACCGACGGCCGCTCCGAGGGCCAGAACTTCTCTGCGGGGAAACTCCGACATACTTGATGTTACAGGCACGTAGGCCAAATAATTTTGGTTAGATATTTGTGCATTTACTGGTGGGGGTCAGAACCCGAGTTATTATTAGTTGGTTAACGGGATAGTGTTGTTTTGGACACTGATCCGCCATAAAATACTTCAATTATAAACAAAAATACCAACCTGTATGTCGGAAAAATACTCTTTCAGTACGGGAGCGCGTTACGGCAGCGATTCCGACTCGGATGACGAGTCGAGTACGTCGAGCCGGCGAACGTTCCTGCAAAGCACTTCGCTAACGGCTGCGGCTAGCCTCGGTGTTTTCGGGGCTGCAACCACGGCGACGGCCGATCGTGGCAACGACGGCGCCGCTCATCGGGGCGAGCGCGTCATCTACGCCGACGAACACGGCCGCATCGTGAAAGTCGGCCCCCAGGGCTACGCCATCAGGGGGGCCAGGTCGAAGGCGGACTACGAATACCTGCAGGGGAAGTTGCGACGGCTCCTCTCCGATACCGGAGACGTCTCTGCACGGAGCCACACCGACGAAGGTCTCGATACCGAGGGCGGAACCTACGACGGTCGTAGCTGGTCGGTCGAGACCGACTTCTGGGCGCATGCCGAAAACGGATACGCCGAGGTGGAGGGAACCGCGAGCGCAGGCTGGTGGGGTGAAGCGTACTGGCACGACGAACCGCTCGGGGCCGAGATTACGATCACCTCCCGGATCGTCGCATCCTACGATGGGGACTCTCACTCCGTGACGGTCAGTGTTCCGCCCGCGTACACCTACTCCATCGGCAGCAGTCGGATCGAGGTCACCCTCTCGGACACGTGGCAAGACGAGAATTTCCCATCGCTCCATCACGACAAAGGCGCAGTGACCTTCGACATCGGGTCCGGCTGCTTCAATTGGATTCGACAGGACGACCGGGTCAAGTACGCCTTCGAAACAGGTGACACACACTACTACGGTACAGACGTCAAAGCGAACGTCGGGCACTGCCTGGTCTGACCACGGCACCATCTGACGGTATTTTCACCTCCCGAGGACGACGCTCGTTGTTCCCCGAGAGCCGAACCTATAACGGCGGCCGCCACCACGGGGAGCGTATGCGCGATGTCTACCTCGTGGGTGCGGGCCAGTCCGACTTCGGCTCGTTCCCCCAGGAGACCTACCGGTCGCTGTTCGGGACCGCCTACGAGGAGGCCCTCGAAACTGTCGCGGGCGACCTGGCGGCGGCCGACGTGGACGAGGCGTTCGTCGGCAACCTCGGGGTCGGGGGCCGCCAGATCGGCCTCCCCGGCCCGGCCGTGACCGAGCACGTCGGCCTCGACGGCACCCCCACCACGCGGATCGAGAACGCCTGCGCCGCGGGCGGGTCGGCCATCCGCCACGGCGTCCAGGCCATCCGCTCGGGGATGGCCGACGTGGTGCTGGCGGGCGGCGTCGAGGTGATGACCGACCTCTCGGGGGACACCTCCCGCTACTGGCTGGGCGTCTCGGGCGAAACCGAGTGGGAGCGCCTGTCGGGCACCACGTTCGCGGGCGTGTACGCCCAGATGGCGAGCGCCCACATGGCCGAGCACGGCACGACCCGCGAACAACTCTCGCGGGTCGCGGTCAAGAACCACCGCCACGGGTCGATGAACCCCCACGCGCAACTGGACTTCGAGTGTAGCCTGGAGGACGCCGAGAGCGCGCCCGTCGTCGCCGAACCGCTCACCCTCTATCACTGCTGTCCGACCACCGACGGGGCCGCGGTCGCCTTCCTCGCCAGCGAGGACGTGGTCGACGAGTACGCCGACCACCGCATCAGGGTCGCGGGTTCGGGCGCCGGCACCTCGCCCGTCGGCCTGTTCCAGCGGGACACCTACACCTCGGTTCCGGCCTCGCGGGACGCCGCGGAGATGGCCTACGAGGCGGCCGGGATCGGTCCGGGGGAGGTGGACTTCGCGGAGGTCCACGACTGCTTCGCCATCGCGGAACTGCTGGCCTACGAGGACCTGGGCTTTTGCGAACCGGGCGAGGCCGGCGACCTGGCCGAGTCGGGCGCCACGGAACTCGGCGGCGAGGTCGCGGTCAACACCTCCGGCGGCCTCAAGTCGAAGGGCCACCCCATCGGCGCCACCGGCGTCGGCCAGGCCGTCGAGGCGTTCGAGCAACTCGCGGGCCACGCCGGTGACCGCCAGGTCGAGGACGCCCGCTACGGACTCATTCACAACGTCGGCGGGTCGGGGGGAGCCGCGACCGTACACGTCCTTGAAAAAGAGGAGGGGGAGGTGAGTGCATGACCGTCCCCCGGATCGCCGCCGTCGGCGCGTACGCGCCCCGTTTCCGGATCACTGCCGAGGAGTTCGAGGAGGCCTGGGGGAGCTTCGACGCGACTGGAATCGACGAGAAGGCCGTGCCGTACGCCGACGAGGACGCGCTCACGATGGCTGCTGCGGCAGGGAGACGTGCGCTGTCGGCCGGCGACGTCGACACCGACGAGGTCGGCTATCTCGCCTTCGCAACCACCACCCCGCCGCTGGCGGAGGAGGACCTCACCGCGCGGCTGGGCGAGATGCTCGGGGTCCCGGCAGCCACCGAGCGTGGAACCTTCGGCGGGTCGACCCGTGCCGGGACGCGAGCGCTGGCGGCCGGGATCGACGCCACGTTCTCTGACGCGCCGGGCGCGGACGCCGACCTCGCGCTCGTCGTCGCCGCGGACTGCCCCCGTGGCGAACCACACGACGAGCGCGAGCACGCGGCCGGTGCGGGCGCTGCCGCCTTCGTCGTGACCGACGACGGTCCCGCCGGAATCACGGACCGCGCCGAACACGCCGCGCCCTACCCGGGGACGCGCTTCCGCCAGCGGGGCAGCGAGACCGTCGAGGGGCTGGACGTCACCCGGTACGACCGCGCGGCGTTCCTGGCGGCCGTCGAGGGCGCCGTCGACCGCCTGGACGCCGACCCCATCGACTTCGACGCCGTGGCGATCCAGGCGCCCGACGGCGGGATGCCCTATCGCGCGGCGGGGGCCATTGGCGTCGAAAACGAGGCGGTGGCGGCCTACGAGACCGTCTCGGAACTGGGCGACGCGGGCGCCGCCAGCGTCCCGCTGACGCTGGCGCGGGTCGTCGCAGATGGCGAGGACGCCCTCGCGGCCTCGTTCGGTAGCGGCGCGGGCGCGGACGCGCTGATCGTCAGGTGCGAGGGCGCCGTCCCCGCCGAGATCGACCTGGACGGCGCCGAGCAGGTGAGCTACGCCGAGTACCTCCGCCTGCGCGGCGACGTGACCCGCGACGAACCGGAGGGCGGGGGCGCCTACGTCAGCATGCCGACGTGGCGGCGCAGCCTCCCGCAGCGGTACCGACTCGTCGCGGGTCGCTGCCCCGACTGCGGGACGCTTGCGTTCCCGCCGGAGGGCGCCTGCGACGGTTGTGGCGGCCTGGTGGGCTACGAACCGGTGGAACTTCCGGGGACCGGCACCGTCGAGGCGGCGACCACTATCGGCCAGGGCGGCGCGCCCCCGGAGTTCGCCGTCCAGCAATCGAAGAGCGGGGACTTCGGCGTCGCAATCGTGGCGTTCGATTGTCCCGACTCAGTGGAGTCGGGAGCCCGCCGGACCACGGAGCGGCCCGGCGACGCGCCGGACGGAAGCGAGACGGTCAGCGCGCCCGCGCAGGTCACCGACGGCCACGACGTCGACGTGGGCGACCGGGTGCAGGCGGTGGTGCGGCGGATTTACGAGCAGGAGGGGGTCTCGCGGTACGGATTCAAGGTAGAGCCGGCGTAAGGGCCGGTCCCGGACTCAAAGCTGCCGCTGGATCTCCGCCGCCAGGTCCCGCGCCGCGGCGACGTGTTCGTCGGCCTCGTCGTCGCCGGTTTCCTCGACGTGAGCGAGCAGGTCCGCGACCTGGCCGGCGCGCTTGCCGATCACCGACCGGGGGACGTCCTCGCCGACGGCGTCCCGCGCCGCGGCCTCGGCTTCCCCGAGCCAGCGGTTGGCCTCCGCCGTCAGCGGGCGCTCGGCGGTCGCTTCGAGGTGGTCGTGGAGGTCCCTGGCGAGGTCCCGGACGTCCTGGGCCATCGGCCGTGGTTGGCGCTCCGCGGGGCTGTATCTTTCGCCCTCGCAGGGCCGGCTTACGAACCGAGGATCACCGTCTCGATCTCCTCGACAGGTTCGAAGTCGGAATCGCCCGAGTAGAGGGCGTCACAGTCGGTCATCAGCGCCGTCGCCAGGTGGATCGCGTCGGCGTACGACGGCTCACACTCGCCGCGTTCGTAGTACTCGTTCCTGAGTCGCGCCCCCTCCAGCGCCACGTCGCCCGTGACCGGAACGACGCGGATCTCGTCGAACCCCCTGATCGCCTCGACGGTCCTGGCGGCGGTCTCCTCGCCGTCCGCCCGCCGTATCGCGTAGGAGACCTCGGCCAGGACGGTCGACGCGACGACCCCGCCCTCCTCCCGGGCGGTTCGGATCGCGTTTTCCGCGTCCTCCCAGGCGCCGTCGCGGAAGGCGTACTCGCACCAGACCCACGTATCAAGGAAGATCACTCGAAGTCACTCCAGGCCTGCTTCGCTTCCCGGCGGAGTTCGTCGACGTCGACCGAAAGCGGTGCGAGGCGGTCCTGCACCTCCCGAAGTTGCTCCATGGGGTCGGTCTCCGGCTGTAGCGTCGCCGTCCCGTCGTCGTTGATCCGGAACGAGACGGTCTCGCCCTCGTCGATCCCCAGTCGTTCCCTGACCCGCTTGGGAATCGTCACCTGCCCTTTGCTCGTGACGGTCGCTTCGTCGGTTCGAGTCATCGTTCCTTACTCGTCCCTATCGCTCATTGATTGTAATTCCTTTCCTTACCCCCGATCACTCTTCCCGTCGCACCGTCGCAACCTGGGTGCGGGGCAGTTATACCGGTTCACCGAAGGCGTAGACGGTGTTGTGGCCCGTGACCTCGACCTCCAGGAAGTCCCCGGGTTCGATGCCGCGCTCGGCGGCGTCCTGCACGATCACCTGGCGGTAGGCGGGGTCGCGGCACTTCACGGAGTCGCCGGTGCCCTCTTCGACGACCAGCACCTCCCTGCGCTCGCCGACCATCGCCTCGTAGGCCTCCCCGACGACGTCCATCTTCAGGTCGGTCATCGCCTTCGAGCGGTCCTTCTTGACCTGCCCGCCCAGGCCTTTCATGTCCGCGGCGTCGGTGTCGGGGCGCTTCGAGAAGCGGGTGACGTTGATCTTCTCCGGGCG
>CAYTAG010000222.1:0-5836 GCA_964435625.1 uncultured Halobacteriales archaeon | reverse complement strand
CGAGTCACGTTCGAGTCCGCCTCCGCTCGGCGAGTCTTCAGATCCCCCGCTCGTTTCACTCGCGGGAACTCGCGCACACCGCGGCGAGAGGAAAAGGACACTCGCTAGTTCCCGGTCCAGCGCAGCAGCGCCAGCGTCCCCTCGAACAGTACGACCATCGTCGCCGCGACCAAAAGCGGCGCCATCCCGGTCGGGTCGGGGCTGAAGATGAAGGCGATGCCCATGAACCCGGCCCAGAAGTACAGCCGCCGATCCTGCAGCCACCGGCGGGTGGTGACCCCCATCATGATGGCGAGCATGATCAACAGGGGGATCTGGAACACCATCGCCATGAACGCCTCCAGGATGATGATGAGGTTGAACGTCTGCTGGAGCGCGAACGCGATTTCGCCGGCGTTCTCGGAGTAGTACAGGAAGTACGTGAAGATGGCCGGCAGGACGACGAAGAACGCGAACGCGAGGCCGATGAACGCCAGCACGAGGCTGGTCGGGACCGCCGCGAGGTAGTAGCGCCGTTCGTGGGGATACAGCCCCGGCCGCATGAACCGGTAGGACTGGTAGACGCCCATCGGGAGGGCGGCGACGAGACCGGCGAGGCTGGCGAGTTTCAGCTCCATCAGCTTCAGTTCCAGCGGGCCGTACACCCGGGGCTGGGTAGAGATGACCTCGCCGCCGGCCTCGACCGTCCGCGGGAGCAGGTTGTACCAGATGAACGTGATCGGCTCCTGGGCGAACGGGAAGGCGACGGCGGTGACCAGCCCCGCAATCGCGAGCACGGCCGCCAGCCGCAGCACCATCTCCTCGATGTGCTCGGTCAGCGGCATCTCCTCGTCGTCCGGCGGCCCCTCGGGACCGTACGGCCCATCGCCCGGGCCGGGCCCGCTTCCGGGTTCGCCGTCGCCGACGGAATCGTACTCGTCGACCGGCCGGTCGAGCGCGTGATCTGGCCGGTTGCCGCCGCCGGCCGGCGGTCCACTGCCGGCGTCCGGCGGCTCGCCGTCGACGTCCTTGGGTTCACTGTCCCCGTCCGGGGCCCCGTCGCCGGCGTCCTGGGGCTCACCGTCCCGGTCCGGATGCTCGCCATCCCGGTCCGGATGCTTGCCACGTGGGCCGGGCCGTTCGCCCTCGGGTGCCGGCCGATCCTCGTCCTCTTCGGCCTTGGTGATCCCCGAGTCCGACTCGCTCTCCTCAACCATTCGTTCGGGGGTAGGTAGCCCCGCTATTATAGGCCTTTTCTTGCCCCGACGCGACGGCCGTACCGATCCGGCCCGCGCGGGGGTCACGGACCCGGTGAAACTCGGCCGGCTACGGAAAAGTTGATAACCGGAACCCGGCAACCTTCCGGCGAGAACGATGTCGGGTTCGATGCTGGACGACGACACCCGCCGCGCCGTCAACTCGGGACGACAGACGGTGGGGGCCATGCTCTCGGCCGCCCAGCAGGAGCTACAGAAGGTCTTCATCGTCTTCGTGCTGGGGCTGGTCGGAACGATCTTCTTCCTGCGGCGGTGGGGCTGGGAGATCCTCAAGGGCGTCATGGAGGCCCGGATGGACGCACTCACCGCCGAACAGGCCCGGATCATCGTCCGGACGCCCTTCGACGTCATCCTGCTACAGATCAAACTCGGCCTCGCCGTGGGCATCCTGCTGGCGATCCCCCTGTTGCTGTACTACGGTCGCGGACCGTTGCGCCGCCGGGGCATCCTGCCGGAGGGTCCCGACGAGCGCTGGAAGACCTGGTTGCTCGGAATCCTGGGCGCCGCGCTGTTCGCCGGCGGCATCGCGTACGCGTACTACATCTTCTTCCCCATCGCGTTCAACTTCCTCACCGTCTACACCCTCCAGATCGGGTTCAATCCAAGTTACGACATCGTCAAGTGGACCCACTTCATCATCCTGTTGACCTTCTCGTTCGGGCTCGCCGCCGAGTTGCCGCTCGCCATGAGCGCGCTCTCGTACGGCGGGATCGTCCCCTACGAGTACTTCCGGGACAAGTGGCGGTACGCGATCATGGGCATCTTCCTGTTCGGGGCGCTGTTCTCACCGCCGGACCCGTTCACCCAGCTCATGTGGGCGGCCCCGCTGATCGTCCTGTACGGCTTCAGCCTCTACCTCTCGAAGTTCTTCACCGCGGCCAGGCGTAGCGGCAGCGCCCACATCCGCGCGAAACTGTGGGCGAACCGCCGCCGGATCGTCGGCCCGTTCGTCGCCGTGACGGCCGTTTCCTTCCTGATCGCCGCCTCGGTCGACCGGATCAACGCCCTGCTGGCCGACCAGGGGGTCTCCTACGGACTGGCCCTGGAGGGCCTGGGGCTGCCGTTCGAGGGGACCGCGCTGGCCGCGGCGGTCGCACTCCTGTGGGGGCTCGCACTGACGCTCCCGCTGGTGGTGTACTACTCCATGCCGGAACTGGAGCCGCGCGAGCGCCGGCCCGGACCCGCCGGCATCGACCTGCGCGAACTCGACGCCGAGGGCGTCGAGGCCGCTCCCGTCGAGGCGTTCCTCGAACTGGAGGAGGAGGAGGCCGTGAACCTCGCCGGCGACGCGCTCGACGAGGGCGACGACGCGAAGGCCCAGGCGATCCTCGACCGCTTCGACGACGCCAAGGAGGCCGAGCAGGCCGCCGAGGAAGCCGACCTCGCCTCCGACGTGGCCGGCGAGTCCAGGGACGCCGGCGACGTCGCGAAGGAGACGACCGCCGACGTGGTCGACGCCTTCACCGAGGAGGAGACGACCGAGGAGGACATCGGCGGGTACTACTACGACTTCGCGTTCATCCTGGACAGCCTCACGTCCCGCAGCTTCCGGGTGGCCGGCATCTTCATGGCCTCGATGATCCTCACCTTCTTCGCGCTGTACCAGGGCGGGTTCAAGCTGATCCGGGACGACTTCTTCTCGCGGCTCCCCCAGCAGGTACTGGAGGAGGAGGTCAGCATCGTCGCGCTGCACCCCGTCGAGGCCATCCTGTTCGAGATCAAGATGAGCCTCATCGCGGCCGTCCTCGTGACCCTGCCCGCCCTGCTGTACTACGCCTGGCCGGCCATCGAGCGCCGCTTCCGCGGGATCACCCACAGCTACGAGACGCCCTCGCCGGGGGCCGCCGTCGCCGCCCGCTGGAACCGCGTGGCCGCCTTCTTCGTGCTGGCCGCCGCGCTGGTCTACACCGGGGCAACCGGCGGCGTCGAGCCGCTGACCGCCCTCGACCCCGGGGAGTCCGTGACCCTGTTCGGCTACGCGCTCACCGCCCAGCAGGCGCTGTACGTCAACGCCGCGGGGGCCGGTCTACTCGGCGCGGTGCCCGCCGCGGTCTACTACGCCTGGCCGTCGTTGCGCGAACGCTGGATGGTCGAGAGCAGCCGAGGCGCGTTCCTCGTGTGGGCGGTGACGCTGGTCGGCGGGGTCGTCGTCGGCAGCGTCCTGGGATACCTCTACATCGCGCCGGGCATCATCTCGTACCTGGTCGTCGACGCCGTCGACGCCGGGATGCGCATCTCCTACACGATCAACGACTTCTTCTGGCTGGTGTTCGCCACCACGGCGGGCATCGGCCTGATGGCGGACATCCCGCTGTCGATGTGGCTGTTCCACCGGACCGGGATCGTCTCCTACCGGACCATGCGCGAGCGCTGGCGCGGCGTCATCTTCGTCGTGTTCGTGGCGGCGGCCTTCTTCACGAACCACTCCATCATCACGATGGTCGTCTTCGGCATCCCGATCAGCCTGATGTACGGCGTCGGCCTCGCCGGCCTGTGGGTGGGGACGTTCCCGAGCCGGATGCGACGGACGACCGAGGAACCCGAGGCGGCCGACTAGGGTGGGTCCCCGGGAACCGTCCGCCCGCCGTCCCGAGGGGCTACCGCTGGGAGTCCCGCAGGATCAGCGGTTCGATGGCGAGGGTCCGCTTCGCGACGGTGAGGATCCGCAGGAGGTACGAGACGAACAGCATGAACGGGACGAGCGTCACCGCGAACGCGCCGCCGACCGCCAGGACGACGTGATCCAGTCCGAGCGTGCTCCCGGGGAACGTCCCCGCGTCGACGACCGCGAGCATGATCCCCGCGACGGCCAGCGCGGGGACCGCCGCGTAGAGGATCAGTTGCGAGAGGTCGATCAGCGCCCACTGGAAGTACAGCGTCTTGACGTGCTCGCGGGCCGGGCCGAACAGCGTCAGCGACGTCTTCAGGTCCTCTAGCAGGCCGCGTTCGTGCTCGGTGAGGCTCCCCTCGTACTCGTTGGCGATGCGTTCGACCTGGAAGATCTTCCAGCTGTAGTTGAAGTTCAGGACGGCGAACACCACGTCGAACGAGCCGAACCGGGCGCCGTCGAGTTGCTCGCGCACGGCGTCGGCGTTCCCGACGACGCTCCCGGCGAACTCGTCGACCTCCGCCCGGAGGGCGTCGTCGTCGGTCCCGTCGATTGCGTCCCGGAGCGCCCTGGATCGCCGCGCCGTGCTGGCGACGATTTCGCCGAGGAATTCGGCCGGGTCGGCCGGACTCGGCGACCCGATCAGCTCCGTCGTGAACTCCCGGGCGTCCATCGAGTTGCTCATGCGGTCGCGCTGGTCCCCGAGCGGGCCGTTCTCCTGGGTGAGGACGAGCTGGCCGATGGTGACGACGAGCGTCGTCCCGGTCACGATCACGGTGATCATCGCCGAGAACATCGTCTCGATCACGTCCCCCGACCGGACCTGCCGGGCGAACGGTGGATGGAGGACGGAGACGGCGAGCACGAACGCGATGAACACGGAAACGGTCAGGACGCCGGCGACGAGGAGGCGGTTCGCGCGCAACAGGACCCAGAGTTTCAGCCGGCTCTCGGCGGCACGCTCGCGCATCGTGTCGGCCGTCCCGGCGTCCGGCCCCTCAGTCATGCTCGCCGGCCCGTGCCGGTCGCTTGCACACGAGATACTTGGTGCCGCCCCCCTCGTACGCGACGGTCCCCACGAACTCCCAGCCCTCCGCGCCGAGTTCGTTCAGCGCCGCTTTCGGGTCTTTCGCCTCCTTTTTGGTCTCGTCGCGCGGTGGACGAATCGTCTCGTACTCCCAGCGGGTCGGGTCGGGTCCGGGCATCGACCCCACTAGGTGCTACGGACACCTATTAGGTCGGTATCGCGCCCCTATGGAGCGGAGTCGGTTCCCCGTGAACGGGTCCGTCCCAGGAAGTGCCACTTCGGAGCACGGTCGCGGGGATCACGGCGGAGGGGAAAGTCCACACGCTGAGCGTGTGGTTCATCCTGGCGTTGCGACTCATGATGGGGCTGGCGTTCTTCCAGAGCGGCTTCGACAAGGTGACCTCCGGGAGCTTCAGCGCGGGGGAATACCTCCGGAACGCGCCGCCGGCGAACGGGAGTCCGGTGGCCGACCTCTTCGTTTCGATGGGAAACACACCGTGGTTCGTGGACTTCGTCGACGTCGCCGTCCCGTGGGAGAGGTGCTCATCGGTCTCGGTCTCCTGTTCGGCGTCCTGACGCGGCTGGCAGCGTTCTGGGGCGCGTTCATGATGCTGCTGTTTTACCTCGGGAACTGGGACGTCGCCCACGGCTACATCAACGGTGACTTCGCGTACATGCTCGTGTTCCTCTCGGTCGCCGCCTTCGGTGCCGGCCGGGTTCTCGGCCTCGACGGGTACATCGAACAGTACGAGGTCGACGGCCAACCGCTCGTCGACCGGTATCCGTGGACCCGGTACGTCCTCGGGTGAGCCAGTCCGTCTCCCACCCTCCGCCGGTAGCCCCGTCACGGAACTCGCCCCCGACGTGGCGACCCGGCGGCCTCCAATCGGTCTAGCCAGCCCATCGTCGGCCCCATCTAGCCAGCCCATCGTCGGCCCCATCTAG
>CAYTAG010000221.1:0-5854 GCA_964435625.1 uncultured Halobacteriales archaeon | reverse complement strand
AGAACAGCGACGTGACCGTGTAGAGGATGCCGACGTCCTTGTGGTTGGTCGTGACGAACCAGCGTCGGACCGTCCCCATCGACGGGAACTCGTGGCCGTGCTCGTCGCCGGCCGGCAGTTCGTCGGTGACCGCGTGGCCGCCGTCGGTCGCTTCCTGCCCGCCGTCGGATCGAAGATTCGACGAGGCCCCGCTCGTTTCACTCGCGGGACCGCCGTCGGCGCGGGGGTCCGACGAGGCGTCACGCTCGTCGCTCGGTACACTACCGCCGTCTCCGGTGTTGTCGTCGGGCATCAGGCGTGGACCTCCATTGCGTAGTCGACGGCCCCGTCGATGGCGTCGAGGCTCTCGTCGCCGCCGTCGGACTGGTTGCCGCCGTCGGTTTCGTTACCGCCCTCGGTCTCGTTGCCGCCTTCGGTCTCGTTACCGCCGTCGGTCTCGTTGCCGGTCCCCGCGTACCATTCCTGCCACGCCTCCTGGCTCATCACTTCGACCTGGGCGGTCATCTGGGAGTGGCCGGCGCCACACAGTTCGTAACACCGCGCGGTGTGGTTCGTGCCCGGTTCCTCGGCGATGAACCACTGTTCGGTGTACTGGCCGGGGATGGCGTCGGACTTCACCCGTAACTCGGGGATGCCGAAGTTGTGGAAGACGTCCCCCGAGGTGACGTTCAACCTGACCATCCGGTCGGCCGGAACCTTGAACGAGTCGCCGACGGCGCTGTCGACGGTGTGACCGTTCGGGTAGGTGAACCGCCAGCCGAACTGGTACCCCTCGACCTCGACCTCCAGGGCCTCGGCCTGCTCGGTCGGCGGCTCCTCGGCGGCGCCCTCCTCGACGTACAGGAGGATGCCGTACGCCCACGCGACCAGCGAGATGACGATGATCGCGCTCAGGGTGAACGACAGGAACAGCTTCCGGCCACCGCCGCTACCCCTCGGTAGCTCCCCGAGTTTCGGGCGTGCGACGTCGGCTTCGGCCGACGTCGCCGTTTCGGCGCCCTCCCCGTCGTCGCCGACGTCGCGGTACTTGTACGCGTTGTAAAGCATGTACCCGATGACGACGATGCCGACGAGGGTCCCCAGGACCAGGAACACCCAGTAGATCGCGTCGAAGACCTCCACGCGGCTCCCCCTGGGGATGATCCCGTCCGCCTGTAACACCGTCACGAGGGTCGCTGTTGTCCCTGACATCGGAGTCTCTCCTTGAGTGTTCTTCGGCGTGGACACTTATCCATTACGAAGCCGTCTATCGCCCGACGGCGACAGGACCGAACGTGTTCGAACCGGCCGCCCCGGCTCACGCGTACGCCTCGAACTCCTCGCCGAACGCGAGGAAGTAGGCGGTCCCGAGTAGTCCGATGGCCGTGGCGAGTCCGAACGCGACCTCCGGGCTGGCGGCGTCCCACAGCCAGCCCCCCAGCGCCGCGCTGGGAATGACGACCGCGTTCCGCAGGAGGTAGTACGCCCCGGTGACCCGCCCGCCGGTGTCCTGCTCGGCGGGGCCGACGATCAGCGCCTTGTGGGCCGGCAGCCCGGCGAACCGCAGCCCCGAGAACGCGAACAGCAGTCCGATCACGAGCGCGTCCGCGGGCGCGTTGATCAACAGAACGGGGAAGACCGCGTAGACCGCGAACCCGAGGGCGACCACCGGCTTGAGGCCGACTCGCTGGGCGAGTTTCGCGACGGGCACCATCGTCGCCAGCGCGACCAGCATCTCGACGCCGAGCAGGACGCCGAAGAACACCGCCGGTTCGAGGTGGTAGCCCAGCAGCGTCGCGTCGACCTCCAGGAAGCGGGTGACGACGATGACGAAGAAGACGTACACCATCCCGTTGGCGAACCGGACGAGCGTGTCCCCGACCAGCAGGGGTCGCAGTTCGGCGGGGAGGTCCCGGAGGTCCGCGAGCAGGCGGGAGACGCCCTCGAACTCCGTGCCCACGGTGTCCTCGCTGGCGTCGTACAGGCGGTGCTGGGCGAGCGTCGCGACGACCCCGAAGACGACGGTGACCGCGAGCACGTACCGGAAGCCGACGGTGAAGTCCGTGGCGGCGTACAGCAACCCGGCCGCCAGCAGCGGCCCCGCGAGGAAGGCCGTCCGGCGGAACGTCTCGGTGGTGGCGAACCCGGTCGCCAGACGGTCGGCGGGGACGCTCTGCTTGACGACGGCGAAGGTCGCACCGAGACCGAAGGACTTCCAGGCCTGTGCGAGCACCAGGCCGACGAAGATCCAGATCCACGGCTCGACGACGACGGGGCCGAGCGCGACCGGTCCCACCGCGGGAGCGACCAGCCAGAACAGCAAGCCCAGACTCGACAGCAGGCCGAACAGCGTCAGCGCGTACCGCGAGCCGATCCGGTCCGAGAGCGCGCCTCCGGGGTAGGGGTACACCGCGGAGATCACGTTGCCGAACGAGCCGTACAGGCCGATGACCAGTTCGCTAGCGCCGAGCACCGCCACGTACTCGGGGACGTAGCGGCCGGTCATCTGGAACCCGAGGCTGAACGCGAACATCGCGACCGAGAGCACGAGCACGTCCTGCTCCAGCGACAGGAACTCCCGGACCGTCGAGCGGACCGACGGCGTCTCCCCGGCGGCCTCGTGCTCGCCCATGTGCGACGGCTTCACGTCGCATGTGATAATTGTTGCTGGTCGAGGGAACCGCGGGGCGACGCGGCTTTGGGACCATACCTATGGGCGTGCGAACCGTAGTTACGACCGGATGACGGACGGACCGGACGGCGGCGATCCCGACGGTGCCGTCCTCTCGCGCGGGAAGCGCCGCCGGCTCCTGCGGACGCTCGTCAACGTGGGGTTCGGCGGCGGCGTCGCCAGCCTCGTCACGCGGACCGGCCTGCTCGGCGCCGAGGTCCCCATCGTCTACGGGCTGACCTGGCGGGGCGAGGACGGGCCACGGCGCCTGACCAGGGAGGTCCCGCAGGCGTGGCGCGAGGCGTTGCGCCGCGCGTTCGACGTCCAGCGGGCCATCGTCGACGCCGGCGTCCCGGGTGTGGTGGGGACGTTCGTCGTCCCCGGGACCTTCGACGACCCCGCGCCGCGGCTCGACCTGGACGCCACGCCGAACGTCGACGGCCTGGCCGACCTGGAGGAACTGCTGGCCGACATCGAGTACACGATCAACTACGTCCAGCCATCCCAGCCGGACTTCAGCCCCCAGGGAACCGTCCTGGAGCAGGGCCGGCGGATCGAACTGGAGGACGACCGCGTGCCGGCCGGTACGCTCTGTTACGCCGAGGAACACGTCGGAACACTCGCGCCGGCGACCTACCGCGACGGCGACCGCTTTTTCACCACCTCGAACCACCTCTTCGGGTCGGAAGGGTCGCTCGAATCCGAACACCACGGCGACTCGCTGTACCTCCTCCACGAGGAGGGGCGAACGGAGATCGGGACGGTCCGGCGGGGGTTCCCCGAGGCGGACGTCGTGGTGGTCGACCCCGAACCGCCCTTTACGCCGACGAGCACCATCGACGGCGTCTCGCCGTCCCGCGTCACCGGCCACTTCACGAAGGTCGGCCTCGCCGACCTCCAGGCCCGCGGGGAACCCCTGGAGAAAGTCGGCGCGGTCGGCGACCACTCCAGCGGCGAGATCAGCGGGATCGACGGAGTGACGTGCTACTACGGCGGCCGCTGCCGGCGCGGCCAGTTGCGCTGGGGGTCCCGCGAGGCGATGACCGACGGCGACAGCGGGTCGGTGTCCTACCACCCGGACCCACGGCGGCCGAGCAAACTCCTCGTCGGCAGCGTCAACAACGCCCGGACGTGGTGGCCCGGCGGCGACTTCACGTGGGGCACCGCGGCGTACCGCATCTACGAGCGCCACGGCTACCACTTCTGAGGCCGGGGCGCCAGAGCGGTGCCACGAAAGGTACCGGGACCGGCCCCCCTTATATACTTCCACGAGGTATATAAGTGGCCGACGACCGGATGCTACTCCGGCAGGAACGCCAGCGTCTCCTCGACCACCCGTTGCTGGTCGTTCAAAAACGAGTGGTCCTCGCCGGGAAGTTCGCCCAGTTCGCCCTGGGGCAGGTGTTCCGCAATGTCCACGGAGTTCTCCGGGGGGACCACCTCGTCCTCGTCGCCCTGGAGCACGAGGACGGGGAAGTCGAGGGCGACCAGTTCGTCGGCGGTGATCGAGGGCGCCTCGTCGTGGTCGCCGAACATGATCGCCGGCGCCCACAGCACCATCCGGTCGGCGACGTCGGTGGCGTGCTGCAGCGCGAGGCGGCCGCCGAAGCTCTTGGCGACCACCGTGATCGTCGAGCAGTCCCGCGAGCGGAGGAACTCGGCGCCGGCCTCGATTTCGGCGGCGAACTCCGCGGTGGTCTTCTCGTCGCGCTCGTCGTGGTCGGTCCAGGTCTCGAATCGGGCGACGACGTGGCCGGCCTCCGCGGCCGCCCCGGCGAAGCAGTCGAACACGTCGCCGAAGGGGCCGTGGCCCGCGCCGGGGATCACCAGGACGCCGGACTCGGAGGGCTCTGCGGGCGCGTTCACTCGTCCGGGGAAGGTTCCGTGGTCGACGTCGAGGGTCACGTCTTCGGCGGACATCGTTCCGGAAAATCGATCAGGTGACGTAAAAAGTGGGCGGTCCGGGGACTCCCCGCTGGGGCTGGGCGGCCCGGGACGGCGCTGGGGGACTTCGGCACTGGGTCGCCGTCACTGCATCGTCACGTAGGTCAGCAGGACCAGCGCCACGAACTGCAGGCTCCGCATGCCCAGGACCGTGAGTTGTGCGGTCTCCGAACCGGCGTACAGCATGCCCATGCTGAAGAAGAAGCTCAGCGCGACGAGGTTCTCGACCAGCAGGACGAGGCTGAAGCCGATCAGGCCCAGGGTCAGCGGCGTGCGGAACTCGCGGTAGTTGCCGATCCAGACGACCGCCAGCGCCGCCAGCAGCAGCACGTTCAGGCCCGAGAGGGCGCTTGCAACCGTCAGGTAGGGGGTCATTCCGGCCATGTTAGTCGATGCTGTCGGTGATGCGTTCGAACTCCTCGCGGTGGTACTCGAAGCGGTCGGTCAGGAAGTACAGCTTCCCGTACTCCCCGCCGCCGGCCTCGATCACGTCGTGGTCGACCAGCACGTCGAGGTGGTGCCGGACCGTGTTGTAGTCCAGGTCCAGTTCCTCGGCGAGCTGGTTGGCGTTGCGCGGCCGCTCGTCGAGCGCGTTGATGATCCGCGCCCGGTTCTCGCCGCCGCGCGTGCCGGCCAGCAGGTACCACAGCGCCTTCTCCATCCGTCGTCGCTCGTTCCCTCACGGGCCGGTCACAAATCATTCCCGGTCACCGGTTCGCGGTGGTCACCGGTCACGGTTCCACTGTCGTCGCCAGTCACGGACCCGGAATCCGTGCCGGTCACGGATCCACCGTCCGGGACACCCAACCGGTTGCCCCGGAGGGGAACGCGCTGGACTCCTCCCGGGGCTGGACAGTTCCCTCCCGGTCGACCGCCCGCACGACGACCTCGTGGGACTCCTCGGGCAGGTCGTAGCGGTGGACCCACTGCCGCCAGGCGTCGGTCGCGCGCTCGGTCGTCCGTTCGCCGTCGACCACCCGGCCGGGCAGCGGGTCGCTCAGCGTGGCCTCGGTCCAGGTGTCGCCGCCGTCGGTCGAGACCTCGACGCGGTCGATCCCGCGGGTCCCGGCGTAGGCGTGCCCGCCGACCTCGACGCGGCCGTCGTCGAGGTGGGAGACGGTCCACAGTTTGGCGACGGTTTCGACGGGACCGGTGCCGTGCCAGCCGCGTTCCTCCCAGTACCCCTGGGCGTCCTCGTCGCGGAACTCGATTTCGGTGACCCACTTGACGTTGATCTCGCCCCAGTGGCCCGGCACGAGG
>CAYTAG010000220.1:0-5880 GCA_964435625.1 uncultured Halobacteriales archaeon | reverse complement strand
TGTGGTTCGCGTACCTGACGATCATCCTCGTGATCGCGGCGTTCGCGTACCTGATCGGCGCCGTGCTGGACGCGTTCCCGGCCGCCGCGACGGCGTCGGTCATCTACATCGCGCTCGCCATCCTGTTCGGCGTGTACCTCTACCAGTTCGACCTGCCGTTCCTACCGGGCGCCGTGGCGTTCGTCGCCATGGTGTTCGGCGGCGTCTGGGTCGGACTGGAGTACCCACTGGCGCTGTTCGCCACGGAGAACCTCCCGTCGAACGCCATCGTGCTGTTCGGCGAGGGCGGGGAGTCCCTCCCGCTGGCGGAAGCGACCAACCCCAACTTCGCGGGCTGGGTGCTGGCGACGATCATCTACGCGTTCGCCGCGAGCGTCCTGCCGGTGTGGGTGTTGCTCCAGCCGCGTGACTTCCTCACGTCGAGCCTGCTGTACACCGGCGTCGGCGGGATGATCCTCGGCGCAGTCGTCGGGACGGTCCTCGGCTTCACGGCCGTCGACATCAACATCGCCTCGGCCGGCATCGAGGGCATCGAGGTCTCCTCGCTCACCACCCAGATCCCGGCCTGGAACGGGTTCATCCACTCGGACCTGGGGCCGCTGTTCCCGTTCCTGTTCGTGACGATCGCCTGCGGGACGATCAGCGGGTTCCACTCGCTGGTCTCCTCGGGGACGACCGCGAAGCAACTGGACAAGGAGTCCGACGCCCGCCTGATCGGCTACGGCGGCATGCTCGGCGAGGGCCTGCTCGGCATCACCGCCGTGCTGGCCGTCTCGCTGGTCGTCGGCGCGGGCGACTCGCTGACCCAGGCGCTGATCACCTTCCCCGCCGGCGGGGGCGCCCTGCTGACCGTCTTCGGTATCAGCGTCACTGCTGCGGCGACGTTCATCGGGCTGGTGTTCGTCAGCTTCCTGCTGACCAGCACCGACACCGCGATGCGGCTGGGCCGGTACATGCTCGAGGAGGTCGTCGGCACGCCCGAGACCTCGACCGAGCGGACGATCACCAACCGCTACGCGAACGCGGGCGTGCTGGCGCTGGCCGGGTACCTGCTGGTCGCCTCCGGCACCTGGGAGAACATCTGGCCGCTGTTCGGCGGCGCCAACCAGTCGCTGGCCGCGCTGGCGCTTCTGGTGGCGACGGTGTGGCTGGCCAACTGGAAGGACACCAAACAGCTCGTCAGCACCGGCGTCCCGCTGGTGTTCATGATCGGCGTCACGGTAGTCGCGCTGCTGTGGATCAGCGTCTACCGCAACCCGGCGGACCTCCTGGCGGGCAACTACGACGGCACGTTCGCGGCCGTCTCGCTGGCGCTACAGAGCGTCATCGGGCTGGTGCTGGTCGGGCTCATCATCGGCCTGTTGAAACTCGGGATCGGCAACATCCGCGAGGCCCGCGGCGGCCTCGACCGGGATTCGCTCACCGGAGAGGGCGACCGCGTAGAGCCATCGGACGACTAGGACAGTAGCCGACGCAACAGCCCTTTCTTTCGACCGTCGTCGACGGACTCCCAGAGCGCGAACGCCCGGCCGACGTCGGCCGACTCGCTACGGACGACCGCCTGCGCTTCCGGCGCGGCGACGACGAGGTTCACCTCGTAGTGGCCGTAGTAGCCGTACCGCAGCATGGTCCGGTCCTCGAAGCCGTCGACGAACTCCAGGACGGGCTCCGGGATCTCGGGGACCACGAACGCGAACGTGAAGTCGGTCCCGTAGTGTTCCTCGTTCGCCTCGATCCACTCGTCGGCGAGGTCGTGGGCGAACTCGACGTACCGCTGCAGGTCCTCGACCGTTATCGTCCCCCGGCGCGTGGCGAACAGGTGCTCGACGGTCTGGTGGTGGGCGTACGACAGCGATGGGTGGAGGAAGTGTTTCTGGGTGTGCATCTCCATGCGGCCGTACAGCTCGAAGCGCTCGCCGCCGACCGTCCGGTCTTTCTCCAGGTCGAAGTTCGAGAACAGCCGGTCGCTGACCCGGTCGAGGTACTCGTCGTCCCAGACGGGGACGTCCTCCGGGAGGTCGCGGGGGGCCTCTTCCGTCGCGTCCCGGTTGCGCTCCTCGCGTCCGTCCCGTTCGTCCCCCTCGCCTTCGTCCCGGTCGTCCCCCTCGCGTCCGTTCCGTTCGTCCCCCTCACGGCCGTCCCGGGCGGACGTCCCGTCCCCGTCGCGTTCTTCGCGCTCGTCGCGGTCGCGTTCCTCGCTCATGGTTCGTAGGCGTGGGCGTCCTCGACGGCGGGCGCGCCGACCGCCAGCACCTCGACGGTTTCCTCGGCGTCGGCGGGGTTGTGCGCCCGGTGGGGGCTGTCCGGGTCCGCGACGAAACACTGCCCGGCGGGCACCTCGTGGACGCCGTCGGGCGTCTCGACGTGCAACTCGCCGTCCAGGACGTAGAACAGCTCCTCCTGGTCGTCGTGGTAGTGATACGCAAGCGGGAGCTGTTCGCCGGGGTCGGCCTCGTAGCGGTTGACGGCGAGGTTCTCCAGCCCGGCCCGCTCGCCGATGGCCCGCCGGACGCACGGGCGATCCGGCGTCGGATCGACGTCGTCCGGGTCGATGACGGCGTAACCCATGTGGGTCCCCTACGCGCGTGTGAACTTAAACACACCTGTGGGTGACGATCCATCGCGCTGGCGACGATCCGGTCGCGGCGATCCCGGCAGCCGTCGGCGGGTTCCGCGACACCGCTAAGTGACTCGCTACCGAATCTCGAACATGGCCATCCCGGGCTACGACCTCGACGACCTTGACGACGACCTCCAGGCCCGCATCGACGAACAGGACGTCGAGGAGTACCTCACCGACGAGGAGCTAACACGTCTCGGGGAGGGCGAGAGCCTGCTGGACCTGCTCGACGAGGACGACCTCGACCGGCTGATCGAAGGGAGAGAGCGACCTGGGTGAGGCCACCCCCTCCCCGGCGGCGCCGCCACCCGCCCATCCGGCCCGCGGTGGACGTTCCGGGGGCGACCACTGCGCCCACGTCGTCGTGGGCCGGTCGAGCCATCACGGTGACGGAGACGCGTTCGTGAAGCCGTAGCGGTCCTTCGAATCGCGTCGAGACGTCCCGCGACGGGGCCGGTTCCGGTCCGGGTTAATTTTTTATGACTGTCTTCGGTATTCGGGAGCCAGGTCGCGAGAATGGTTCGGAGTTTCACACGTAAGGCGAGGAACCGGTGATGAGCGGGACCGGTCCGGGGTTCGAACTGAGCCGGCGGGCTGTGATGAAGACGGTCGGGGTGTCCGGCGTCGGCCTGGACGTCGATTCCTCGGGACGGACGGCGTCGTCCAGTCGGGGGCCGGAATCGACCGACGCCAGCAACTGCCGGGACTACGGCGTCGCGGAGTGTCACGACCTCGGCGGCTGGGTCTTCGGGCACAAGAACTACGGCAACGTCGACGTGTTCGACGCCACGGACGACCACGTCGGGACGTTACACGGGAAGTCCTTCGTCACCGTCGACTACCTCGACGTCACGTGGGAGGAGTTCGGGAACCCCGTGGTCGACGGGGATTCGGAGGGCTGCTGGCGGCACACGTTCGTGCTCTCGGCGCTGGCGGTGTCGGACATGGAACCGCACGAGGAGAACGCGGACGCCTACCTGTCGGACTCCCTGTACTCCAGCGGGCACTTCGAGGTCACGACCACCGACAACCACGAGGAGATCGCCGTTAGCGCCCGTCGCGACCGGGACCTGGCGGCGTTCATGGAACCGGACACGCTCGTCGAGCAACTGGAGTCCGAACGGGGTGCCGACTTCCGGGAGACGCTGTCGGTGGTCCCCAACGCGGAGTGGTTCAAGCAGGAACCTCACGGGAACATCCTCCGGCGGGGGGCCGCCGCCGCCGGCCGCCAGAAGGAGGAGTCCGAGAGCGACTTCAGCTGGGGCCCCGTCAAGGCCTCGCTGCTGTTCGGCATGGAGAACGTCTCGGAGATCGACGCGCTGAAATTCGTCGGCAGCGGTCTCGGCACCATCGACGACATCCTGACGTGGGCGGAGATCATCGGCATGTTCTCGTCGGTCGACCCGGACTCGATCCTCCCGGTGAACCGGGGGTTCCGCCACGAGTTCGAGTACAGCGGCGACAGGACGGACGTCGCTCGTGCGTTCGGCTCCTACCTCCTGTTCGACGTCTACGTGCCCCCGAGCAGCGACTCGACGGGCGGATCGGTCGTCGTCGAGGTCGGCTACGAGTACGACAGCCCGGAACTGGACGGCATCGTCCGCCCCGACTGGGAACACGTGGGCTTTCGAGAGCACGAATTCTCGCCGTCGAAGGACCCGGCCACGCCGGGACACACGAATCCGGTCCGGGTCGAAATCGAGGTCCCCTCACGACCGGAACACCTGAAGGACGGGTTCACCCCGCCGGACACCCTGTTCGCCGCGGACGCCGTTCCTCCCGCGTCCGGAAACGCCACGAACGTCGGGTACGACGCCTACGAGGGCCACAGGTGGGTCGACTTCGACTTCGACACGAAGGTCTTCGAGAAGGGCGAACCGACCGTCGCGTTCGATGTCGACCCGTCGCCGGTTCTCCCCGGGGAGACGGTGACCTTCGACGGTAGCGAGTCGTTCGACCCGGAGCCGGATCCCGTGGCCGGCATCGAGGGGTACGACTGGGCGTACAAGCCGGGCGACGAACGGTGGGGTTCAGACGCCGTCGAGTCGATCCCGGGCGGCGAGACGGTCGAGACATCGTTCGACGAGGCGGGCCTGTTCGACGTTCGGCTGACCGTCACCGACCGCGAGGGGCTGGAGAACTCGACCACGGAACGGTTACCCGTCGACACGCCGCCGGTGCCCGTCCTGGACGTCGATCCCTCGGCACCCGTCCGGGACTACGAGACGACCCTGTCGGGGGGTGACTCCTACGACCCCGACGAGGACCCGCAGTTCGGCACGATAGAGGCCTACGAGTGGACTATCTACGAGTTCGGCGACTCGCTGGACGAGGCCGAGACGTACGAGGGGAGCGAGGTGGACTACGTGTTCAAGAACGCGGGGGAGTACCGGGTCGTCCTCAAGGTGAGCGACGGACTGGTATCAGAGTCCGAGCACCGGGACGTGACGGTCCAGGAGCCGGAGCCGCCGACGGCCCACGTGAGCCCCGAGACGGGGGAAGCCGACCCCGGGGAACCGGTTTCGTTCGACGCGACGCAGTCGGCCGACCCGGACGGTGGCGACCTCGTCTACGACTGGAGCGTGCCCGACGCGGCGACCCTGGAGTCGGGACTCCAGGACCCCGACTACCACCAGTACAGCTTCTCGCTGCCGACGGACACGTTCGAGGAGACGTACACGGTGTCGGTGACGGTCACCGACGAGACGGGGCTGTCCGACACGGCCGAGACGGAGGTGACGGTCGCCAGTGCCGGCGAACCGCCCGGGGCGAAGGTTTCCGCGGGCCAGAACAGCCTGGATCCGGGCGAGGCGGTGACCTTCGACGCCAGGGCCTCGTTCGACCCGAACGGCGACCTCGACGGGTTCGAGCACTTCTCGTGGGACGACCCCGACGAGGCGACCCTGGAGTCGGGCCTGGACACCCCTCCTGGCTACCGCCGGTACAGTTTCTCGTTGCCGGCCGGCGTCTCCGAGGAGACTTACACCGTCTCGGTGACCGTCACCGACGACGAGGGGCTGTCCGACCAGGCGACCGCGACGGTGACTGTCTCGGAGGAGCAGCCGGAGCCGCCGGACGCGAGCCTGACGGCGAGCCGGTCCTCGGCCGAGCCCGGCGACTGGGTGGCGTTCGACGCGGTCGGCTCCAGCGACCCCGACGGCTCCCTGGACGGCCCCGGCCACTACTCGTGGGATGCGCCGCCGGAAGCCACGCTTGAGTCGGGCCTAGACGACTGGGACTACCGCAACTACAGTTTCTCG
>CAYTAG010000219.1:0-5899 GCA_964435625.1 uncultured Halobacteriales archaeon | reverse complement strand
AGTACTTCTCGCCGTTCAGGACGTACTCGTCGCCTGCGTGCCCGCCGGCACGTTCGACCTTCTCCGCGGTCGTCTGCATCCCCGCGAGGTCGCTGCCCGTCTCGGGTTCCGAGACCGCCAGTCCCGAGATTTGCTCGCCCTCGGCGACGGGACGGAGGTACTGCTCTTTCTGCTGGTCGGTGCCGTACTCGGTGAGCAGTTCGGTGCCGAAGCCCGCGAGCTGGAGCGTCAGCGCGATGCCCGCGTCCGCGCGGAAGAACTCCTCGGCCATCGCCAGCACCTCCGTCAGCGAGAGGCCGCGGCCGCCGTACTCCTCCGGGACGTCCTGGGCGACCAGTCCGGCGTCCTGGGCGGCTTCCAGCACCTCCCAGGGGTACTCGCCGGTCCGGAAGTACTCCTCGGCGTTGGGCGCGACGTGCTCGGCGGCGAACTCCCGGGCCTCGCGTTTGATCCCACGGGCCTCCTCGGGGACGACGTCCTCGGTGAGAAGTTCCATGTCCGTTCGTGGGCCGCTCGCACCTTTGGTCTGTTGTGGCGCCCGGTGACAGTTCCGCACTAGCCAGGGAGCGACCGTCCGGAGTCGGCAAGAGGGGACCGACCCCCCGCAGTCGGCAAGCGGGGAGCGACCGCCCACAGTCGGCGAGCAGGGCCCGACGACCCGGGGCCGGCAAGATTTGGGGGTGCAACCCCAAGGTGGATCGTGACTCCAGAATCTTCCGACCGCTGTGGCTATCGACTTGAGGTCGGGTTACCCGCCCAGGAGTTCCCGACGGAGCCGTGTACCCGGCCGGTCTGGGACGACTACGACCGCTGTCGCTGGCACGCGCCGGTCGACGGGAAGACCGCCGAGGAACTCACGGAACAGGGGAGACGACCGGAGGGGAGTCTCGACGGGGCGTACCTCAAGGAGGCGTCGCTGGTCGGCGCGGACTGGCTGGCGGGGGCGTCGCTGATCGGCGCCGACCTCACCGAGGCCGACGCCAACGGCGTGGACTTCTCGGAGGCGAACCTGATGCTCGCGACGCTGACCAGCGTGAGCGCGATCAACGCCGACTTCCGGGAGGCGAACCTCGAGGGCGCGATCTTCACGAACGGCGACCTCCGCCGTGCGACCCTGGAGGACGCGCACCTCGACGAGGCGGTGTTCACCGACGTCCACATCGACGGAAAGACGGTACTGGGGGAGGTGTCCGTCTACGACAGCGGGGACGTCCGGCCGACGTTGAGCGACGATTCCCCGCTGGCGGCGGCGGCGTGGACCTACCGCGAGTTCCAGCAGATCTACAAGGAGAACGCCCTCCCGGCGGCCGCTCGCAGTAGCTACAACCGGGAGAAGGACGCCCGGCGCCGACTCGCGTGGGCGGAAGCCGACTACGTGGGGGCGCTCAAGTGGGAACTGTCCCGCTGGGTGATGAACTACGGGAGCAGTCCGTATCGGGTGCTGCTCGTCTCGCTGCTCGTGATCGTGATCTCCGCGGTCCTGTTCCCCCTTACCGGGGGCATCCAGGAGATCCAGGGCGGGCAGACGATCACCTACACCGTGGAGGACCCGGGGGCCGTCCCCGCCTGGTGGCTCGGCGAGGTCCTGCTGAAGAGCTTCTACTTCAGCGTGATCACGTTCGCCACGCTTGGATACGGCGACATCCAGCCGGTCGGCACCTGGGCGCGCATGCTGGCCGGCGTCGAGACGATCCTCGGTTCGTTGCTGTCGGCGCTTTTGGTGTTCGTGCTCGCCCGGAGCGTGACGTGGTGACACCCGACTCAGACGACCGACTGACTGCGGTAGAACTTCGGATTGTAAGGTTAATTCTTTAGAAATGGGAGTTTCGGCCGGTGGGGGTCAGGGAACGGCACGTCCTCCGGGCGTTCCCGTGCTCGTCCCGGGTATTTTCCGTGTTCGTTTCCTAGCCCGGCCGACGTGGCACTGTACGAAATCGCCCTGGTAGTTGCCGCTGTCTCGATCCTGGGTGCCGTCCTGCTGCCGAGACTGCTCGCGGACCAGCCGCTGTCGTTCCCGATCGTCTTCGTCGGGGTCGGATTCCTGCTGTTCAACCTCCCGCTCGGGGTGGCGCCGCCGGACCCGGTGGCCCGTCCCGGCCTCGCCGAGCGGTTGACCGAACTGGTCGTGATCGTCGCGCTGATGGGGGCCGGCCTGAAGCTGGATCGTCCGTTCGACGTCCGGGCCTGGACGCCGACCTGGCGGCTGCTGGCGATCACGATGCCGCTGACCATCGTGGCGACGGCGCTGCTCGGCTGGGCCGTGCTCGGACTCCTGATCCCGACGGCGGTCCTGCTCGGCGCGGTGATCGCCCCGACCGATCCGGTGCTCGCGTCGGACGTCCAGGTCGGCCCGCCGACCGAGGGGACCGACGAGCAGGTCGATCCCGCCGAGCAGGAGGGGACGATCCGGTTCACGCTCACCTCCGAGTCCGGCCTCAACGACGGACTGGCGTTCCCGTTCACGAACCTCGCCATCGTCCTGGCCGGCGCGAGCCTGACGATGGGGACGGTCAGGCCGGGTGATCCGACGTTGCAGACCGCCCTCCTCGAGTGGGTCGCCGTGGACGTCCTCTACAAGATCCTGGTCGGTGTGGTCGTCGGGTACGCCACCGGGAGAGTGATCGCGTACTTCGTCTTCGGGGCGCCGGCCACGACCGAACTCGCGCGGGTTATGGAGGGCGCGGAGGCGCTGGCGGCGACGCTGCTCTCGTACGGCGTCGCCGAACTGGTCCACAGCTACGGCTTCATCGCCGTGTTCGTGACCGCCCTGGTCATGCGCCACTACGAGTGGGAACACGACTATTACGAACACCTCCACGAGTTCGCCGTCATCGTCGAGCGGTTGCTGATGGCCGCCGTGCTCGTGCTGTTCGGCGGTGCAATTGCCGGCGGTCTGCTGGACCCACTGACGCCGCGGACCGTCCTCGTTGGGCTTGTGATCGTCTTCGTCGTCCGCCCGCTGGCCGGCGTCCTCGGGGTGATCGGCGGCCCCGGTTCCTGGAGCGAACGGTTCGTCGTCGCGTCCTTCGGCATCAGGGGGATCGGGTCGTTCTACTACCTGGCGTTCGCCCTCAACGAGGCGTCGTTCGGGGAACTCGAGTTGCTGATCGCCGCCCCGGAACTCTGGGCGCTGGTCGGGTTCGTCGTCCTCACGTCGGTGGTCGTCCACGGGATCACGGTCACCCCGGTGATGAACGCCGTGGACCAGCGCCGGCGCGCCCGGCAGGCCGACGCCGAGACGCAGTCCGGTAGCGACCCTGCCCGTCAGTGACGGCCGTCAGTCGTCCTCGGGCGCGGCCTCCTCGGGTACCTTGCCCTCGACCAGCGACTCGTCGTCGTACTCCTCCCGGAGCACCTTCTTGTCGAACTTGCCGGTCGCAGTCTTGGGGATCTCCTCGACGTACATCACGTCGTCGGGCACCCACCAGTCGGGGAACTCCTCGCGCACCATCGCCAGCACCTCCTCGCCGAGTTGGTCCCGGTCGGTACCTTCCGTCGGCACCAGGAACGCGACGGGCCGCTCCTGCCAGCGCTCGTGGGGGACGCCGATGACGGTCGCCTCCGCGACGCCGTCGTGGGCCATGATCGCGTTCTCCAGTTCGACCGATGAGATCCACTCGCCGCCGGACTTGATGACGTCTTTCGCGCGGTCGACGATCTGGAGGTAGCCGTCCCCGTCGACGGTCACGATGTCGCCGGTCTTGAGCCATCCTTCTTCGAAGTCGGCCTCGTTGGCCTCCGGGCGCCGGAAGTACTCCTCGGTCACCCAGGGGCCGCGGACCCACAGTTCGCCGAAGTCCTCGCCGTTCCACTCGACCTCCTCGCCGTCCTCGTCGATCACACGGAACTCCAGGCCGGGGACCATCATCCCCTGTTTCGTGCGCTTGTCGAGTTTCGTCTCCTCGTCGGCGTCGCGGAGGTCGCTCTTGAGGTGGGCGACCGACCCGATGGGCGACATCTCGGTCATGCCCCAGGCGTGCAGGAGTTCGACGTCGCGCTGCTGGAACCAGCGGATCATCGCCTCCGGGGCGGCCGACCCGCCGACGACGACCCGCTGTAGGCTGGAGAGGTCCACGTCGTGCTCCTTGGAGTGTTCCATCAGGCCGAGCCAGACGGTCGGGACGCCCGCCGAGAGCGTCACGCCCTCCTGCTCGATCAGGGCCGCCAGGTCCGCCGGTTCCGGCGACGGTCCCGGGTAGACGTGTTTCGCGCCTGCCGCGGTCATGGAGAACGGGAGGCCCCAGGCGTTGACGTGGAACATCGGCACCACCGGCATCACCACGTCGTCGTCGGCCGCGGGCACGCCCTGCGGGGTGAGCGTCGCCATGGTGTGACTCCAGAGCATCTGGTGGGTGTACTCGACGCCCTTCGGCTTGCCCGTCGTCCCGGAGGTGTAGCACATCCCGGCGGGCTGGTCCTCGTCGAGGTCGGGCCAGTCGTAGGTCGTCGGCTGGCCCTCGACGAACGACTCGTAGTCGACGACGGCGTCGAGGTCGGTATCCGGCACCCTGCCGCCCGTGACGACGAACTGCTCGACGCTGTCGAACGCCTCGGGGTCGTAGGCGGCCTCGACCGCCTCCAGCAGGGTCGCATCGACGAACAGCAGTCGGTCCTCGGCGTTCTCGACGATGTACTGGAGGTGGTGATCGGGCAACAGCGGGTTGATGGTGTGCAACTGGCTCCCGCGGTTCGGGACGGCGAAGTACGTCTCGAAGTGCCAGTGGTCGTTCCAGCACACCGTGCCGACGCGGTCGCCCTCCTCGACGCCGGCCTCGTCGAGGGCGTTGGCCAGTTGCGCGACGCGGTCGGCGTACGCGTCGTAGTCGTACCGTTCGATTCCCCCCGCGGTCCGCGAGACGATCTCCGTCTCCGGGTACAGCCGCTTCGCCCGCCAGAGGAACGGCCGGAGCGTCTGTGGTGCGCCACCAGGCATGATCGTTGGTACCATCGGACGAAGGCAGCATCAGTGTTCGCACAAAGGTTGAGTTCCCAACATCTCGTCGCTCGACGGCGGCCGTGACGTCGGGGATGACGGTAGGTCGAGACGGGGCAACCGGCGAACAGCGGCTCCGTCGGCAAAAGGTTCAACGTCGCCCGGCCCGCCCGTGGGTCCATGGTTCCAGCGCGACCCCGGCAGGGGGCGATCCGGGGATGATTTTGCTGACCGGCTACGAACCGTTCGACGACTTCGAGACCAACCCGAGCGCGGCGGTGGCCCACGAACTCGACGGCGAGACGGTGGCAGGCCACCGCGTCGTGAGCGCGGTGTTACCCGTCGAGTTCGACGCCGCGGCCGACGCCGCCAGGGACGCCATCGCGGACCGCGACCCGGAGGTCGTCGTGTCGACCGGCCTGGCCGCCGGGCGGTCTGCGATCAGCGTCGAACGAGTGGGAATAAACGTCGACGACGCCCGGGGCACCCCCGACAACGCCGGGGCAGACCCCCAGAACGAGCGCATCGACGCGACGGGGGCCGACGCCTACTTCTCGACGCTCCCGGTCACCCGGATCGTCGAGCGACTACTCGACCAGGGGATTCCTGCCCGCCTCTCGAACACTGCCGGGACCCACCTCTGTAACCATCTGCTCTACTCCCTGCGGGCGCACGCGGAGCGCGAGGGGCTGGACCTACCCGCGGGGTTCGTTCACCTCCCGGCGACCCCCGAGGTGGCGGTCAACCAGGCCGACGAACCGGCCCGGGGCGGCAGCGTCCCGGCGAGCATGCCCCTGTCGCTGCAGGTCGAGGCCGTCGGGACCGTCCTGGAGACGGCGGTCGAGGAGCGGGGTTAACGCGCCAGGTCCGCGAGCGCCCCGGCGAGCACCTGCGTCGCGGTGGCGCAGTCCGCCCAGTCGGTCCACTCCCGCGGGTTGTGGGAGATGCCGTCCCGCGAGGGGGCAA
>CAYTAG010000218.1:0-5900 GCA_964435625.1 uncultured Halobacteriales archaeon | reverse complement strand
GCGGCGATCACTCAAAGCGGGCAACGCAGGGGAGGTCGGGGTCCCGGAGCCGGAGCAACGCGTAGACGACCCCGGAGAGCCCCTTGAAGAACGACGGGTTCACCAGCGGCGGCGACGGACGACGGCCGTGCTGGGCGAGTTCCCCGTCGCGCTCCCGGCGGGCGAGACAGCGGCCGGCGAGTTCGCGCGCCGCCGAGCGGTCGCGGTCGGCATGAGAAGCGCCCTCCAGCAGTGCCTCGATCCGCGCGACGTTGCCACAGCAGAGGTCGTCGAGCGTCGTCGGCTCCGCCGCGGCGATCGCAGGGAGCACGTCCGCCGGCCGGGTCGGCAGCGTCACCTCCCCGGTCGCCTCGGCGATCCCGACCCGGGCGAGCGCGATCCCGGAGCGGCCGTGACACCACTGGTCGAGGTACTCGTCCCGGGTCCAGCCGTACGCCCAGTTCGTCCGTTCCGGGTCGAACAGTTCGGCCTCGAAGGCGAGCGCGTTCCGGACCGCCTCGACGTACCGGCCGTCGCCGGCGACCGCCGACAGCCGGGCGAGCGCGTACGCGATGCCCGCCGAACCGTGGGAGATGCCGGTCAACGGGGCCGACTCGATGGTCTCCCAGACCCGGTGTTCGCCGACGGTGGTGCGGGCGTCGAGGAGCCGGTCGCCTGCGGCGACTGCGCGGTCGAGCACTTCCTCCCCGCCGTGGCGTTCGTAGTGGGCCAGCAGCGCGAGCAGCGTCCCCGCGGACCCCTCCAGCACGTCGAACGCGTCGTCGGCCGCCAGGCGGTCGTCGGTCACGCCGCGGGCGGCGACCGCCGCGCGGTCCGCGTACCGCGGGTCATCCAGCAGGTCGGCGGCGACCGTCAGCGCGTAGACCGCGGACCCGACGCCCTCGCCCCCGCCGAGGTCGAACGGATCGGCAACGGACTCGACGACCGGCTCCAGCAACTCGACGGCGACCCGCCGGTATCCGTCCTCACCGGTCGCCGCGTACAGCCCCGACGCCGCGAGCGCGACCCCGGCCCGGCCGAGGTACAGCGAGTTTCCGGCGGGCGTCAACTCGACCCCCGGGTCGCGGGAGGTCACGACGACCCAGTCGTCGCCGGGAGCCTCCACGGTGGCTTCGATCACGTCCTCGAACAGGTCGACAGCCTCCCGGAGCAGTCGCTCATCGTCGACCGGGGCGGCCGCCGGCGGCGGATCCGGCGGCGAGGTGGTAGTGTAACTCCGGCGGAGGAGCCACGCCTGGCAGGCGCGGTCCCGGGAGTCGAACGCCGCCAGCCTTCGCCGGGCGCGTTCGGACCCCGGTTCGTCGAACGTGGCCGGGAGTGAACGCTCGTCGTGACGCGCCGTCGCGTCCCCAGGAGTCGCCGCAAACCGCGGAACGTCCAGGCGCCGGAGCGCCCGCCGTTCGGCCGCGACCAGCGGCCAGTAGTCCCCGGAGTCGATCTGTCCGGTGAAAAAGGGGACGGTCAGCGGCTCCAGTTCGACCGTGAGCCAGGCCCCGTCGCGCAACGGGTCCCGGCCGCAGGCCGACCGGACGAGGGCGTGATACCCGCCGGTGGACCGGTAGATCGCCCGGACTTCGGTCCCTTCGGGAACCGCTGGCTCGACGAGTTCCGGGACGAATCGGCCGTCGCGCTGGAGGCCCTGGATCGTTTCGTACGCGCGCTCGAACCCGTCGAGGAGCGGCTCGACGTGGGCCGACGGTGGGTGGTCCTCGCCGTCGATAGAGGGCGTATTCCCGCTCCGGTCCACGGTCGGTGCCCGCGAATCGACCGACATCACGTCCGTGTTCGCGGCGTCGATGGTCGGCCGCGACCGGTCGCTGACCGGGACCTCGTCGCTGCCGGTGCCGAACCCGGCCACGTACTCGCCGGCTTCGTTCTCCTCGTCGCCGCTCCAGAATGGGATCAGGCCGGTCGACAGCACCGACCGGGCCACCGCGCCCGTGATCGGGGTCGAGAACGGCCGGTCGGCGGGGTCGATCCACGGGTGAAAGACCGTCTCGCCGTCGACGACCGTCGGTCGTTCGCCCGCCGCCACGACGTTCTCGAACTGGCAATCCACGACGTTCAGTGCGTACGCCAGACACGCCACCACGCCGGCACGCCGGTAGTACCGCTCCACTGCGGCCACGTCGGCCGGCTCGCGGGCCGGTATCCACTCCATCCACCCGTACCCGTCCCGGGGGAGGTACGTCGGCGTCTCGAACGACGGCGTCGGGAGGTGGTCGTCGAGCCGGTCGAGGACGCCGTGGAAGGCCATTCCGCCGCGGACGTCCCGGGGCTTGTAGACGACCGATCCGGACTCGAAGCCGAGCCGGACCGGGACGCGGCCGCCCGCGTGGGCGTCCTCGGCGAGCGGTTCCAGGGTCGTGACCTCGCCGTCGACCGCGAACCGGTCGTTCAGCGCCGGTCGGTCGGCCTCGAGGCGTCGGCACAGCTCGGTGACGGCGGCGACCCAGCGATCCACCGTCCCGGTCAGGTGGTGCGCGAGCACCGGGTACTCCAGACAGAGGTTCGCCAGCCCGCCGTCGAACATCGCCGCGACGAACCGCTGGTAGTTCGCCGTCGGCGGTTCCTCGAAGTCTTCCGGGTCGGCGGCCGCCAGGTCCGGGTCCTCGATCCGAAGGTAGCTCCGGAACTCGACGTACAGCACGCGCATGGTGAGCGCTTCGAGGCGGTCGAGCAGCCACTCGACCAGCGGCTCCAGCGCGACTTCAGGGACGCCAACCTCGGGGAGGCGTTCGAGGGCGTATCCAGCGATCGGCGCGAGCAGCTCCCGGAACGCGAGGTCCCCGGGAACGGTCGCGGTCAAGTCCGGGTCCGGCCCGGCGGAGACGACGTGGTCGAGCAACGATTCGAGATCGGCGATCCAGTCGGGAAGCGGTTCGTCGGCGGGCCACCGCGTCGCCGACGCCTGCTCGCGGAGCGTCTCCTCGGTGAGACCCTCGCGGGCGAGTCGAGTCTCGAACGACTCCTCGTCGGGGAACAGGTCTCGCCACTCCTCGAATAGCCGATCCACGTCCGGGGGGTCCCCGCCAGGGTCGTTCGGCGGCCCCGCCAGCCGCTCATGCAGCGTCCGGGCCCGGCCGGCGATCTCGCGTCGTTGCCGTCGTGAGAAACGGTCGGTCATTCGTGACTGGTCCCCGGGTCGGTTCCAGCGGATCGAGGACGGGCCGGCCGACTCCTCGATCCGAAACGGGGCAGCGAAAACGTCGGTGCGTCGCCGGGCCGCGTCGGATTCGGCCGGCGAGCCACGGGAGGATCCGTGGCCGTCGCGGCTCCCCTGGAACCCGCTCGGGTCCTCAACAGTAGTATCCCGTGTTCTCCTGGCTGGAGATGAGACACGCGCCGGCCGGCGCGTCCTCGTCCGGCATCGGGTCGACGTCCGCAGCCTCGAACTCCGCGTCGATCGAGCGTTTGTCGGCTTCTGCCGTCGTGGCGCCAGTGTGTGCGACTGACATACGCTTCGATAATTCGCAAGTTGGGCACTAAGTACTTTTGTGAAATTAATAGATATAATAGCCATCGATCCCGGCCGACGAATCCTGGCCGAAGCGGGCCCTAGTCGCTTACTTGTAACACACCGAACAGATGCCGAGGCTGGAGAGCGTACACGCGCTCGCGGGTTCGTCAACCTGGGAATCGTCGTCCGGCGTGGGATCGACGTCAGCCGCCTCGAACTCCGCGTCGATGGATCGTTTATCGGGCTCGACAGTCGTGACGTCAGTGTGTGCGACTGACATGCGTCAGTTACTCCATACCGAATTTACTAAATTGTTTCGTAAATATGGTGATTTCAAACCCACCGGCCGGTCGTCGGGTCCGTCCGGTGGGCGACCGGACCCGATCAGTCCCGCCGGTCCAGGTACCCCAGCACGCCCCGGGCGTTCATCCGGGTCTCCTCGCGGACCTTCCCCTCGCCCCAGGCGTCGACGAGGTCCGTCTCGTGGAGCTGTTCGCGGACGACGCGGTCGACGGCCGCCTCCTCGCCGAGGTCCTCGCGGGCAGCCTCCACGGCGTCGACCCACCCGGTCAGGACGTCGCGGTACTCTGCCAGCGTCTCGGTCCCCTCGACGGGGCCGAAGTGGCTGTACAGGAGCACCGAAGGGTCGATGTCCGCGATCAGGTCGACGTCGTCCAGACACTGCTCGAAGTCGAAGTTCGGCGGGGGGCTGGTCGGTTCGACCCGCTGCAGTTCGGGCACGTAGATGCCAGCGGCGTCGGCGGTGAAGACCGCGTCGTTGGCCGGGTCCTCGAAGACGCAGTGGTGGGGGGCGTGGCCCGGGGCGTGGTGGACCCGGAGTTCGTGGTCGCCCAGGTCCACGACGTCGCCGTCCGCGACGCTGCGGACCCGCTCGTCGGGCACCGGCCGCGGTTCGGTGTAGAACTCGATCTGCCCGCCCACCGCTCGCTTGGTGCCCTCCCAGAGCCGGGTGGGGTCGACGAGGTGCGGGGCGCCCCGCTCGTGGCAGACCACTTCCGCGTTCGGACAGTCCGCCGCCAGGAAGCCCGTGCCGCCGGCGTGGTCGAGGTGGACGTGCGTCGGCGCGATCACTTCGAGGTCCTCGGGTGCGATGCCAACTTCGTCCATCGCCTCGCGGACGAGTTCGTAGTCGGTGCCGATGCCCGTGTCCACGAGGGCGGGCCGTTCGGCGTCAAGCAGGTAGACCGACGTGTACTCGTCGGTGCCGTACATCCCGGTGTCGACGTAGTAGAGGTCGGTCACCTCGCCGGCGGTGACCTCGTGGACCTCGCCTTCGGTCATGTGCGGTCGGAGGGGTGCGCCGGGGATAGGCGTTTCCGTAGACGAAAACCGGTTCACGGCGTGCCACGGTGTACTGGCGTGCCACGGTGTACATTGGTTCACGGCGCGCGCGAGCAACGCGCGCGAGGGATGAGTAACGCAGCGAAGCGAGTAACGCAATCGGCTGGGGAGGGCGTGGAAATCCCTAGGTCTTGCATGCCGCTAGCGTTCCCGGTTCGGTCAAGAGCAAACTAGCGACCACTTGGCCTAGGGGTCAACCTCACGCCTCCCCAGCCGCGGGCTCGGCGCGGCGGCCGACAGCCGGGCCGCCCCGCCTCTCCCGGCCCTCGCGCGCGCTGCTCGCGCACGCGCCAGGGGTCCAAAGTAGAACAAGCACGCACCACGGACCCAGTACACGACCACGAAACACCCCGCCACCACGTCCCAAAGATGCGACACGGTTTTCCCGACCCACCGAGAACCCCGATTCAAGAATGCTCGGCAGGCAGTACGTCCGGGAGAACCCCCAGGAGGTCCGCGAGGCCATCGAACTCAAGGGCGTCGACGGGGTCGACCTGGACGAGATCCTGGAGTTGGACGAACGGTGGCGCGAACTGAAAGCCCGCGGCGACGACCTCCGACACGAGCGCAACGAGGTCAGCGAGCGGATCGGCCAACTCAAACAGGTGGGCAACGACGAGGAGGCCCAGGAGGCCATCGAGCGCTCCCAGGAACTGAAAGCCGAACTCCAGGAGGTCGAGGAGGAAGCCGACGACCTGGAGGCCGAACTGGAAGAGCGCCTGCTGGAGTTGCCGAACGTCCCCTACGACGACGCCCCCGTGGGCGACGACGAGAGCGACAACGTCGAGGTTCGCCGCTGGGGCTTCGAGGACCTCCGAGAACTCCCTGACCCGGTCGTGCCCCACTACGACCTCGCCGAGGAACTGGACGTCATCGACTTCGAGCGCGGGGCGAAGGTGGCCGGCGGCGGCTTCCAGTTCCTCAAGGGCGACGGCGCCCGCCTGGAGTACGCCCTGATGCAGTTCATGCTGGAGGTCCACCGCGAGCAGGGCTACACCGACGTGTTCCCGCCGATTCCGGTCAACTCCCGGTCGATGCAGGGGACCGGCCAGTTCCCGAAGTTCGTCGAGGACGCCTA
>CAYTAG010000217.1:0-5924 GCA_964435625.1 uncultured Halobacteriales archaeon | reverse complement strand
CCAGCGTCGTGATGCGGACCCACTCGTCGTCGGACATCTCCTCGCGGTGGATCTGGCGGCCGATCCGTTCGAGGACGTCCCGGCGCTCGTCGCGTTCCTGCTTGAGGAAGTTCCGGACGTTTTTCACCGTCGCGGACTCGATGGGCGGCGTCCGGACGACCTCGGGCGTCCAGCCGACTTCCCTGGTGATCTCCCGCAGCGTCGAGCCGCGACGGCCGATCACCATGCCCGGCTTCTCGGCCTCGATGACGACCTCGCCGGTGTCCTCGTGGAAGTCGAGGTCGGTGACGCCGGCGTCGTCCGGGATGACCTCGAAGATGCTCTCGCGGGCCTCCGAGGGCGGCGCGAGCACGTCCGGGTCGGGCCGGACGGTGATCCGCTTGCGGAGTTTGCTTGCCAGTTGCCGGACGAGGTCGCCCTTGCGCGCGAACTCCTTGGGATCGCGCGTGTACAGGACCAGTTCCGGCCCCTCGTAGGTCACGTCGGTCACCGACACGTGTGAGGGGAGTTCGCTCGTTATCTCTGCTTTCAGTTCCTCGAGTCGTTGATCTACGGTGCTCATAGTGAGAAGCGAGTCGTTGTTCCGTGGGGCGTCCCGGCGCGACCGACCGGCCGACCCGCTGGGGCGTCGCCCCCGCGGGAACCAGGTAGCGGAGCGACGGTCCGGCCGGCCCGCGCCGGGCGGCCGTCGCACCGGGTGGACGTCGCCCGAGGGGCGACGCCACGCTGGGGGACCGACGTTCGCCGTCGATCCACGTCAGTTGTCCAACCCGACCCCGTTGGCGGGGCGCCTCGGAGTTGAGTATACATACGACGTTCGGCGGCGGTGACGCCGCCCCTGGTCCCGACTGTCCGCCGGGTACCGGTGCGGGAGATGCCGGGAAAACCCGCTCGACCGGACGTAGAGGGTTCCTATTATAAAAGCCTTCGCAAAATCGGAAGGCGCAGGCTCGCGTTCGGCCGGTATGAAGGGGCCCGGGTGCGTTCGGTCGGTATGGACGTCACGCCAGCGACCGTCCGCGAGGAACGCGACTGGATCCGGGGGCGGGCCGACGTGGTCGTGCCGCTGATCAACCGCGTGCGCGCGGACCTCGGCGAGCAGTTCGACACCGAGGTCGGCCGCGTCACACCCGACGCGTACCGCCGGGAGGTCGACGCCGTCTTCGTCGACGGCGACCTGGCGGTCAACGTCGCCGCGCTCGTTCGCCTCCTGCGGACGCTGGACGTCACCGGCGACTACCCGGGGTTCGTCGTCGACGAACTGCTCGGCCGCGAACTTGCGGGAACCATCGCCGGCGACCAGCCCCTCCGGTTGCTCGGGGAGGCCACCTTCCACTTCGCGGACGTCAGCACGCACGAGGCGCCGCCCGGGGATGTTGGCGAGGAGCCCGCGTCCGCCACTGGAGGCGACGAACACCAGGCGAACGCCGCGGGCGCCGACGACCTCGACGCGGCGCTGGCGGCGGGCTTCCAGACCCGGCTGCCCGGCTGGGAGTGGCGCGAACGCGAGAGTCCCTTCGGTGTCGAGGACGCCGAGTAACCGACCCGTTTCGGCCGGGGTCGGGACGCCGAACGAGTGAAGCCGCCTCTAGTGGTAGTAGATGTTGTCTACCGGATTGACGGTGTAGCTGTCACCGTCGACGTAGACGTCGAATCCACATTCGGCATCCCCGAACACGCCTCTGATGGGAACGACGCCGGAGATGGCGTCGGGGTCCCCGGTGGTGCCCCACTGGACCGTGATCTTCGCGCCGGTACCGCCCCGTGGGACGCCGTTCGGGTACGTGTACAGGTAGTCGTTGGTGTCGATGGTGTCCTGGGTCAGGGCGGAGTAGAGGTCCCACGTGCCCATCGCCGCGCTGGCCGTCATGCTGTTCAATCCAGTTACTGCCAGGTCGACGACCGCGGACCCGACCTTGTTGGCCGTCTTCATATCGGCCTCGCACGTCGGCGGATGAATGTATCCATCGTCGCCGTTGCTGGAGATGTACGTGTTGAATCCCGAGTCGACGCCGACGGTAAGTCCGTGTTCGTCGACGAACCGGTCGTCGCCTCGGGGGGCCCAGCAGTCGTTGGCCTCGTATTCGTCCGCGAGGATGAACTCGTCCGACGATTCCTCGACCACGACACCGTGGCTCGAAAAGTCGAACACCAGGTGGTGTACGCTCCCACTGAAATCCTCGTCGATGGTGACCAGTCCGGTCGAGACCTTCTCGCGGTAGTACTGCTCGTAGAACGAGTCCCACTTCTCGGCGGATTCCCCGACGGCATACCACGAATCACCTTCCGCTGCAGCGACGCTTTGCACCTGGCCGAGACCCGCAGTCCCGACGCCGATTGCTCCGACCGACTTCAACACGTCTCTTCTACGTCGAAATTCCCTTTTCGACATTATAAATCGATAAAAATAGTGCGAATATAAAGCTTTCGGCGGAATTCGATGAAACAATCGATGTGAAGGGCGTCCGACACTAATGGAACGAAGTGTGGATGCCTCTGCGAGGGTGGGTCGTGGACGACGGCCGTCTACCGCCGGACATTCAGCACTCGCCGTCCGCGCCGGGATTCCGTCGACCGGCATCGCTCCGCTCGTTGAAACGCAGAGCGTTTATTCTCCCCGCGAGTTGACTCGGGTATGAGCGACGAACAGGAACTCGGGATAACGAAGTCGAAGGACTACGAAACCGGCGAGTGGTACGCCGAGGTCGTCCAGAAGGCCGGCCTCGCGGACTACGCCCCCATGGGCGGGTTCATCGTCACCCGCCCGCGCGGGTACGCGCTGTGGGAGGGCGTCCAGGAGCACCTCGACGCCTGGTTCGAGGAGACGGGCGTGGACAACGCCTACTTCCCGATGTTCATCCCCGAGTCCTACCTGGAGAAGGAGAAGGACATCGTCGAGGGGTTCGACCCCGAAGTGGCGTGGGTCACCCACGGCGGGTACGACGAACTGGAGGAACGCCTCGCGGTCCGGCCGACCAGCGAGAGCATCATCACGCCGTTCATGTCCCAGTGGGTGCGCTCGTACCGCGACCTCCCGCTGCGACTGAACCAGTGGTGCTCGGTGGTGCGGTGGGAGGCCACCGAGACGAAGCCGTTCTTCCGGACCAAGGAGTTCCTCTGGCAGGAGGGCCACACCGCCCACGAGACGACCGAGGACGCCTGGGCGGAGACGACCACGCGCCTGCAGCAGTACGCCCGCGTCTACGAGGAAGTGCTGGCGATCCCCGTCCTGAAGGGCCGCAAGCCCGAGCACGACAAGTTCCCGGGCGCCGACACCACCACCACCGTCGAGGCGCTGATGCCCGACGGCAAGTCCGTCCAGGGCGGGACCTCCCACCACCTCGGGACGAGCTTCGCGGAGGCCTACGACGTCACCTACACCGACGAGGACGAGGAGGAGAAACTCGCGCACACCACCTCGTGGGGCCTGTCCTGGCGGGCGCTGGGCGCGCTGATCATGACCCACGGCGACGACCAGGGACTCGTGTTGCCGCCGACCATCGCGCCCACCCAGGTCGCCGTCGTCCCAATCTGGAGCGAACAGGACCGCGAGGAGGTCCTGCAGTACGCAAGCGGCATCGCGGCAGAGTTGGACGACGCCGGGATCGACGTCGAACTGGACGACCGCGAGGAGCGCAACCCCGGGTTCAAGTTCAACGAGCACGAGCTGAACGGGGTCCCCCTGCGGATCGAGATCGGCTCCAACGAGGTGGCCGACGAGACGGTCACGCTGGTCCACCGGCCCGACGGCGAGCAGGTCGAGGCCGACCGCGCGGACGTGGTCGGGGCCGTCGAGGCGGAACTGGACGCCGTCTTCGAGAAACTGTACGCGGCCGCCGAGGAGAACCTGGAGGAGAACGTCCGGGAGGCCGACAGCGTCGAGCAGATCCTGGGGACCATCGGCCAGCACGGCGGCTACGTTCGGGCGCCGTGGTGCGGCGACGAAGCCTGCGAAACCGTCGTGAAAGACGAGATCGCCGCCGAGATCGTCATGGTGCCGCTGGATGCCGAGGCAGATTCGGCTGCGGCGGCGCGTGAGGGCGCGGAAACGCCGGATTCCGACGAGTGTGCGGTGTGTGGGGACGGTGCGGAGCACGTGGCGTACTTCGCGAAGACGTACTGAGAACCGAATCACCCGGCCGACGACGTCCGGCGACGGGCCGGAGAGAACCCCGCTCCCGACTGCTTCCGGGAGTCACGGTACGTTCACGCCCCGCACTCCGGCCACGTCGAACCCGTGCTCGATCTCCCTGACGCGCTCGCGGTGGTCCGCGGCTAGGTCAGCCAGCCGCTCCCGGCGGCGCGGTTCGGGGACCTCGTCCTCCCGGAGGCGTTGCTCGTACTCCCGCCGTCGCTCTCGCTGGGCCGCCTCGACCCGGCGGACGGTCCGCCGGCGGGCGTCCCAGAGCGTCGAATTTGCGAAGGTCACGTTCTCACCTCGGTACCCCACGGCGCCATCGAAAGCGGGGACTGTCGTCATGAAGGGTCACGTATCGGGGTAGGAGCCGGTAAGTTCAAAGCGTTCGCGTAGCGCGGTGAAAGTGAAACTGAACGGCGGGGGTGCCGCTCGCTATACTGACGGCCAAAAGTACTCACTATCTTCGGTTTCGATTCAGGGGTGGTCGTCCCGCCCGAAAGCCCCCGCCCGCTCTCCCTAGATTCGACAGCAACAGCCAGAAAGCCCCCGCCCGCTCGTGACGCCGCGCCTCGCTGCGCTCCTCGCTTCGCTGCGGTGCTTACTTCGTCGGGGCGCCGACGAGCGCGCGGCCCCTTTCAGTCCCGCCCGGGGCCGGGTGGTCACCCGGCGCATCGATGGCGGCCGATCAACCGGCATGGACGGGACTGAAAGGGGCGGCTGGCTTCGGGACGCTCGGCGACATCCCCGCGAGCGTGCGAGCGAGCCAGCGAGCGCGTCGTTCTCGCGCTGGGCGCGACCGAAGCCGGCCGGAGCGTTCGACGTGGAAGGACCGGCGAGTTTGGACCCATCCGAAGATCGACACCCCGAATCTACGGTTTCGTCTGACTTTTCGTATAGCACGGGATGTCCATCTCGACCGGGCCGACCGCAATCAGAGGTACGCGGCGTCCCAGCGGTCGGCCTTGTGGACGTTGTCACAGACGTTGCAGACGATGCGGCCCATCGTGTCCTCGGAGTTGTCGACGGTCTCGCAGTTGCTACAGTACCACCCGTAGCGGTGGGAGCCGTCGCGGCTCCGGTAGACCGGATAGAAGGGCCCTTCCTTCCCGCGGGTCGGGTTGTTCGTGTCGACGTACATCTCGCCGTCCGGCGTCTCGACGGGTTCGAGTTCCGCCTCCTCGCCGACGGCCTCGTAGTAGACGTTCTCGGCGACCATCTCCCCGCCGAGGTCGATGGTCCGCTGGTCCCCGATGGAGAAGCCGTGGGCGCGGTAGAACTCGTTGCCGGCCTCGTGGTCGGCCAGGACGGCCCCGCTGATCCGCTCGACGCCCCGGGTCGCCAGGGCGTCCCGGGTCGCGTCCAGCAGCCGCGACCCGACGCCCTCGTCCCGGTGGTTCGGCGAGACGTGCAGCCACTGGATGCGGCCCTCCTCGCCGAAGCGGTAGCTCTGGGAGAAGCCGGCGGCGTCGCCGTCGCGCTCGGCGACCAGGAACAGGACGTCCTCGTCGGAGAGGCGGTCGTCCATCTCGTCGTCGCCGTACCAGGCGTCGACCGCCCTGTCCACGACGTCTTCCCCCAGGAAGTCGTAGGAGGCGTTCAGCGAGGCTTCGGCGACGTCTCTGATGGTCTCGACGTCGTCGCGGGCGGCTTCGCGGACGTTCATACTCGTTCGTTAGGGTCGATGCGTCAATAAGCGTTGACCCGCCATCGACGGCACTGTTCAGATAAGCAGTGGTGGCCGGCACCACCGCACGCGAAGGTGGCCGGCACAGCCGCCTGACGAAGG
>CAYTAG010000216.1:0-5946 GCA_964435625.1 uncultured Halobacteriales archaeon | reverse complement strand
TCCGGATGCCGGTCACCGCCGAGACGTTCTCGTCCTGCATGGTGACGCCGATGGCTCGCTCGGAGCGCTCCAGCATGGCCGAGCGGTGGGAAACGACGACGAACTGCGCGCGGTCGGACAGTTGCTCGACCATCTCGCCGACACGCTCGGCGTTTGCGGCGTCGAGGAAGGCGTCGATCTCGTCCAGCGCGTAAAAGGGCGCCGGGTTGTGCCGCTGGATGGCGAAGATGAACGCCAGCGCGGTCAACGACTTCTCGCCGCCGCTCATGGCGTCCAGCCGCTGGATCGGCTTGTCGGCCGGCCGGGCCTTCATCGTCAGACCGCCCTCGAAGGGGTCCTCCTCGTCCTCGAGGTACAGCCGACCGGACCCCGCCGAGAGCCGCGCGAAGATGTCCCGGAAGTGCCCGTCGATGGCCTCGAAGGCGTCCATGAACGTCTCCTTCTTCTGAGCCTCGTAGCGGTCGATCCGCTCGCGGATGGCCTCGGCCTCCTCGATCAGGGTGTTCCGGCCCGCCTGCAGTTCGTCGAGGTCCGCCTGGACCTCGTCGTACTCCTCGATGGCGAGCATGTTCACCGGCTCCAGTTCCTCCATCTGGCGCTGTAGCCGGCGGACGTTCCGCTTGACCTCCTCGTGGGGCGGAATCTCCTCGGGGTCGTACTCGTCCACCTCGGGTTCGAGGTCCTCGATGTCCTGGCGCAGCCGTTCGGCGCTCTTCTCAAGGCTCTCGACGCGGTTCTCGACCGACCGCACCTCCTCGCGCTGTTCGTCACGGAGCGCCTTGGCGTCGGCCAGCCGCTCGCGCAGGCCCTCGCGCTCCTCCTTGAGGTCGGCCAGTTCCTCCTCCAGCTTCTCGACCTGCTCGCGCTTGTCGGCCAGGGCCGCCTCCCGGTCCTCGATTTCGGCCTCCAGGTCCTCGATGCGCTCGCTGGCCTCGGTCTTGCGGTTCTGGGCGCGCTCGATGTCGTCGTGCAGTTCGTCGATGGACTCCTCGGCGTACTGCTTCTCCAGTTCCAGTTCGTTCATCCGGGCGTCGAGGTCGTCCAGTTGGCTCTCCAGGTCCCCGACCTCCGACTGGAGCTGTTCCTTGCGGTCGGTCAGCTCCGGGATCTTCGAGTCCTCGAGTTCGGCCTGCAGTTCCTCGACGTCGGCCTCGGCGTCGGCGATCTCCTCGTCCTTCCCGTCGATGGCTGCCTCGACCTCCTGCATCTGCTCGTCGACCTCCTCGCGCTCGGCGACCAGTTGCTCGAGTTCGTCCTCCAGTTCGTCGACGCGCTCTTCGGTCGCTTCGAGTTCGGCCTCCCGGTCCTCGACGTCGCTCTCGACGGCCCGGACCTGGTCGGCGGCGTCGGTCTGCTTGTCGCGGGCGCGCTCCAGCCGTTCTTCGACGTCGCGGACGTCCTCCTTGATCGACTCCCGCTCGTCCTGCAGGTCCGTGATGCGCTCGGCGACCCGCTCCAGTTGGCCCTTGCCGGTCTTCGAGAAGGAGTACCGCGAGCCCTTCTTCGAACCGCCGGTCATCGCGCCGCTCTTCTCGACCAGATCGCCGTCCAGCGTGACGAGGCGGAACTCGCCCATCAACTCGCGGGCGGTGTCCAGGTCCTCGACCACCAGCGTGTCGCCCAGGACGTACGAGAACACGCCCGCGTACTCGTCGTCGAAGTCGACGAGGTCGTACGCGAAGTCGACCACGCCGGGGTAGTCCGGTGCCGACGGCAACGACTTCTCGTACATCTCCGTCAGCGGCAGGAAGGTAGCCCGGCCGGCGTTGCGGGACTTGAGGAACTCGATGCACTCCTGGCCGACGCCGTCGTCGTCGACGACGACGTTGGCCATCCGGCCGCCCGCGGCCGTCTCGCAGGCCACGGCGTACTCGTCGTCGACGGCACCTAGCTGGGCGACCGCGCCGTGGACGCCCTCCCGGTCGGCCTGCAGGACGGCCGTCACCGCCCGCGGGAACGAGGAGTCGCCGTTCTGGTCGGCGCGAGCCTCCAGTTCGGCGTACTCCTCGCGGGCCGCCTGGAGGTCGTCCTCGACCGCTTCGAGGTCCTCCTGGCGCTCCCGGCGCTCGTCTTTGAGGTTCTCGACGACCTCCTCGATGTTCTCCCTGTTCTTGCGCGCCTTCCGGAGTTCGTCGTCCAGGTCCGCGAGTTCGGACTCGATCTGGGGGATGCGCTCGCGGGCCGCATCGAGTTCCTCCTCCTTCTCGGCCTCGGCGTTCGATCTACGGCGGGCCTCGTCAAGCAGGCGGTCCTGCTCGCGCTGGAGTTCGTTCTTCTCGTCTTTCAGCGTCTCCAGGTCGGCCTTGCGCTCCTGTAGTTCGGCCTTGAGTTCGTCGTACTGGGTGTCGACGGCCTCGATCTCGGCCTCGACGGCCTCGATCTCGCTCTGCAGTTCCTGGATCTCCGATTTGACGTTGACCTTCTCCAGTTTGACGTCCTTGACGTCGCTCTCCAGTTCCTCGACGGTCTCCTGCTTGCGGTCGATCTTGACGAACGCCTGCCGGCGTGTGGATTCGGCGTCCTCGATCTTTTGCTGGGCGTTGTCGATCTCGGTCTCCAGCCTATTGATCTCGCCTTTGATCTCCTCGATCTCCGATTTCAGTTCGAGTTGCTCGTCCTCGCCCTTGCGTTCGATCTCTGCGTTGAGGTCCTCCAGGTCCTCCTGCAGGCGCGTGACCTTCCCCTGGCGTTCGTCGAGTTCGCGCCGTTTCTCTTCGAGTTCCGCGCGGCGTTCGGCCAGGTCGGACTCGGTCGCTTCGAGGTCGGCGCGCTTCTCCTCCAGTTCCGCGGCCTGGAGGTAGCCCTCGTACTCCTCTTTCTCGTCGCGCAGGCCCTGGTACTCCAGGGCCTTCTCGCGCTCGTCTTCCAGCTGGTCGAGGCGATTTTGTTTCTCCTCGATGCGTAGTTCGGCGTCGTGGATCTGCTCCTCGACCACCTCGAGTTCCTCGAAGGCCTCCTCCTTCTTGCGGTCGAACTGGGCGACCCCCGCGATCTCGTCGATGATCTCCCGGCGCTGGTAGGGGGTCATGTTGATGATCTCGGTCACGTCGCCCTGCATGACGACGTTGTACCCCTCGGGGGTGACCCCCGCCTGCGCCAGCAGGTCCTGGATGTCCGAGAGGTTGACCGACCGGCCGTTGAGGTAGTAGTACGAGTAGTAGTTGTCCTCGGTCTCCTTGACCCGGCGCTTGATGACGACCTCGTCGACGTCGCCGACGTTCTCCGTCCCGGCCGCCGAGACCACCTGCTCGCGGGAGAGCTTCCGGTCACCGTTGTCCAGCACGACCTCGACCGAGGCCTCCTTCGGGCCGGTCCTGGCGTCGCCGTCCTCGCCCTCGTGGCCGGGGTTGTAGATGAGGTCGGTGAGCTTCTCGGCGCGGATGCCCCGGGTCCGGGCCAGCCCCAGCGCGAACAGCACGGCGTCGATGATGTTGGACTTGCCGGAGCCGTTGGGCCCGCTGATGGTGGTAAAATCCTCGTACAGCGGGATGCGGGTTCTGCGCCCGAAGCTCTTGAAGTCGTCCAGTACCAGCTCTTTGATGTGCATGGTGGCCCGGGATCAGGCGACGATGATGTCGTCCAGCTCCCCGTCGTCACCCCCGTCGTCCTCGTCGCCTTTATCCCTGTCGGCGTCGCTCCCGCCCGCTTCGGCCTCGTCCCCCCCGGCCGCGGCGTCGCCGGTTCCGGCGTCGACCGCGTCGTCGACGACGTCCTCCGGATCGGCGTCGTCGTCCACGAACGGGGTCAACCGCCGGTCGTCCAGCAACTCGGCGTCCCCGTCGAGCGCGTCGGTCGCCTCCTCGTCCCCCAGGGCGGCCTCGAGTTGCCTGATGCGGTCGTTGGCCTCGACGAGTTCCTCCGTGAGCCCCTTCACCGTGGCCTGCAACTCCGCGACCTGGGTTTCGAGTTCCTCGACCCGGTTTCCGCTGGTCATGTCACCTACGGCGTGGCCCGAACCAATAAGAGTACGTCAGACATCTAAAAATTGATTGACACGAGCGGCCGAATCCGCCGGCGGGAAGCTGTCTCCCGGCCGGAGGTACCAGCCCACCGAGAAACAGTCTTAACCGCGAACGGCGGCAAGTCCGGGCATGGCTCCGCCGTCCCGCAGACGCGTCCTGGGGTTCGCCGCAGCGGCGTCGGTCCCGCTGCTGTCGGGGTGTGCCGTCCAGGAGGCCGTGCTGGGCGAGAACGTGGAGGGTGGTCACCTCTTCGTCAGGAACCGGCGCGAGGGGGAGGCCCGCGTCGGACTCCTGGTGACCGGCGGGGACGAGCAGGTCATCAACGGCCTGTACCGGGTCCCCGAGTCGCACGTCCTCCAGTTCGAGGAGGTACTGGAAAGCGGGAACACGTACGAACTCCGGGTGGGCCAACCCGACGTCGACGGAGTCGGGGAGGAGGACGTCTCGGTCACCGTCGACACCTGCGACGAGGGCGACCCCGCCGAGAAGATGGACCTGCTCGTCTCGGCCACCGACCACGGCCCCGACGTCACCTCCTACGACTGCGACGAGGTGTACTCCCGGGACGAGGCGTTGACGTACGTCGAACCGGGCGAGTACTGGCTCGAAACGGTGACCGCGGGCCCACTCCGACGCCGGGGTCGTGAGGTCCTCCCGGCCGCTCTCGGACCCAGTTACACCCGGCGCGCCGATCCTCGGCCGTCGTTCAAACGGCCGTCTGACCCACCGCAAGTGACTTTTTCCTCCGGCGGAAAACGACCGGAAAATGAACCGACGGACGTTCTGTCGACTGCTCGGTTCGGCCGGTGGGCTGACGGCGGCCCTCGCGGGGTGCGTCGCCAGGCGGGACCCGGGCGGGCGGGAGGGCACCGACGACCAGACCGGAACGCCGTCCCCCGACTCGACCCCGGAGCAGGCCACGACGACGGATCCGGAGGCGATCCCGGAACCGGTTACCTGGCCGACCTTCGGGGCCGACGACGGCCACACCGGGTTCCGGCCGGAGGGAACCGGTCCGGCGACGGGAACAGTCGCCTGGTCGGCCATCGGCGACGCGCCGACGGTCCTCTGCTCGCCCGCGGTAGCCGGCGGCGCCGCCGGGGACTCCTCGGCGTCGGACGGCGGCACCGTCTACGTCGGCAGCGCCGCCGACGCGCTCCACGCGTTCGACGCCCGTACCGGCGAGTTGCAGTGGGAGGTCTCGACGACCAGTTACGTCGAAACCGCGCCGAGGGTCGGCGACGGCCGCGTGTACACCGCCGACGCGGACGGCGTCGTCTACGCCGTCACGACCGACGGCGAGGAGGTGTGGCGACACGAAACCGGCCAGAACCTCCACAGCCGGGCGCTGGCCGTCGACGACGGGACCGTCTACGTCGGCACCGCCGGCGACATGCCCGAGGTCGTCAGCGGCGACACCGACGCCTCCAGGGCCGGCAAGGTCGTGGCACTCGACGCCGACACCGGCGAGGAGGAGTGGACGTTCGCGGGTCCCGAGGACTGGTTCAGCGGGCCGGCCGTCGGCGACGGCCGCGTCTACGTCGGCAACCACTCGGGTACGGTGTCCGCCCTGGAGGGGGACACCGGCGACGAGGTGTGGACGTGGTCCCCGTCGGACGAGGGCGCAGACCACGCCGGGGTACTGGCGCCTCCCACGTACGCCGACCGTTCCGCCAGCGGCGACTCCTCCGACGGCGGGACCGTCTACGTCGGGCTTCACGGCGCCGGCTGGGTCGTCGCGCTCGACGCGGCGAGCGGGGACGTCCGGTGGCGGACGACCCTCGAAGCCGAGAACGTGAAGTCCTCGCCGGCCGTGACCGACCAGCGGGTGTACGTCGGCTCTCATCGCGTGCGGGGCGTGACGCTGGGCGAATCCGGGGATGGAACCCCCTCCGGAACGCCGACGCCCGAGCCCGGGACGTACGGCAAACTGTACGCGCTCTCGATAACGGACGGGAGCACGGACTGGATCCACGAGACCGAT
>CAYTAG010000215.1:0-5974 GCA_964435625.1 uncultured Halobacteriales archaeon | reverse complement strand
TCACGTACACCGACTGGGCGGCGAACGCCTCGTTGACCTCGAAGTGGTCCACGTCGTCCACGTCGAGGTCGTTGCGCCCGAGCAGTTCCCCGATCACGTCGCCGACGGCCTCGTTGAACTCGTCCGGTTCGCGGTACACGAGGTCGTAATCGACGAGTTCGAGCATGGGATCGAGGCCGGCGTCCGCGGCGGCCTCGCGGTCGGTCAACAGCACCGCCCCCGCGCCGTCCGCCAACTTGGAGGCGTTGCCGGGCGTGATGGTGCCGTCCTCCGCGGCGTCCGCCGCGTCGGTGCCATCCTCGGCGAACGGCGTCGGCAGCGCCGCGAGGTCCTCCATGGTGGAGTCCGGCCGCGGCCCTTCGTCGCTGTCAACCGTCCCGTCCGGCGTCTCGACGGGGACGATTTCCGGATCGAACGCGCCGGCGTCGATTGCCTCGGCGGCCCGGCGGTGGCTCTCCAGGGCGTACTCGTTCTGCCGGCGCTGGCTCAGGTCGTACCCGCTCGCGGTTTCACCGCTCGCGCCGTCCGCGTCGCTTCGCGACGCGCGGTCCCCTTCACGATCCACGAGGTGCTCGGTGATCGTCCCCATGTGGACGTCGAGGTTGACGTCCCACAGCGAGTCCAGGATCATCGAGTCCTTCAGGGTGACGTCGCCGTGGCGCCGGCCCTTCCGGTACCCCGGGAGGATCCAGGGCGCGTTGGTCATCGACTCGAACCCGCCAGCGACCGCGATGTCCGCACGGCCGGCCTGGATGCGGTCCGCGGCGAGGGTGATCGCGCGCACTCCCGACCCCGAGGCCTCGTTGATCGTCGTCACCGCCGTCTCGTTGGGCAGGTCGGACTCGACGACGACCTGTCGGGCGGGTACCTGGCCGATCCCGGCCTGGATGGCGTTGCCCAGCGACACCCAGTCCACCGCGTCGCCGTCGACGCCGACCCGGTCGAGTAACCCGTCGACCGCCGTGCGGCCCAGTTCGACCGCCTCGACGTCCGCGAGCGATCCCAGCAACGTCCCGTGTGGGGTCCGTACACCGTCGACGAGTACGACGTCCGTCATGGGTCACCGTACGACCGGGGGAGTGTCAACGTTGGCGATTCGAGCGCCGACGAACTCACCCGGTTACAGCCCCGTCGGCGCCTGGATGAACGTCGTCTCCGGCCCCCACCCGCCCACCAGCGACTGGAGCGTCCGCACCCCGACGGTCTCCGTCGCGTAGTGGCCCGCCAGGAAGACGCCGACCCCGGCCTCCCGGGCCTCGTGGTAGAGTTTCCCTTTGCCCTCGCCGGTGACCAGCGCGTCGACGCCCGCGTCGGCGGCCTCCCGGAGGAAGTCCGCCCCGGCGCCGGTGACGACGGCGACCTCCGCCAGGGAGTCGGGACCGTGGTCGAGGACCTGGACGTCGTCGGCGTCGACCGGCAGCGCGTCGGCCAGTTCCTCGCGGAGACCGTCGTGGGTGAGCGGTTCGGATAGACGACCGCGCTGGCCGATAGTGACCCCGCCCTCGTGGCCGAACGGTTCGACCTCGTCCATCCCCAGGCGGGAGGCGATCCCGGCGGCGTTGCCGAGTTCCGGGTGGCCGTCCAGCGGGAGGTGGGAGACGTACAGCGCGACGTCGTTGTCGAGCAACGCGCGCACGCGGTCGTACTCGATGCCCGTCACGCGGTCGAGGCCGCCCCAGACGATCCCGTGGTGGACGACCAGCAGGTCCGCCCCGAGTTCGGCGGCCCGCTCGAACGTCTCGACGACGCCGTCGACGGCGAACGCGACCGTCTCGACCGCCTTCTCGTCGGGGCCGACCTGCAGGCCGTTGGCGCTGGGATCGACGCCGGCGTAGGCGTCGGTGTCCAGCCGGTCGTCCAGCCGGTCGACGATGGTCGACAGTTGCATGGACGGAACCACTCGTCTGGAAGGCTTGTAGCTTCGGACTCGTCCGAAACCGGCGCATCACCCTCAGTCGGAGGTGACCCCGGCGTCGGACTCCGCCCCGGCGGTTCCGTTGCCCGCGCGGATCGGCGAGACGAGCGTCCAGAGGGCCACGCCGACGACCACGACGGCGACGCCGGCCTGCGCCAGGAACGGGAGCACGCCAACCGCTTCGGTGCCCCAGCCCGCGACGAGCCGAGAGACGGAGCCGACCAGCGCCAGCGCCATGGCGACCCCCGAGAGGACGGTCGCCCGGCCGACGTCTTCCAGCCGGTCGTTGAGGTACTGGTTGCGGACGGGAATCGTGAGGACCCGCAGCCCACGGTTCAGGAACAGGGCCGGAACGACCAGGACCGGGAACAGCGCGAGGCTGGCGTACGCGAGACCGTACGCGGGCATCAGCAGGGCGAACACGCCACGGGCGCCCAGACGGTCCTCGAACCACCCGACGGAGGCCGCCGCGCCGGCGGAGACGAGTTTGAACCCGGCGTACAGCAACCCGAACCCGGTGACCGGGACGCCGACCGCGTCCAGGGCCGGTTGTTCGTAGACCCGCGTGACCAGAAAGAGGGCGTTGAACAGCGCCGCGTAGGCGACCAGCCATCGGACCTCCGGGCGGGCGACCTGGAGGCGGAGCATCCGGACCGCGTCGCGGACGGTGAACACCTCGCCGCCACCGTCGCGCTCGACCGGGGGGAACGTGACGAGGATCGGGAGGCCCAGCGCCGCGAGGGCGGCGTTGGCGAAGAAGGGATACCCGGGATCGACGCCGTAGAGGTACCCGCCGGCGACGGCCCCGGCCGCCGACGTCACCAGCAGGATCGCCCGACCGCGCCCCTCGACGCGGGCGAACTGCTCCTCGTCGAAGTGGGCCTTCAGGATCTCGTACAGCCAGGCGTCCTGGGTGCCCGAGCGGAACGCCCGTCCGGTCGCCCACAGGACGTGGATCACCAGGTACGCGGTCGCCCCGTCGACCAGCGGGTACGCGGCCAGGACGACCGTCCGGAGCGCGCTGCCGACGGCGAGGCTGGCCCGGCGGCCGAGCCAGTCCCCGAGGTAGCCCGAGGGGATTTCGGCGGCCAGCGTCGCCAGGCCGAACACCGCGTACGCGACCCCGATGAACCCGAGTCCGTACCCCTCGTCCTGCAGGTAGAGGATGGCGACCGGGACGTAGAACCCGGCGGAGTTCGTCGCCCGGAAGAGGTAGTACCGCGGGACGAGCCAGCGTGGTTCGCTCACGACCGTCGGTTCGCCGCGGACCCTAATGACAGTTCGCTGAAATAGTCTTCAGTAAGGAGAATTGCCAAATCCGGTTTACGTAGCACATCTGAAACCTTATGGGGTCGTCCGTGACGCTGACGGCTCACAGTTCGGCTTCGACGACCGATCCCCACTCGTCCATTCCGCAGGATTCGTAGAACTGCAGCGCTTCGTCGTTGCCGTCGATCACTGCTAGCGCGACGTACTCGCAGTCCCGCTCGTCGGCCCACTCCTCCAGCCAGGTCAGCAGCGCCTGGCCGTAGCCCTCGCCGCGGTGGGTCTCCGCAACCACGAAGTCGTGGATCCAGAGGTGTCGGGCGTGGTGCAGCACCCGCTGGATCGAGACGCCCGCGACGGCGGCCAGGTCGCCGTCCGCGAACAGCCCGAAGAGGCGGTAGTCGCCTTCCTCGCGCCAGGAGCGAATCTCCGCGTCGTCGGCGTCGGTCCACAGCTGCCCCAGGATCGGCACCGCGGCCGCCCACTCCTCGTCGGTCGCCAGTTCCGCGACCCGCTCGGTCATGGGCGGGGGTCGCCCCGGCGCTCGAAAAGGGTTCCGGCGGCGTGGTCGACGCCGGATCAGGCGCCGTCCGCGTGCGCGTACACGAACGCCCGCAGCAACTTCCCGGCCAGCGCGGCGGCCTGGCCGTCGTCGCGGTCGTTGACCTCCACGACGTCGAAGCCGTCGCACTGGGGCGCCATCGCGCGCACGACGTCGCGCATCTCCCGGGGGTCGAGACCGAACGGTTCCATCGTCCCCGTCCCCGGCGCGAACCCCGGGTCGGCGGCGTCGACGTCGACCGAGAGGTAGACCGACCGGCCGTCGAGGTCCGGCTCCCATCTGGCCACCTCCCCGGGCGGGACGACCGTCACGTCCCCGGACTCGGCCCGCTCCCATTCCTCGCGGCTGCCCGCCCGGGCGCCGAGGATCACGGCCTCCTCGACCGCCGGTCCCCAGTCCAGCGGCGACCCGTCGGGGTGGCCGTCCAGCGCGCGGCGGAGGACGCTGGCGTGGCTCAGCGGGTTCCCGTCGTAGGCGTCTCGCAGGTCAAGGTGGGCGTCCAGCACCACGAGCACGTCCGGGTCCACGGCGCGGACCCCCGCCGCGGTGACGGTGTGCTCGCCGCCGAGGGTGAGCGGGAGGGCGCCCTCCCGGACGAGGTCGGCCAGGGCGCCCGCGAGGTAGGGCAGGTACTCGCCGGCGTCGTCCCAGGCGCGGACGTCGCCGTGGTCGTGGACCGCCAGGTCGGAGAACGAGCGGTCGGTCCGGCGGTCGTAGTCCTCGAAGGACGCGGCGAACCGCCGGACGCGGTCGGGGCCGAAGCGGGCGCCCGGCTGGAAGGACGTCGAGACGTCGAGCGGTGCGCCCACGACCGCGTAGTCGGCGGTCCCGCGGTCGCTGGAGGCGCCGGGGAACATCGGCCCGGACCGCTCAGGCCTGCACGATCTTTCGCTGGCCCTCGAACTCCAGGTACTCGATCTCGTCGTCGGGCGAGAGGTCGACGTCCTCGGGCTGGCGCATCGTGAACGTCTCGTAGGTCTCCAGGTCCATGATCTGGGCGTCGTCGCCGCTGACCGAGACGATCTGGCCCTGTTTGCGGTCGATGATCGGCACCTGGATCTTCGCGTCGACGGGCTGGGAGAAGTTCCGCTTTTTCTCGTCGAAGACGCCCCGGCCCTCGACGCGGGCCTTGGCGCTGCCGTGTTTGCCGGGCTTGGCCGTGCTGTAGGAGTCGATCTCGACCGGGGCCCCCTCGATCATTACGTAGGAGCCCTCCTGGAGGTCTCGAACTTCCTTCTGTTGTTCGGGCATACCCACCGATAGTCCCAGGGTCCGTATAAACGGTTTGGAACGGCCGTGTCCCAGCGCTGTCGTCGCCCCGGCGAAACGACGTCGGGGAGGCTGAGGACGTCACGTCGGCCCACCCGGCAGGTGCGTCGACTACGACCGGAAGGACGGGGCCGCCGTGGCGGCCACCGGCGGTGGACCGTCGCGGGAGCCTCCTGACTACCCCTGACCACGGTGCTCTAGCACCCGGCCAACCCGTTCCAGTCCCTCTTCCAGTTCGTCGGCGGGCAGGCCGAAGCCGATCCGGAAGAACCCGTCGTAGCCGAAGAACTCGCCGGGCGCCAGGACGACGCCCTCGTCCTCGACGACGGTGCGACAGAACTCCCGGCCGTCCTCGAACCCGTCGGGCACCGCCACGAACCCGTTGACGCCGACCGGGGGGTACCACTCCAGGCCGTGCTCGTCGAGGAACGCGGCGACGCGCTCGCGGTTGCGAGCCGCCAACTCGCGGTTTTCCGCGAGGATGGCGTCTTCCTGCTCGCCGAGCGCCTGCCGGGCGACGTGCTGGCCGAAGATGGAGGGCGAGATGGTGGTGTAGTCCTTCCACTGCCACGCCGCCTCGACCACCTCCTCGGGACCGGCGAGCCACCCGAACCGCAGGCCTGCCAGCCCGTAGGCTTTCGTCAAACTCGTCGTGCTGATGCCGCGCTCGCCCATGCTCGCCACGGGCGGCAGGGGGTCGTCGGCCAGCAGGCGGTACACCTCGTCGCAGAGCAGGTAGGCGTCGTGATCCTCGGCGAGGTCGTAGAGAGCGCGGACTTTCTCCTCGGGGTGGTAGCGCCCGGTCGGGTTGTTCGGGTTGTTGAGGACGACGACCGAGGTTTCGGGGCGGATGGCGTCGGTCACCGAATCCACGTCGAGTTCCCACTCCGGCGGTTCGAGCCACACCCGGCTCACGTCGCCGACGGACTCGGGGACCGCGTGGAGCGCCTGATACGTCGGGG